>CAZCQN010000035.1:0-22604 GCA_964500825.1 uncultured Verrucomicrobiota bacterium | reverse complement strand
CAGCCAAACCGATACCACAGTCAGCCCTTCTGAGTGAAGGAACTTATGAGACGCACCACTAGCGCATTCTCAGGAACATCACCACGCCCGCCGTGCCGTAGCTCAGATTCGGCAGCCACACGAGCGGCGGGAACCCGACCCACTTGCGCACGACGGCCACCAAGGCCGTATAGAACACGAAGTAGCCGAAACACACCACCAGGCTCGCACCCAGCGCCGCGACAGCGCGGCGTCCACCGGCGCCCGGCTTTGCCACGAGCGGGAAGCAGACCGGGACCATCAGCATCGTGAGCACCGGCAGCACGACCCTGACGTGTCGCTCGAGCCTGTATTCGCGCGCGCGCTCGGGCTGCGTCTGCTCGTCGCGCCGAATGGCGCGGTTCAGCTCGCCGAGCGTCATGGCGGGCGGCTCCTTCTCGCCCGTGATGTAATCGGGCGACAGCTCCCACTCATACATGATCCGCTTGGCGCGCCGAGGTGAGCTCTCCTCGTTGCCATGCCGGTCGATGCGCGTCACCTTGACGTCGAACAGCCACCACTGCCCGCCGAGCCACTCGGCCCGCTCGCCCGAGACGTGGAGCCGGGGCGAGTCGGCCGTTGCCGGGCGCCCCCAACTGACCCCCTCCATCACCTTGTCGCCGACGCGGTAGCGCTCGAAGTGCAGCTTGCCCTGCTTGTCGTCGGTGTAGAAGAACTGCGACGGGAGCACCTCCTTCGCCGGCTTGCGGTAGAGCATCTTGTGCTCCTCGAGGATGTACTCGTGCGTGCGCGTCGCCACCCGCTCGTTGAGCACGAACACCACGCACGCCAGCGCGGCGCAGCCGATCAGGAGCGGCGCGGCGATCCGGGCCGGGCTGAGGCCCGTCGCGCGCATCGCCATGATCTCGTTGTTGCGCGCGAGCCGCCCGATGCTCCACGCCAAGGACAGCGTCACCACGACGGGCACGAGCAGCACGGCCAGCTCGGGCACGTAGTAGAGGTAGAACTGGAGCACTCGCAGCAGCGTGAAACCCCTCTGCACGAACCGAGCCGCACGCAGCGAGAAGTCGAACAGCACGAACAGCACGACAGACACGAGCGCCACGATGCCGAACGCCGCGGCAAACCGCGCCAGCACGTACCTGTCGAGCCGCCGGATCATCGTCCGCGATTCACCCGTACCATCAGCAGCACCCCGAGCACAAGAAAGCCGACGCACGGCACCCACACGAGGATGCTCGGCACGACGCCGCCCACTGTGATCCCCTGTTCGATCCCGATAATCACCAAGAAATACGTGATCGCCACCAACACGGCCATCGCCGAGCCGAGGCTGCGCTCGCCGCGATGCACGCGCACGCCGAGCGGCACGCCGATGAACGCGAACACCAGCGGCGTCAGCGAGAACACGAGCCGCTTATTGAACTCGAACGCGTACGCGCCGGCAAGCGCCAGATCGCCCTGGCGCCGCACGACGACGCGGCGCGCGAGCAGCTCGCGCACGTTCAGGTCGTCCTTGTCCGCGAGCCGACCGGCGCGCGACTTGATATCCTCGAAGTCGAACACGACCTGGTACAGCTTGGCCCGCTCGCGCACAAGCTGCGTGGTGTCTTCAGGTGCCTCGCTCGGTCCAGCCTCGCCCTCGGGGCCGCTCTCGGCTGGAGCGTCGTCCGCAGGCGTGTCCCCGTCCGAGGCGACCTCTTCTGCGGAGGGGGTCCCTCCTGCGGCGGGGGGTGATTTGTCCTTGACGAAGAGCTCGACCTCGCACAGGTCGAGCTGCACCTTGCCCTCGCTGCGGCGATCGATGATCTCGCCCCACTCGGCCTCGATCGTCGTGGTGCGCCCGCCGGGTGAGCCCTGGACGATCGTGACGCGCTCGAGCAGCCCCTTGTTCCGGGCGCCGACGTGGATGCTGTAGTTTTTCAGGTGGATGGTCCGGCCGGGGGTGAAGAACGCATCGAGGCTGAACGCATCGAACCGCAGCTTCGCCAGCGCTTCGTGGCTGCGCGGCGCCACCCAGCCGTTGAGCCACAGCATCCCGAGCGACAGCACCAGGCCCAGCCCGAGCGCGGTCGAGAACGTGCGGACCGGCGCAACGCCGGTGGCCCGCAGGGCGATAAGCTCGTTGTCGGCCGAGAGCCGCCCGAACACCAGCAGGCACGCGATGAGCATCGAGATCGGGACCGAGTAGATCGACAAGAACACGTTGTAGTGCACCAGCAGCCTGAGCACGAGCAGCGGCGGAATGCCCAGCGTGCGGTCCTTGCCGAGCCGGACGATCGAGAGCACGGCGAGCGCCAGCGAGCACACCAGCGCGCTCACCACGAGCGCAAGGGCCACCTTGCGCAAGATGTAGCTGTGGTATAGTTTCATTGGGTAGGCGCCCCGGCCGTGTGCCGCTGCGCCTTGAAGCGGCATTGCATTATACCGAAACCAACCAGAGGCGCTCGGCGTTCAACTATAGGCGTCGGCCGCCCGGGCGGACAAGCGCTTTCTCCCCGGACGCACGGGGCAGGTGCACGACTCTGGAGCGCGAAGCAATGAGAAGAACGGATCTTGCCTCCGTCTGTTCGGCCCGCATGTGGCTGATTGCAGCCGTGGCCGCTGCGATGACGGCCGGGGCGACGGGCACGGAGCCGGCCACGGAGTCGGCCAGTGCCGGGCCGACCGAGCCGCTCGAGCTCGCGCTCGACGATTGCATCGATCTCGGCATGCAGAAGAGCTTCGAGTTCCTCAACGAGGAGGAGAGCTTCATCCTCCAGGAGTTGGCCACCTCGCTCCAGCGACACGGCTACGGCCGGCTCTGGACGAGCACGGTCTCGACCGAGACCGACTCGGACGAGATCACCGCCGAGTCCGGCTCCATCGAGATGGCCAAACGCCTGCTCACGGGCGCCGAGCTCCGGCTGAGCGCCGGCAGCTCAGGCTCGCACGCAACGGGAGCCGACGACGAGTACGGCTCCTCGGTGAGCGTGTCGATCGAGCAGCCGCTGCTGCGCGGCGCCGGCCGGCTCGTCGCGCGCGAGGACCTCACCCAGGCCGAGCGCGACCTGGTCTACGCCGGCCGCGACCTGATCCTGTTCGAGCAGCAGTTCCTCATCGATATCGTGTCGCAGTACTACCGGCTCGTGCAGCAGCAGCTCCAGATCCAGAACCAGCAGGAGAAGGTCGACCGCGCGCTCGACCTGGTGAGGCGCACGGTGGCGGCCTGGTCGACGGGCAGCGCCACGCCCATCGACAAGCTGCGCGCCACGCTCGACCTGTCGCGAGCGCGCAACGACCTGAGCGACTCCCAGCGGCGATACGAACTGCAGCTCGACAGCTTCAAGCTCAGCCTCGGCCTGCCGATGGAGCGGCGCGTCGAGCTCGTCGCCTCTACGCGCGGCGACCTGCCGTACGAGCCGGTGCTGGAGCTCCGACTGAGCGTGCCCAGGGAGCTCGAGCTCGACGACGAGCTCGAGTCGGCCCGGGAAGGTGCCTCGCCCGAGGAGCTCGTATTGCTCGAGGGGCTTCGAATCGAGGACGACGAGCTGGCCCAGTCGGGCCGACCGGTCGCGGAAGTGCTCGACGAGCACGTCGCCGCGTCGCTCGCCAACCGGCTTGACCTGAGAACGGCCGGCGACGAGGCCGAGGACGCTCGCCGCGCCCTGCGGATCGCCCGCAACAACCTGCGCGGCGATCTGGCGCTCGCGGCACGCGTCGGCTACTCGACCGAATCGGCCACCTCGTTCGACGACCAGGAACTCGGGGCGCCCGAGTGGTCGGTCGGTCTTGCCTACGAGATCCCGCTCGATCGCGTCGCCGAGCGGACCACGTACCGGCGGCAATTGCTTGCCTACGGCCGCTCGCAGCGTCGAGCGAGCCGGGTGCGCGATCAGGTGCTTCTCGACGTGCGCAGCACCATCAGCGAGCTGCACCGGGCCGAGATCACCGTCCTGATTCAGAAGCTCAACGTCCTGACGGCCACCAAGCGACTGAGGCGGGCGGACGCCGAGTACGAGCGGGGCACGATCTCGAACCGCGACGTGGTCGAGGCGTCGAACGAGCTGCTCGACGCCAAGAACGCGCACGACCGGGCGCAGATCGACCACATCATCGCGACCCTTCAACTGAGGAAGGACGCCGGCCTGCTCGATCCGGACCGGTGGCGGGAGGAAACAAGATGAGCAGCCGTGGCTCGAAGCAGCTTCTCGGCGCGAACGGGCGCCGCGTGCTGTTGTTCTTCTCGGTCGGCGGCGCCCTCGTGCTCGCGCTGATCGTCACGATGATACTCGTGTATCGCGCCAAGCGCGTGGCAGCCGGCGGGCTCTACACGGTCAAGAAAGGCACGCTGCGCATCGTGATCACCGAGGACGGCGAGCTCGCCGCCAAGGAGAGCGAGAAGGTCGTCGCCGACATCGACGCGCAGGCGAAGATCGTCTGGATCATCGACGAGGGCACCTTCGTCAGGAAGGGCACAAAGCTCGTCGAGCTCGACAAGACCCAGCTCGAGACGTTCCTCGAATCGCTTGAGCTCGACCTCATCACGCTCAAGGCCAACTACCAGAACGCCGAGGGCCAGCTCAAGGTCCTCAAGGCCGACGGGCCGCAACAGCTCAAGAAGCTCGAGTTCGAGGTTGAGAAGGCGCGCGCCCGTTACGAGAAGGCCCTCGCCCTGCGGCCGCGTGAGGAATACAAGGACGTCTACAGCGAAAGCGAGCTGCGGGACGCGCAGATCGCCGTCGCCGAAGCGGAGA
This sequence comes from uncultured Verrucomicrobiota bacterium, assembly GCA_964500825.1. Classification (GTDB taxonomy): domain Bacteria; phylum Auribacterota; class JABMQX01; order JAFGEW01; family JAFGEW01; genus CAYUZG01. The sequence continues at coordinate 17,889 of CAZCQN010000035.1, read as the reverse complement.
TGAACCACGACACGGCCAAACTCGCGCGCCAGCTGTACGAGGAGTACATTTACCCGCAGAACCTGGCCGACGCCGACGCCGACCTCGAGAGGGCCAAGCGCCTCTACGAGAGTCAGGTCGAGAAAGAAAAGGAAGTCACGGAGCAGCTCGCCAAGATGGAGCTTATCGCCCCGTCCGACGGCCTCGTCATCTACGGCGAGGGCAGCGCTGGACGCCGGCGGTGGGGGAACGAAGAGGCCGAGATCAGCGTCGGCTCCAACGTCTACAAAGGCCAGGTCGTGATCACGCTGCCGAACGTGACCAAGATGCAGGTCGCGATCCGGGTCCACGAGTCCGACTTCCCGAAGATCAGGAAGGGCCTGCCGGCCACCATCCGCGTTCTCGATAAGGACTACACGGGCGCAGTGGCCAGTATCGGCGCGCTCGCACGCGAACGCGATGGGTGGCGAAGCGAGGGCGTCAAAGTCTTCGACGTCGCCGTCGACATCGAAGGCACCTACATCGATCTCCGCCCCGGCGTGTCGGCTCGCGTCGATGTTCTCGTCAACGAGATTCCCGGCGTGCTGTTGGTCCCGATCGAGGCCGTGCGTATCGAGCCGGGCAAGCCCGACGAGCGGTTCTGCTACGTGCGCACCGCGTCGGGCTACGAGAAGCGCCAGGTCACGCTCGGAGCATCGAACAACAGCTTCGTCGTTGTCGAGACGGGGCTGAACGAGGACGACCAAGTCTACCAGTACGACCCGACGGCACGAATGGACTAGCGCACGGCACCATGAACGACGCGAACCCGCTCGTCAATCCCGACTACGACGGCCCCGTCGTCGAGGCGCGCAACCTGCACCGCGTCTTCACGATGGGCGAGAGCGAGGTGCGCGCGCTCGACGGGCTCGATCTGCGCATCGAGCGCGGCGAGATGCTCGGCATCATGGGCGCCTCGGGCTCGGGCAAGTCGACGCTGCTCTATCTGCTCGGCTGTCTCGACCGGCCCACGGCCGGCGACTACCTGCTCATGGGCCAGAACGTGGCCGAGCTCAACGACGACGAGCTGAGCGCCATCCGCAACAGCATGATCGGCTTCGTGTTCCAGACCTTCCACCTGATCCCCCAGCTCACCGTGCTCGAGAACACCGAGGTGCCGCTCTTCTACGGCGGCACGCACCCGCACAACCGGCGCGCCCGCTGCATCGAGCTGCTCGAGCAGGTCGGCCTCGGCGACCGGCTGCACCACCGCCCGAACGAGCTGAGCGGCGGCCAGATGCAGCGCGTCGCCATCGCCCGCGCGCTGGTCAACGACCCCGTGCTCCTGCTCGCCGACGAGCCGACCGGCAACCTCGACAGCCACTCGGGCGACGAGATCCTCGCCGTCGTCAGCCAGCTCCACGAGGCGGGCCGCACGATCGTGTTGATCACGCACGACGAGCGCATCGCCGAGCGCTGCCAGCGCATCATCCACCTGCTCGACGGCAAGGTGCTCCAGGAAACCGCTGGTTCGTGATGCCCGCCGCGTGGCCGGCCGCGGCCGCCGTTACACACCGACGACGTTGACGCGCCGCCCGCACGAGGTGCACGCGCCGTCGCTCACGCCGCGCACGACGGTGCGATACCCGAGCCGCTCGATGAGCAGCGCGCCGCAGCCCGGGCAGACCGTGTTCGCGCCCGTGTCGGAATAGACGTTGCCGAGGTAGACGTGCTCGAGCTTCTCGAGCGCGATCTCGCGCGCCCTCACCAGCAGCGCCTCGTCCGTCGGCGGCAGATCGAGCTTGTGGTGCGGGAAGTAGCGCGAGAAGTGCAGGGGCGTGTCGGCCCCGAGCTCGCCGGCCACCCAGTCGCGCATCCGGCGCACGTCGTCGAGGAGCTCCGCGTCCGCCTTGAACGGCACGATGAGGTGGGTCAGCTCGACGTGCCAGTGCGGCCGCACACGGGCCACGGTGCGCAGCACGGGCTCGAGCTCGCCGTGGCAGTAGCGCCGGTAGAACTCGGGGTCGAACGATTTGACGTCGATGTTGGCCGCGTCGACGTGCGGGATGAGCTCGTCGAGCGGCTCGGGATTGATGAACCCGTTGGTCACGAGCACGTTCTTGAGGCCATGCTGGTGCGCCAGCACGGCGGTGTCGAGTACGTACTCGAACCAGACGAGCGGCTCGGTGTACGTGTAGGCGATCCCGAACGAGCCGTGCCGCAGCGCGAGCCCCACCGCGGCCTCAGGCATCAGGCGCTCCGACGGCGCATCGACCCGCTGGGCGATCTGCCAGTTCTGGCAGAAGACGCAGCCGAAGTTGCACCCCTTCGTGCCGAGGCTCAGGATCTCTTTGCTCGGGTAGTAGTGGTAGAGGGGCTTCTTCTCGATCGGGTCGACGTGACAGCCAGTCACCTCGGCGTAGATGATAGTGACGAGCCGGCCGCCCTCGTTCGTGCGCGTCTTGCAGAACCCGAACTGCCCGTCCTTGAGTGTGCAGTCCTTCGGACAGAGCCGGCACTGGATCCGCCCGTCCTCGAGCACCACCCCGTATTTCGCCTCGTGCTTCATGGTCGACCTCGACACGAACCGACTGTCAGGCGCCGGCGCCACGATGTCAAGCACCTCTGGAGACCGCCGCACAAAGAGGCGGGCAGCGTCTCAGCTCGACCCGCCCTCCCTGTCAATTCGGCACGTTGGAGTGCTCAGATCAGCCAGCGCACGAATCGTGTTGTGGAACATCTGTCGGATTCGCGAATCGAACCCACTGTGCAATGCGTTGCGCCAAGCAGGCTCGTTTACACAAGGAGTCCAACAATGATTACACGGCAATTCCGAAGGGCGTCTCTCGCAGCCGCAGTGCTGCTCCTCAGCGTCGGCTTCGCGGACGCCAGGATCAAGATGGCGGCGCTTCCGGAGCGAGCGGCCACGATCGTCCGGCTCGACAACCGCCAGGCCACGCTCGTCGAGGAGGAACGCGTCCTGACGCTCCAGAAGGGCCTCAACAAGGTCGATTTCTCGTGGAACGGTGTCGGCATCGACATCGACTCGATCCGCCTCCAGGTGCTCGACCACCCCGAGGACGTGACGTTGCTCAACGTGAGCTATCCGCCCAACGAAGCGGCGCTCGTGTGGGAGATCGCCTGCACGGACGCCGTCGAGGAGAGCGTTCGCATCAGCTATCTGCTCGGCAACATCGATCGGCTCATCACCTACAAGGCTGTCGCCGACAAGGACGAAACTCAGGTCGCGCTGAGAAGCTTCATCGTGCTGCGCAATTTCTCCGGCGAGGACTTCGACTCGGCGCGCGTGTTGCTCGACTACGGGGAAGCGTTCGAGCGCGGCCTGCGCCATGAGGAGACGAGGCAACTGCTCTTCCTCAAACGCGCCGAGGTGCCGATCACGAAGGTCTGGACGTTCGACGCGCGCACGCTGCCGTGGGACCCGGAGGAACTCGAGAACCGAAACGTCGGCATCCCCGTCACGTATCGCATCCACAACACCGCCGAGAGCACGCTGGGCGAGTTCGCCCTGTGGGGCGGCAAGGCGCGCGTCTTCCAGCACGACGGCCACGGGAGCACGATCATGCTCGGCGAGGACGTCAGTCCCCTCGTGCCGGTTGGCGAGGCCATGGAGCTCTACGTCGGCGACAGCCGCGACATCGTCGTGACGCAGCGCAAGATGCGCGAGCAGATGGTCAACATCCGACGCTCGGTCTACGGCGACATCGTCCTGCACGACATGGACGAGGCGATCACCGCGAAGATCGAGAACTTCAAAGACACGCCGGCTGTGCTCACGCTGATCGAGGAGATTCCCGGCCAGTGGCGGATGGTTAAGTGCAACCTCGACTACGTTCGCGAGGATGCCTTCACGATCAAGTTCGAGATCGCACTGCCGGCACGCGACGAGAACGGCCCGAGCACAGTCACACTCGACATGCAGTACACGCGGCTGAACCTGCGGCAGGTGCCACGTGCCAGCAACCAATAGAAGGAGAAGAACCATGAAACACCTCGTGGTTACGATACTGCTGCTGTGGATGCTCGCATCGCCGGCGGCGGCAAAGGTAGACCTCGTAACGTTGCCGACACGCGACACGGTCCAACTGACGATCTACAACTCGGCCGACCTGACACTGGCCCGCGAAACGCGCGCACTTACGCTGAGACGGGGCGTCAACAGGCTTCAGTTTTCCTGGACGAACACGCTGATTGACCCGACCAGCCTGGAGATGCTGCCGACGGCGCATGCAGACAAGATCGACGTCTTCGACCTGACGTACCCGCCGCGAGTGAGGGACCTCGGCGTGTGGAACATCTCGAGCGACATGAGCGGCGAGGTTCCCGTCGAGATCACGTACCTGACCAGCGGCCTGTCCTGGCGCGCGTTCTACATGGGCACGTTGACCCACGACGAGAAGACAATGCGCCTGCAGGGCTACGTGGTGGTCACCAACAACAGCGGCGAGGACTACGAGAACGCGCAGGTTCGTCTCATCGTCGGCAAGGTGCACATTCTCGACCAGATCGCCTTCCTCGCACGTCTGCAGTATCCGTTCGGCCGGCCCGGACAGGAAGTCGGCTTCTGGGGAGCAAAGGCCCCTTCCGCAGCGCGCGCCACGCTGGAGAGGGAAATCAAGGACGCTGCGAAATACGATTACGGCTTGAGGAAAGAGATCAGGAAAGAGGGCCTCAGTGAGTACTTCCTCTACACGATCGAGGGCACGGAGACGATCCCACACGGCTGGTCGAAACGCCTGCCGAGCTTCGACGTCGCCGAAGTCCCCGTCGTGAATCTCTACAAGTACGAGGAAGAGCGCTACGAAAACCAGGTTGTCCGCTTCCTGAGCTTCAAGAACGATGAGGAACACAATCTCGGCGAGACGCCCATCCCGGGCGGCCGGCTGAAGGCCTACCGAACGGTGGATGCCGACGGACACCTTTCCTACACGAGCCAGTCGGCGTTCAAATACATCCCCGTCTGTGAGGACGTCGAGCTGAACCTGGGCCTGGTCGAGAACGTGATCGTCGAGGCCACGCTCATGGAGTACTCGACCACGAACTACATGTTCTCAAACAAAGGTACGATCAGGGGCTGGGACGAGATACGGCGCTACAAGATCGTCGCCAAGAATACGCGCGACATCGCCGTGGAAGTCGAGATCAAGCGGAACTTCGGCACCCAGTACTGGACCATCGAGAAGAGCGGCGCATTCGACCAGTTCGAGACCGTTGACAAAGACACTGTCAAGTTCACTGTCCAGCTTCCGCCGCGTTCGGCCAAGGAGTTCTGGTACGTGGTGACAACGCTGCACGGTGACCGGCAAGACGCGTGGTCGCCGACGTTCTAGACCGTCCGTCGCCGAATGGGGCATCAGCTCAAAGCGCAGACCGACGCAGGCCGGGCGCCCGCTACCGGGCGGGCGTCGTGTGGACCGCCGCGTAGCCCGTCGTGCCGGGCGGCACCGTGACAACGGGATCGGTCGAGATGAGGGTCGCGTAGAAGCTGTCCCCATCGACGTCGCCGAAGAAGACGGCGCTCGTGATCGTACCACTCGTCTCGGCCGAGGCGTCCACAGTCAAGGACACGACCACGTATCCCGGCACGGCCCGCGTCAGCAGCCCCGCCCCGTCGGTCAGGTCAACGGCGACGCGGTTGTCGTCGCTGATCGCGATCTCACCCACGTCGGTCGGCTCGATCGCGTCGGGGCCCCGGAACTCGAGCCGGCGACGCGCGTCGGCGACGCCGCCGGCGAAGGTGAGCTTGTTGCGCGTGGCGTGGTTGATGCCCACCACCGCGAACAGCCGGGGCCGATACTGCCGCCGGTCGTCGTTGTAGTACACCTCGGGATACGGCGCGTTGTCGTAGGACGGGTCGCGCCCGGGCCACGAGTCGTCGTAGTAGCCGAACTGGCCTTCGAGCAACATCGTGTAAGCCAGCCAGAAGAAGCCCTTGGTGCCGCGCTCGGTGCTGTTGTGCCAGCCCCAGTCGGCTCCCTCGCTGTTGACGACGAGGAACGCGCCGCGATGCGTTTCCCCATCGCGGTGGTCCGTATACGAGCGGTTGTCGTCGTAGCCGACGATGCACAGCGAGTGGCGGAACCGCGGGCCGTTCTCGCGCGAGTACCAGACTCGGTTGTCGATCCCCGGCTGCTCGTCGTCAGGGTACGGGGGGAAGTTGCTCGCCACCACGGCGCGGCTGACCGCGCAGTTGCCGTTGGCGATGTGCTGCTTGATCAGCTCGAGGCCGGCGGGGCTGTCGGCCCGGATCGTGTGCGTCGTCCCCGTGCGGTTCTGCAGCGCGCCGACCCAGGCCGTCTCGGTGGGCCACTCGCGGTAGTCCTTCTCGACGGGGTGCAACGTAAGGGTGGCGCATCCGAAGTCGGCGAGCCGGTTCATCGCGTGCTCGGTGCACTCGGCGCCGAAGTGGCCCTTGCTGATCAGGCAGAACAAAAACCGCGGGCTGCAGATCACGTCGGGGTCGTTGCTCGCGGCATTGAGTCCCTCGTCGCGCGCCTGCGTGTAGGTGTTGTAGTAGTAGGCCGACGACCAGGACGTGCAGTCGCCGATCTGCTGCTTGCGCACCGGCGGGAAGTACATGAACGTACTGTTGTCGGCCAGCGAGGGACGGCGCCCAGGCACCGCCGGCGGCGGGCCGGTCGCCGCCGCTTCCGACAACGCACGCGCCCGCGACAGCGCGTTCGGCTTCACCGTCCGGGTTTCGACCGACCTCGACTGCCAGATCCCGGGCCCTGACGGGTCGATCACCGGGCCTTTCTCCGGCTGCGCCGGCTCGGACCCGGCGTCACGCGGGGCCGAGGCTGTGGCCGCAGCGACGACGAGCACCAAGGCCGCGCGCCGGCAGACGCCGCCTGGCAGAGCACTCGTCCGATAGCTCTTTCCTGCACGCAACGGGCTCATTGCCCTCGTGTCTCCCGGAACTGATCGGCCCGACGCCGTGCGGCCACAGTCCCGGTGCGTCCTTCATCTCAGCGTATTACAGCGCTGTCGTCGTCTCAAGGGCCGTGCGCACGAGGACGGCCGCTGCCAAAGCGCGCACCGCTCGTCCCGGCGGGGGAAACGCTCACGAGCGCTCGTCGAACAGGTCGCCGCTGCGGCGCCGGATGGCGTCGTCGCGGCGGACGGTTTCGACCCGCTTCGCCTCGTCGACGAACTCGTCGACGTCCTCGAACGCGCGGTACACGGACGCGAACCGGACGTAGGCGACCTCGTCGAGCTTGCGCAGCTCGCGCATGACGAGCTGTCCGAGCTGCTTCGAGTCGATCTCGCGGCCGAAGGTATCGGCAACTTCGTTTTCGATCAGCGCGACGGCGCTCTCGATCGCGTCGGTCGGCACGGGCCGTTTGCGGCAGGCGATCTCGATCGAGCGCCGCAGCTTACCGCGGTCGAAGTCCTCGCGCCGGTCGTCGCGCTTGAGCACGCGCAGCGGTGCGTGCTCGACGCGCTCATACGTGGTGAACCGCGCGCGGCACCCATTGCATTCGCGCCGCCGCCGGATCACGAACCCGTCGCTCGAGCCGCGCGAGTCGATGACCTTCGAGTCAGGCGCCTTGCAGAAGGGGCATTTCATCGCGAGGCCTCCTGCGCTCTGTTCGACGCGTCGAGCTCGACGATGAGCGCCGTCTCGTCGCACTCGGGGAACTTGGGGCAGCGGATGCAGTCGTTCCAGACCTTGCGCGGCAGCTCGTCCTTCGAGCACTCGCCGAAGCCGAACCGCGCAAAATAGCCCGGCCGGTACGTGAGCGCGAAGACGCGCGCGATGCCCAGCTCGCGCGCCTCGGCAAGGCAGGTGCCCACAAGGGCCGAGCCGATGCCGCGCCCCTGCTCGCCCGGATCGACGGCGAGCGATCGTAGCTCGGCCAGGTCGCGCCAATCGACGTGCAGGGCGGCGGTGCCGAGCACGCGGCCGTTCTCTTCCCACACCGCGAAATCGCGCAGGAAGTCGTAGATCTCCGAGAGCGGCCGCAGGAGCATCTCGTCCCGCTTGCCCCAGTAATTGATCAGCTCCCGGATCCGCTCGGCGTCGCCGACGCGCGCCTTGCGCACCTGTCCACCCTGTGTAGTCATCTCAGCGTCAGTCCCGCTCGCTCTGCTCGCGTGCGCACGCCGCACGCAGCGTTCTGGAAGGATACAACGGCGGCGCCTGCTGCACAACCCGCGGCGCCCGCCGCACAACCCGCGGCGCCCGCCGCACAACCCGCGGCGCCCGCCGCACAACCCGCGGCGCCCGCCGCGCAACCGGCGCCGCGCTAGGCTCTCCGCAGCGATTCCCAGCGGGCGCGAAGCGCCTCGACCCGCTCGTACGGCAGCCGCACCTGACCCATCCGGAGCCCGTCGGCCGACTGGTGGCAGTCCGAGCCTCCGGTCACGAGCAGGCCGGCCTCCTCGGCCATCTGCACATAGCGCTTGGTCGTGCCGACGCGGCAGTAGGAGTAGTACGCCTCGATGCCCATGACGCCGTCATCGACAATGGATGCGACAAGCGCGTCGTCTCTGAGCAGCATCGGGTGCGCGAGCACGGGCACGCCGCCGATCCGGCGGATCAGGGCGCACGCCTCCGACGGGGTCATCTTCCACTTGGGCGCATAGCCGGGCCGGCCCGGCGTCAGGTACCGGGCGAACGCCTCGTCGATGCTGCCGACGCGGCCGGTCTCGACCAGCACACGTGCCAGGTGGGGCCGGCCGATCGCGCCGTCGCCGGCAAGCTCCTGCACGCGCTCGATGTCGACGGGCACGCCGATCTCGGCAAGCTTCTCGACCATGGTGCACATGCGGTGCTGGCGGTAGGTGCGGCACGCCTCGAGCACCTCGTGCAGGGCCGGCGCATCACAGTCGATGTAGTAGCCCAGGATGTGCACCTCGCGCTCGCCGACGGCCGTGCGACGCGAGCGTCGCCCAGGCTGTTTTCGCGGAACCGCCGTGCGACCGTCAGGTCGCTTAAGCGGTTCCTCCGGAACCGCCGTGCTGAGCTCGACGGCGGGCACGACCTCGACGCCGCACGCGCGCCCTGCCTCCAGCGCCTCGGGGATGCCGCTTACCTCGTCGTGATCGGTGATGGCGACCGCGGCGAACCCGAGGTCGGCTATCGCCCGGACCACCTTGCCGGGCGACCAGCAGCCGTCGGAGGCCGTCGTGTGCAGATGCAGATCGGCGACTCGGCCCGAGCCGTGAGTGTGCTGCGGCATGGTGTGGTGAGCCATTGGGCTACGCTATTGGGCAAGGATGCGCCTGGCCTCGTCGAGGAAGATCCCCTGCATGTTCATCTTGAGCGCTTCGGAGTTCGACGAGTACTCAAGCGCCGCCTCGCGCGTAATCAGCTTCTCGTTAAACAGCTTCAGCAGCGCCTGGTTGAACGTTTGCATCCCTTCATCGACGCCCGTTTCGATCGCCGCCGGCAGCCGGTCGAGCTTGTTCTCGTAGATCATCTTCTGCACGGTGAGCGTGCCGATCATGATCTCGACCGCCGGGATCACGCCCGTGCCGGAGGCCCGAGGCACCAGCCGCTGGCAAACGATCGAACGCAGGTTGGTCGAGAGCTGCAACCGTACCTGCTCGCGCTCGTGCTCCTGGAAGAAATCGAGGATGCGTCCGACCGCCTGTGAGGCGTTCGTGGTGTGGAGCGTCGAGAAGACTAGGTGGCCGGTGTCGGACGCGGCGAGTGCGGCCATGAAGCTCTGTGCGTCGCGCATCTCGCCAATGACGATCACGTCCGGATCCTGGCGCATCACGTGCTTGAGCGCCCGGTGGAACGACTGGGTGTCGATGCCCACCTCGCGCTGATTGATGATGGAGAGCTTGTCGCGGTGCAGGTATTCGATCGGGTCCTCGACCGTCATCATGTGGCGCTTGCGGTTCTGATTGATCCAGTCGATCATCGCCGCCAGCGTCGTCGACTTACCGCAGCTCGTCGTGCCGGTCATCAGGATGATGCCGCGCTCGCTCAGGGCGATCTTGCCAAGCTGTGCCGGCAACCCAAGCTCCTCGAAGCCTGGGATCTCCATCTTGACCATCCGCATCACGATGCCAAGCGAGCCGCGCTGCCGGAAGATGTTGGTCCGAAAACGGCCAACCCCCGAGTACTCGTAGGCGAAGTCGATCTCGCCTTCGGCCTCGAACCGCTCGCGGTGCCAGTCGCCCATGAGCTGGTTCGCGATGCGCGTCGTGTCCTCGTCAGTGACCACGTCGTACTCGGTCGGTGTCAGCACGCTGTCGATCCGGAAGAAGGGGTGATTGCCCACCTTCATGTGCAGGTCGGATGCGCCGCGGGTGACCATGTCGGCCAGCATCGTGTTAATGTCGAGCATTGAACGCGCCCTCCTTGGAATCGGCTGAGCCCTCCAAGCGTTAGTATAGCCAGGCGCCGGCCAGGGGTCAACGGCCCAAGTCGCTCAAGGTGGTTTTCGCACCCCGACCGGCCCCGCAAGAAAGCACTTGACACCCGTGTGCAGCGTCGCTATGGTCTCAGGGACCCGCTGGGCATCTGCCCCGCGTGCACACTCTCGGGGGGCGTCAACATGAAAGCGTGCCCGTATTGCGGTGAGCCCTTAGGGCAAAAACAGGCGACATGCCACAACTGCAAGATGCCTGTCTCGCCCAAGTATCCGAGCCCGTCGGAGCTTGCGGCCCAGACCACGAAACCACTCCAGAAGCTTTTGGCGAGGTCGCCCGAGCCGTATCCGCACGGCAAGCACAACACGGCTGAGACCGGCAAGCAGAGCGTGACGACCTGACGCGGGCCGGTCCCCTGCTCGCGAAGGCCGCGGCGGTGGCGTGCGCGGCTGGCAGGTCTTTGTCTGTGTTTCCGCACGCGCCGAATCATTGAAGGTTGACAAGGCACGCGCCGATACTCTACACACCTGCCACAGGGACGCGCCCAGCCCTAGCGCTGAAGCTCGGGGCCAGCGCGCGCACGATCGGGGTGTAGCTCAGTTGGTTTAGAGCACTGCCTTCGGGAGGCAGGGGCCGGTGGTTCGAGTCCACTCACCCCGACCATTCTTCGCCGCAGGCAAAGGTGCGGTGTCGGGCGCAATTGGGTACCCTCTCTGTTGTTTACTTACCCCGTCGGAGTCCGAAACGTCGGAGCGCAGTTCCAACCCGAACGCCTCCACTGACCCACACAGGTGGTCAGCAAGCCCACCTGGCCTCCTACCCGCCGCACTATGCTGACAACTATACGTTCGCCGTCGATGCTTCAGCTTGAAGCCGTGCGCCTGAGCAGCGGGATCATTCGGCTGCGGCTGTGCTCAGCCACCGCGCGCAGTTCCTCCAGCGCTTCTGCAGGAATAGGCACCTGGATCTCCTCGGGCGAGAATCGCGCCTCTTTGAGCCGAACCACGCGCAAGAACAGCTGAAACTCAGGTTTGTGAACACTACGGCTCAGCAGCAGGTTATCCGCGGCCTCCTCCAGTTGGGCTGCTTGATCTTTCTTGGCGGAGGTGCTGATCGAGAACACGTAAGTTCTTCGTTTGTCCTGACGAAGCGTCTCTTGCATCTTTTCCAGGATCGCCGGTGCATACTTCGGCGAAAAGAGAAGGAGGTTCAGCGCCGAGCCCAGCACGAGAATTCCCGGCCCTTCATCGGGCACCCGTGAGCACGCACGCTCAAGCGCAGTGTCCCACACCTCTGGCTTAATCAAATTGGCCTTGATCTTCCTATCTTTTTCTTCTGCTGCTTCCAATGCTTCGATTGTCGGGTCAAGGATGAGGAAAGAGACGTGATCCAAGTATTGGTCAAGTGTGATCTTTCCAAGCGTCGAGATTCCGCGGAAAACGAAATCGGTGCTTGGGTACTGAAGGGGCATAAACACAACGCTACCCCCTGCTTGGAGCCAGGTGATGGCAAAGGCATTACCAATGAGCGGCTTCCCTGATCCTCCCGGGCCGCTTATCACGGTGGACGTGTGGGGATGAATGCCCTCCGGCATCAGCGTGTCAAGCCATTCAAAGGCGGCATGGATAGCTTCCATTTTTCTCCTCCTCCTGGTTCAAGCTATTCTACCGCATGATGGAGGAGTTATCAAGACCTCACTGCACAATCCCACAGTGCCACGCCAGATCCGTGGCGCGCCTGCAGGAGTTCGGCAATGGGCACGGGAAGCCTCTGCATTGCTGCCCCAAACGCAAGCGCAGGTAGCGATGCGGCTCCGCCAGAGAGACCCAAGGTGGGTTTCTCTTGCGGTCTACTTTTCCCTTTCGACTCACGAGCCCCCCAAGATAGGATGACCCCCGCCTTCAAGAATCGGTTTGTGCGCCGGGGGGCATCGAATCCTGAGACAGCATCCAACCTCACGCGGCTCTGCACAGCCATGAAACGCCTACACGCCTACTTCGGCGGCCTCGTTCAGGGCGTCGGCTTCCGCTACACGGCGATCCGGATCGCCATGCGCGCGGGCGTCACGGGGTGGGCCAAGAACCTGCACGACGGCCGGGTCGAGATCGTCGCCGAGGGCGCCGAGGAGGCGCTGGAGCAATTGGTGCGCGAACTGCGCGATTACTTCCACACGTATGTACGCGATGTGCGCGTCGAGTGGGAGGAGCCGACGGGCCAGTTCGCCGAGTTCGGCGTTCAGTTCTAAGCCCCGTGCGCGCCAAGAAACATCGGCGTTGCGTTCGCCGGGACGATCGGCTAACGTCTGCGCCTGGTCTTTGCGTGTGGATGAGGCTAGGAGCCGGCAGGCACGTCCATGAAAATCGCCGTGATAAGCGATCTTCACGCGAACATGCCCGCGCTCGACGCGGTGCTGGCGTCGATCGCCGCCGAGGGCGCGGACAGCATCATCTGCGGCGGCGACCTCGTCGGGTACAATGCCGAGCCGGCCGCGGTGGTCGCGAGGGTCCGCGAGCTCGAGATTCCCTGCGTCATGGGCAACCACGACGCGGCCGTCGTGGGCATCACGGACCCGCAGAACTTTAACTTGCCCGCGCGGGCGGCCGTCGAGTGGACGGCGCAGCAGCTTGACGACGACGCGCTCGAGTATCTGCGCGGGCTCCCGTACGTCACCCGCATCGAGAGCTTCACGCTCGTCCACGGCACCCTGCACAAGCCGGAGCAGTGGGGCTACATCTTCAACGCCCATGAGGCCGAAGAGCACTTCCAGCACCAGCGCGACACCATCTGCTTCATCGGCCACTCGCACATCCCGGGCGTGTTCATCGCCGGCGACATGATCACGCTGAGCCGCGGGAGCCGGATTCGCATCCAGGCCAACCACCGCTATGTCGTCAACGTCGGCAGCGTCGGCCAGCCCCGCGACAACAACCCGGCCGCTTCCTATGCGATCTACGACATGGTCGACAACGTGATCCACTTCAGACGCGTCCCGTACGACATCAGCACGACGCAGCAGAAGATCCTCGACGCAGGCCTGCCCAACGTGCTCGCCATGCGCCTGGCGCTCGGCAAGTGAAGACGCTCGCCCGTACCACGTCCATCGTGCTTCGGCCCTGGCCGAGCCTTCTCGCGTGGGCCGCGTGTGTCTTCGTCGGCTCGAGCATCCCGCTCCCCCAGAGCCCCGGGCTTGACTTCCCCGTCGGGGCCGATAAGATCGTTCACGGCGTCGCCTACGCGGTGCTCGCCGGCCTGGCCGTGCGAGCCACGTCGCGGTTCGGACGCCGGCGTGTTTTCGCCGTCGCAGCGATCGGGGCAGCCATCGTCTACGGCGCCCTGATCGAGAACTGGCAAGGGCTGCTCGGCGGCCGCGCCACCGAGCTGGGTGATGCGATTGCGAACGCGGTCGGGGCCGTCGTCGGCGGGCTCGTGGCGCTATACGTGTGGCGCCCGCGCCGCCACGGCACGGCCAACTCGATGGAGCCGCCCGAGCATGGCGAAGCGGGACGTTCGCAAACGGATTGACGAGCTCCGCGCCCAACTCCGCCACCACAACCGCAAGTACTACGTCGAGGATAACCCCGAGATCTCCGACGCCGAGTACGACGCCCTCGTGCGCGAGCTGGTCGAGCTCGAGCAAGCCCATCCGGAGCTCGTCACCCTCGACTCGCCCACCCAACGGGTCGGCGCCGAACCGGTCAGCGCACTCAAGAAGGTCCGCTACAGCGTGCCGATGCTGAGCCTCGACAACACCTACTCGCAGGACGAGCTGCGCGCCTTCGACGAGCGCGTGCGCAAGGGCCTCGAAACCACCGAGCCCATCGAGTACGAGGTCGAGTTCAAGGTCGACGGCGCGGCCGTCGGCCTGCGCTACGAGCACGGCCGGCTCGTCGTCGGCACTACGCGCGGCGACGGCCGCACGGGCGAGGACGTCACCCACAACCTGCGCACGATCCCGTCCGTGCCGCTCGCCCTGCCGGGAAAGCCGCCGCCGCTCCTCGAGGTGCGCGGCGAGGTCCACATGACGCGCGCCGAGTTCGAGCGCGTCAACGAGACGCAGATCGAGGCCGGCCTCCCGCCGTTCGCCAACCCGCGCAACACGGCCGCCGGCACGCTCAAGCTGCTCGACCCGCGCATCGCCGCCGAGCGCCGCCTCGACCTCGTCGTGCACGGCGTCGGCGAGCACGAGGGGATCGAGTTCGCCACGCAGAAGGAGTTCATCGACACGCTCGGCCGGCTCGGGTTCAAGACGCTGCGCCACGCCAGCGTCCGCCGCGGCGTCGACGCCGTGCTGGAGCTCTGCGACGAGTGGCAGGCCCGGCGCGACGAGCTCTCGTTCGTCATCGACGGCATGGTCGTCAAGGTGAACCGGCGCGACTGGCACGGCGTGCTCGGCGCCACGTCGAAGGCGCCGCGCTGGGCGATCGCCTACAAGTTCCCCGCCGAGCAGGCCACAACGCGGCTCACGAAGATCCTCATCCAGGTCGGCCGCACGGGCACGCTGACGCCCGTCGCCGTCGTCGAGCCCGTGCACCTCGCTGGCACGACCGTGAGCCGCGCCACGCTCCACAACGAGGACGAGATCCGGCGCAAGGACATCCGCGTCGGCGACACGGTGCTCATGGAGAAGGGCGGCGACATCATCCCGAAGGTCGTCAAGGTCATCACCGACAAACGCACGGGCAAGGAGAAGCGCTTCCGCATGCCGGCCAAGTGTCCGGCGTGCGGCGCGCCCGTCGCACGGCTCGAGGACGAGGCCGCCGGGCGACGCCCCGGGCGTCGCCTAAGCGGTTCCCGCGGAACCGCCGCACGCTGCACGAACGTCGCCTGCCCCGCGCAGGCCAAGCGGCAGCTTGCCCACTTCGCCGCGCGCGGCGCGATGGACATCGGCGGACTCGGCGAGAAGCTGATCGACCAACTGCTCGACCACAGCCTCGTCGCCGATTACGGCGATCTCTACTCGCTCGACGCCGACCGGCTCGCCGCGCTCGAACGGATGGGCGCCACGAGCGCCGGCAACCTCGTCAAGGCGATCGAGCCAAGCAAGACGCGCCCGCTCGGCCGGCTCATCTTCGCGCTCGGCATCCCGTACGTCGGCACGCGCGCGGCCGAAATCCTGGCCGGCGCGTTCGGCTCGATCGACGCGCTCATGGCTGCCACGATCGACGAGCTCGAGGCGCTCGACGAGATCGGCCCGACGACCGCCGACAGCGTGGTCAAGTTCCTCCAAAGCAAGCGCAATCGCGCCGTGATCGACAAGCTGCGGGCCGCGGGCGTCACGATGCGCGCCCCCAAGCGGAAGGCGGCCGGCGACGCGCTCGCCGGCAAAACGGTCGTGATCACCGGCACGCTGAGCCGCCCGCGCGCCGAGTTCGAGGCAGCCATCAAAGCGAACGGCGGCCGCGCGAGCGCCAGCGTGAGCGTCAAGACCGCCTACGTGCTCGTCGGCGAGAGCCCCGGCTCGAAGCTCGACAAGGCCGAGGCGCTCGGCATCCGGGTCTTGACCGAGGACGAGTTCTGGGCGATGCTGCGCTGACACCGTCAGGAGTGGCGCCGATGAGCCTGCAGAAGCTGCTCGTGCTCTCGATCAGTATCTTCCTCATCATCCTGCTCGTCGGGTTCCTCGGCTACATCCTTCTCGACCACGACCACAATCCCCTGACCGCCGTCTACATGCTGATCATCACCGTGTTCGGCGTCGGCTACAAGGAAGCGATCGACATGACCGGCAACCGGATCGGCCAGGTCTTCACGATCGCCTTAATCTTGGCGGGCATGACGAGCTTCGTGTTCGTCACCGTCTCGGCCACCGGTTTCGTTATTGAGGGCTACCTGTACCAGATCTTGCGGAGAAAGAAGATGCAGAAGCGCATTGACCGGCTCGACGAGCACTACATCGTCTGCGGGTCCGGCGAGACGGGCCGCCACGTGATCGATGAGCTCCAGAAGATGGAGGTCCCGTTCGTCGTGATCGAGGCCGACAAGGAGCGCGTCGAACGGCTGCTGGCCGAACGCGACATCTGCTACATCGTGGGTGACGCGACCGACGAGGAGCTCCTGCAGCGCGCGGGCGTCGAGCGCGCCAAGGGGCTGGTCGCCTGCCTGCCCGACGACAAGTCGAACCTCTTCGTCGTGCTCACCGCGCGCGGCTTGAACAAGACGATGCGCATCGTCTCGCGCGCCATCGAGGAGGGCACACCGTCCAAGCTGCTCAAGGTCGGCGCCAACTCGGTGATCAGCCCGAACAACATCGGCGGCCTGCGCATGGCGAGCGAGATGCTCCGGCCCAACGTGGTCACCTTCCTCGACATCATGATGCGCGACCCGCGCAACACGCTGCGCTTCGAGGAGGCGACGATCCAGGACGACAGCGAGTTCGCCGGCCGCACGATCGCCGAGGCCGACGTCGGCCGCAAGACGGGCGCCATCATCGTCGCCGTGCGCGACAGCGAGAGCGGACGGTACACGTTCAACCCAAGCGGCGGCCAGCAGCTCAAGGCCAGCGACGTGCTCGTGCTCATCGGCGACCTCGAGCAGGTGCGCAAGCTGCGCCGCCTCGCGGCCAAGCGCGGCCTGACCATCACGGAGGGCGCGGCCACCGACCGCGTCAACCCCGACGAGGGAGACGCACGCCATGAGTAGGACGCTTGCCTGCAGCTTGTGTCTCGTCGCGGCCGCCGCCGTGTGGTGCCCGTGCGGCGGCGAGCAGCCGCAGCCCGCCAACGACGAACCGGCCGGGCGCGAGCTGACCGACGAGGAACGCCTGGCCGACGAGGCCTACGACGCCCAGATGGACGAGGCGCCGATCAAGAAAACGGGCGAACACACCTACGTGCTCGACGGCATCACGATCGACACCGAGGCGAAGCAGATCCGGTTCGCCGCCGTCATCAACCAGACCAACTCGGAGCTACCGCTCGAGGTGCTCATCTGCACCGAGTACGGCAAGACACACGAATCGCTCTTCCGCACCACGATCAGCCCCACCTACCTCAACGTCGCCTTCCGGCTCCTCGACTGCCGCGGCGGCAAGGCGCGTGCGGGCGTCGGCGATCCCGACATACCGGTCGGCAGCCCGGTCGAGATCGAGGTGAAGCACACCACCGAGCAGGGCGAGACCGAGACGATCCAGCCCGAGGCCTGGATCTGGAACCACAAACGACAGGCCCCGATGCGCGAGACGCACTGGACGTATACGGGCAGCATGTTCCACATGGGCCGGTTCCTGGCCCAGACCACCGGCACGATAGCCAACCTCTACATCGACCCGAGCACGCTCGTCGAGCTGCCGATCGCCGAGGTGAACGACGACACCGTCTTCGGCGTCCACGAGCAGCTCGTCCCCCCCGAGGGCACGAAGGTCGAGATCATCATCACCGCCCTGCCCGAGGAGCCCGCCGAGCCACAAGAGGCTAGCGAGAAGGCAGCAGACGAGTAGCCCAGGTTTCTCACAGGTTTTGCGCGCGTGATCCCGGCCGATGAGCCGCGTCGCGGCGATTGGCAGTAGCCTCGGGCGCAAGGGCCTGTTGAAAAACCCCAGGCACCGTCGGCACGCTGCTTGCCCCGAAGGGGCTTCAGAGAACG
>CAZCQN010000034.1:8753-23239 GCA_964500825.1 uncultured Verrucomicrobiota bacterium | reverse complement strand
GCGATGCCGCCGGCGAGCACGCCGAGGCTCTCGAGCTTCTGCGCGTGCTGCACCTCGGATTCCAGCTCGCGGCGCTCGTCCTCGCCCCGCTTGCGGGCGGTGATGTCAACGGCGACCCCAAGCACGCAGTCCGTGTCGCCGCCGAGCGTGAGCGGCACCTTGGTCGTCTGGAACCACCGGGTCGTACCGTCCGAGAGAGTGAACGACTCCTCGGGGATGACCTTCGCGTGCCCACTCTCGATCACATCGAGGTCATCGGTCATGAAGTCGTCGGCCTCTCCGGCCAGCGGCGAGCCTTCCTGCGCGAAATCCGCATCGGTCTTGCCGACCATCTCGGAAGGCGTTGTCTCGTACAGCTTAGCCTGCGCCTCGTTGACCAGGACGTAGCGCCCGCTCTTGTCCTTGACGAAGATTAGGTTGGGATCGGCGTCGATGACGCGGCGCAGCAGCTCCTCGCTCTGGCGGAGCGCCTCCTGGGCCCGTTTGCGGCCGGTGATGTCAGTGTCGGTGCCAATCATCCTGAGCGGCTCGCCATTCGGGCCGCGCTCGACGATCTTGCCGCGGCCCAGGAGCCAACGCCACTTGCCCGAGCCATGACGAATCCGGAACTCGGCGCGGTAGGAAATGGTTTCGCCACGCGCGTGCCGTTGGGCGGCTGCGCGCAGTCCGGCTCGGTCGTCTGGGTGGACGACGGAACCATGTTCTGCCTCCCAGCACTCAAGCTCCTCTTGGCTGTAGCCGATCAGCTCGTACCAGTGGTCACTGCGCTGAAACGTGTGAGTGGGCCAGTCGAGATCCCACACGCCGTCGCTGACGGCGTCCAGGGCGAGTGTAAGCTGCTCCCGGCTCGCGTGGACCGCCTCCTCCACCTTCCTACGCTCGGTGATGTCGCGCACGATGGCGACGATCTCGCTGTCTTTGAGCGGCACGATCCGGGCCTCGTAGTGCCGGTCGCCGTGGGGCATCGGCAGCGTGTACTCGACACTGACCAGCAAGCCGGTCTCGTGGGCCTGTCGAACCGCCTCCCCGAGCTGCCGGGCGACGTCTGGGGGCAGGATGTCCTGCATCCGGCGACCAAGGAACTCCTCGGGTGGCAAGTAGAGGTCTGACTCCGTGGCCACCTGATAGTCGAGAATCGTGCCATCGGCCGCGAGGCGGAACTGCAAGTCGGGATACGCCTTGTAGATCGCCTCGAACTCCTGGGTCTTCGCCCGCAGCGCTTCCTCGGCGCGCTTGCGGGCGGTGATGTCCTGCGCCACCTCGACAACGGCCTCGACACTCCCGTGCGCGTCTTTCAGCGGGTAGCCTCGAATGAGCCAGATCCGGCCGTCCGGCGTCTTGGCTTCCGCGTCCTGGGGCTGACCCGTCTGGCGCGCCTTCGCGACGGGGCAGTCGACACACGGCTCCTGGCGCCCCTGCCAGATCTCGTAGCAGCGGCGCCCAATCAACTGCTCGGGGGAAACACCGACCGACTCGCACGCGGCCCGGTTCGCCCACCGGACCGTCATGTCCGGATCCTGATACACGACGAGCTCGGACATGCTGTCGAGCACGGCCGCCTTGTCTTGCTCCGATCTCCTGAGCGCCTCCTCGGCCTGCTTGCGCTGCGTGATGTCGCGGAACAGGCCCAGCACGAGCGGCTGCCCGCCGAGGGTGAATGCTGAGGCACTGATGGAGACAGGGATGATTGTCCCGTCCTCGCGAATGATCTCGCCGTCGTAGTCGGCCAAGCGGCCCTTGGCTGCGTGGTTAGCGAAGTGGTGGCGGTACTCGTCCGCCTTGCCTAGGGGGTGCACCTCGGTCTGGTGCATGCCGATGATCTCGTCGCGCGGCCGGCCGAACAGCCGTTCGGCTTCCTTGTTGGCCTCGACAAGCATCCCGGTGTCGGCCTCGGCCAGGAGAACCGCCTCATTCATCTCCTCGAACAGGACCCGGTACTTGTCTCTGTCCGGCTCCTGCAGCGGTCCGCCAGGTCCGTCTGCGGCCTCGTCTTGCCTGTGACCGTGTGACATCGTGTGCCTCCTCCGCCAAGAGGACTTGCGTCTGTCTCAGGACGGGAAGATGTCGGAGTCCCTCCAGCGAACGCCAACGTCACGTGGGTGTCGGCAACAGCGGTGTCAGTCAGAGGGCGTTGGCGGCAGTCTGTCATTCGGTGCGTCGCCCTGGGCGTCTTCGGCCTGCGAGCGCGGGGGGGGTTCCCCCTCGGGTCAGGTCGGCTCTGTCGGGGCTTCGGGCTCGCGCGGCTCAACCACCTCCTCAGGCTCCTGCGGCGCAGCCTCATCGAGTGGCTCTATCGGCTCCGGCGGGACCGGGGCGTGTGCTTCAGGTTCGGGGATGGCTGGTGCCTCGGCCCGCCTGACGACTTCCGCCGCCGGCACGACCCTCGTACGACGCCGCTGGCGCCCCGCGTCGACGATCGTCCCGGCCCAGGCCACCAGGAACGTGATCGAGAACAGCGCGCTGATCCCGGCCGGCAGCAGGTAGATGTAGTGCATCAGGTCCGGCTGATCGAAGCGGTACCACACGGCCAGGCCGGTGATCCCGACGTTCTGGAGCAGGCCGACGAACAGCAGCGCGCGGTTGCGCACCAGGTCGCGCGAGGCCCACAGGTAGCCGATCCCGAACACGACGAGGAACAGGCACGGGATCTGGATGGCCGGGGCGTGGGCGGGCGTGTACGCCTCGATGCCGAAGAGCTTGAATATCTGCCCGTACAGGAAGAAGAAGACGACGCCGGCGACGACGTTGTAGAAACCCATCACGAACACGGCGTCAGACCGCTTGAACATAGTCGCCTCCTCTCCTGACGCGCTTCAGCTCACCACTCGGCCCCCTCCTGCGTGCTGATTAGTCTACTGCTTTTGGCCCGGGAATGCAACTGCCCATTTGCCGGGGCACACCCCGGCGGGTCCCGCGCCGCGCCTCAGGTGCCGACGACGCTGTCGGTTCGGTGCCCGGCGATCTCCTCGGCGATCAGCTCGTAGGCGCGCAGCGCCTCCGGCGGGTCCTGCTCGAGCAACGGGTTGGTGTCGTGCGCGAACAGGTTCTGGAACAGGTCGGACGCCGGGATCGTGGACCGGAACACGAGACGCTCGGGGAAGTGGGCCCACACTTGCGAGGCGATCCGCTCGCTCGTGTCGTCCCACAGGTCGAACATCGTCAGCAGCAGACCCCGGATGCGCAGCTTCGGGTTGATCGTGCGCTTGATCGACCGGATCGTCCGGAGCAGGCCCGGCAGGATGCGCAGCGCCAGCGGCTGGCACTGCAGTGGCAGCAGGACGCTGTCGGCGCGAAACAGGGCGAACTTGAGGCTCGTGGCGCTGCCCGACGGGGTGTCGGCCAGAATGTAGTTGTAGCGCTCGCGCAGCGTCTCGAGCGCATCGGCGAACGTGCGCTTCGTGCTGCCCAGGCCGAGCGTGGCCTCGATCAGCGTCGGGCTCGCCGCGCTCTGGCCGAACGGCATCACGTCGAGCCGCTCGAACTGCGTGGGTCTCACCGACTCGTCGAGCCGCGTGCGGTGCGTGAGCATGTCGTAGGTGCCCGAGGCGCGTTCGCCCTTGGCCAGCCCGAGGCCGATGGCGAGCCCGTTCTGCGCGTCGAGGTCGAGCAGGAGCACGCGGTGGCCGGCGCGCGCCAGGAACCAGCCGAGGCACAGGGCCGTGGTGGTCTTGCCGACGCCGCCTTTCTGGCTGACGATGCTGATCATCTCGCTCGCAGCAGCCATCGGCCGGCTATCCCTGCTCGATGAACCGATGGAAGAGCGCGCCGATAGAGTCGGACTCAATCCGTATCCTCGAGGCTGGGGAGTGCTTGACAACGGGTTTGAAGAGCTGGCCGATCGACGGCCCTGCGGGCCCGAACTCAGCCGCCGCGGGCGCGAGCGCTGCGGCCTCGTCGGCAGCCACGGCGGCCGGTTGAGGCGCAGGCAGCTCGAACTCGTCGGCAAACGCCTCGGCGTCCTGGGCTCCGACGGCGTCGTCATCGAGCGCGCCGTGCTCGAGGCCCTCGCCGACGCCGAGCGCCGCGTCCTCGTTCGCCAGGTCGCTGAAAACCTCGGCGGCGTCGAGCGCCTCCTCGAACGCCTGGTCGTCGGGCGGCGGGCTCTCGTCGTGTTTCGGCTCGTCCGTCATCGGAGGGGCTCCGCTAGCTCTTGCGCTTGGGCGGTTGGTTCGTGTAGTCGCCGGCCTGGACCAGGTCGAGCACCTCCTCGCAGCTCTTGCCGCTGTCAAGCCAGAGCCGCACGGGGGAGACGATCGAGTCGTCGGCCAGCAGGAAGATGCACGGCTCCTGCGCATCGCCGAAGCCGCCGACCTGCACCGCGTCGAGCTTGACGCCGATCAGCTCGGCGAAGAACCCGGCGAGGAAGCCGGCAAAAAAGTCCGTGTAGCGGCGGTCGTGGCTCGAGACCATCTCGTGAAACGCCGAGTTGTTCACGTGCACGAGCACGACCTCGAACCGCTCCTCGATGCTGAAGGTGCCCCACCCGCCGCACACGAGCACGTCGTTGAAGCGGCCCTTGAAGTGCTCGAGGCCCATGTTGCGCAGGTGGTAGAGCACCTCGCCCGAGCCCTCGGCGTCGGCGGTGAACTCGCCGAACCGATGGCGGCCCCACGAGTAGCCCGCCCGGTAGAGCACGTCGCTCACTTCGTCGCCCAGGCGGTCGCGCACAGCGTCCGCCAGCGCCAGGAAGCTCTCGGCCGTCAGGACCACGACGCGCGCATCATGCTTGGTGCGGATCTCGCCGGTGGCGGCATTTGTCGTAAGGAACGAGCCGAAGTCGATGGCTCCGGAACTGGTGGCTCGCAGGGACCTGGGCATGGGCGTGCCTCCCGGCTGGGTGTTCGTGCTGCACGCGAGCGCCGGAGCGCCCGAAGACGCCGGAGCGTCCGAAGACGTAAAGCTAGGCACCGGCGCTTCCGGCTGTCAAGCTACTTTTTGCCGGCCCGCACGGGGTCGTCCCCCACAGGGGTCTCGCTCACGCGGGCGCCGCGCATCGGGCTGGGCGGCCTCGGCCCACTGCGCTTGAGCGCGCACAGCACGCTCTCCTTGAGCCGGTCGAGCGCGTCGGCCAGCCAGCCCAGCTCGCCGCGACCGCGCGGGTTGAACGTGACGCGCATGTCGCCAAGGCTCAGCCGCGAGGCGTCGGTCGCGAGCGTCTGCAGCGGGCTGGTGACCAGGACGATGAGGCCGAACGCGACGGCCAGACCGCCGCCGGCGATCACGGCCGCGATCAGCGTCATCTTGGTGAATAGGCTGCGCATCCGCCCATCGATGGCCGCTGTGCGAAGCCCCAGGTGCAGTGTGTAGGCGGGCTTGGTGGCCGTCGTGTCGGTCACGTCGACGACCCGCTCGCGCCCGACGCGCCGCGCCCGCCCCTCGGCCGGCACCGGCGCCGCGTCCTGGGCCAGGGCGAGCAGCTCGCCAGGCGGCGTCGCCATGCTCGACAGCAGCCCGGTCCCCTCGAGGTCGCGGCCGGCCAGGTCGGGGCCGACAAGGTCGGGGTCAACGAAGCAGATGTAGGCGAGCTGATCGTGCTTGGCCACCAGCGACGCCATGAGCTTCTCGACGCTGTAGCGGTCGCGGTCGGTCAGGTAGTCGAGGCAGCGCTGCTTGAGCTCGACGACGGGGCCTTCGCGCAGCCGCTCGATCTCGTCGAGCCGGACGAAGCGCCGCACGGCGTCGCGCGCGAGCAGCAGCGAGAGGGCCGCCACCCCGACCACGACCACGGCGACGGCGCCGAACAGCTTCCAGCGTAGCGTGGCGGGCGCTTCGTGGTGTTCGGGCGCTGTGGCGCTCATCGCTTCTACCGGATGCTCTGCAGGTGTTCGAGTGTTGCTTTCTGGAACGCGACGCGGCGGCGCTCGCTGTGGATCTCCCAGCCGAGCTTCTCGATGAGCTCGGGCAGCTTCTCGCGCGGGATCTGCTCGCTCCTCAGGGCCAGATCGGCGAGCACCTCGTCGATGAGCACGTGGCCCATCGGCCCCACGGCGCGCACGTACTCGGCGCGGATCACGTCGATGACTCGCCCCTCATCCATCGGTGCGCCCTCCGGAGATCGTGTCGATCCAGCATCGTTCCTCATCGGACTGCGCGGTCGCGCGCACCCAGTCGGGTCCGCTGTCGGGGCCGTTCGCCAGGAAGCGCCGGAGCCGCCGGCTGTCAGCCACCTCCCGGTGCAGGATGCTCACGCGCATCCGGATCGTGGGCAGATCGAGCCCTTCTCGTCCGAACACCACGAGCGTGGCGCCCCCGAGCCGCCACGCCAGGACCCAGCCGTTGCTGAACCGCAGCGCGAGCGGCTCGCTCTCGGGCGCGTCGGCCCCGAGGTAGGCGCGCAGCACGATGCCGCTGCGCCGGAGCGCCTCGGTGGCCAGGGCCAGGCGCTCGTCGTCGTAGCCGTAGTGCGACGTGCGCGTCACCGGCACGCCCCGGGCGTCGACGAACAGGTAGTCGGTCACCCCGGGCACGGCGCCGATCGGGTCGAGTGCCTCGGCCAACGCCTTGGCCGACGGCGTCAACAGCTTGGCAAGTGGCGCACTCATCGCGGCGCGTCCTCGTCGGCTTCCTCGCGCGGCACGAGCTCGTTCTCGCTCGCCTTGAGCTTGGCCCGAATCGTCTCGATCAGTGCGCTCGTGGGCCGGATGTCGGCCGACCGCGGCACGGCCAGCATCACGAGGAACTGGTCGCAGTTGAACACGAACTCCTTCTCGCGCCCCCGCAGGTAGGCGGCGTAGTTGAGCGGGCCGAAGTGGAGCGTGTCGCTGAGCGCCGAGCCCTGGGCCGTCAGCAACGCGCTGAGCGCGTAGGCGCGCTCGGTCGGCGTGCCGCCCTGGTCGTGCACGACGATGCCGTCCTTGGAAACCACGAGCAAGCGCGAGACGCCCGGCAGGCCCTTGAGCTCGTCGGCGAGGCTCTGGGCGATGTCGCCCTGGAGGCGGCGCGTCTCGTCGAAGGCGCGCATGCCGTCGAGCACCAGCCCCTTCCACGACTCGAAGATCGTCCGCTCGGGCGGCACCGTCGTGGGGGCGACGTGGAAGTCGCCCTCGCTCAGGCGCAGGACGTGGTAGAGGGCCTCGGTGCCTTTGAGCTCGCCCCAGCGCGCGTGCACGATCTCGCCGTTGTCGAAAAACACCATCGCGTCGCCCGAGCGCGTCTTGACCGTGAGCTGCGCCGAGTGCTTCTCGACGCAGTTGAGCTCGATGATGTTGGCGACGTTCAGGTCGCTCAGGTTGCCGACAAGACCCATCGGTCTGGCCGCGCGCTGCGGTTAGGCCGGCCGGAACGGCGCGTCGACCCTGGCGCCGCCCAGCTCCTTGAGCACCGTGGCGCCTCGCTGGCGCTGGCGCTTGACCTCGACGAACAGGCGCGCGATCTCCTCTTCGGTGTCCTTGGCGTACAGGCGGATGATGCCGATGGTGGTCTGATCGTCGAAGATCGCCATGAGCAGCGTGTCGCCGTCGATGAGCGAGACGTGGATATGCTCGCGGCGGCCCTGGTGGAACAGGACGCTGAACTCGGGCTCGCCGATGAGGCGGGCGATCTCGCGCGTCGAGGCAAACGCGCCGGCCGCGAGCGCCGAGAGCGAGGCGGTGTCCATCGAGTCGGTCAGCCCGCGCACAGCGATCAGATGGCCGCCCTTGTCGATGACGAGCACGCACTGGGCGTCTGTTTCGTTGAGAAACACGTCGAGCGTCGCGTTGAGCCGCTCGATGTCTTCTTCGAACAGGACCCAATTACAGCCGGCCACCTGTCAGTCTCCCTCTCGCTGTGCCCGTGTCGGCCCGCGCCGGGCGCCGTCAGGCACGCGGCCGCGCCTCCATTTCCTCGTTGAGCTTGAGCAGCACAAGTTTCGAGATCCGATTGAGCGTGTCGAACACCCCGGTGCCCTCGGTGGCGATCGACTCGAATAACGACACCCGCGTCGGGCGCCGGTTGAGCAGGAACTCCATGTACTCGACGGGTGCAATCGCGCTCAGGTCGCGCTTGTTGTACTGGAGCACGTGGGGGATCTCGTCGAGCGAGTAGTCGTACTCGGCCAGGTTCTCCTCGAGGTTGCGGAAGCTCTCGACGTTCTCTTTCATCTTGTCCCACTGCGAGTCGGCCACGAAAACGATCCCGTCGACGCCGCGCAGCACCAGCTTGCGCGTGGCGTTGTAGTGCACCTGCCCGGGCACGGTGTAGAGCTGGAACTTCGTGGTGAAGCCGTGGATCTGGATCGCCTCGACCGGCAGGAAGTCGAAGAACAGCGTCCGGTCCTGGTCGGTGGCGAGGCTCACCAGGTTGCCCTTGTTGTCCTGCGGGATCGACTGGTGCACGTACTGCAGGTTGGTCGTCTTGCCCCCCATGCCCGGGCCATAGTAGACGATCTTGAAGTAGATCTCTTTGGAGGCATAGTTGATTGCCGACATGACTGTCCCTTCACCCGACGCTCGTGCGACGCATCTGCGTCGCCTAAGCTGTTCCTTTGGAACAGGCGCCCGACCGGACCCCCCGGCCGCGGCGGGCTAGAGCGCGTCCGTGATTTTGCCCTGATGCTTGCGAATCGCGTGGCGCACCCAGCCGAGGTTCGCCTCGTTGTTGACGGCGGTCACCAGCAGGCATTCCTCGCTGAGCCTGGTGACCAGCAACCACCCGCTCGCATACTGGATCATCAGCTGGCCCGGCTGGCCGAACTCGAGCGCCTTGCCGGCGGCCTGCACCGCGTGCAGGATCGAGGTGATCGTGGCGCTCGCCAGCTCGTCGCCCTCCTCGGCCCCACTCGAATTCTCGACCAGGAACCC
This sequence comes from uncultured Verrucomicrobiota bacterium, assembly GCA_964500825.1. Classification (GTDB taxonomy): domain Bacteria; phylum Auribacterota; class JABMQX01; order JAFGEW01; family JAFGEW01; genus CAYUZG01. The sequence continues at coordinate 14,459 of CAZCQN010000034.1, read as the reverse complement.
GTCGCCCGACACGATGCAGGCGAACCGCATGCCAGCGCCAGCCACGATGTCGTCGAGGACCCCGGCCAGTTCAGTCATTGTGTGCACGCTCCTCCTCCTTGATGCTCCCCAGGCAGCTGGGGCGGCGGCGGCGCGTCCGGGCTTCCGACGCCGAAAGCACGCATCACGATGCCCTTGAGCTCGGGCAACGGAAACGGCTTGTCCACATAGTCGAAGGCGCCGAGGGTGGCCGCGCGCTCGCGAACCTCGTCGGTGCCGTAGGCGCTCATGATGATCACGCGCGTCTCGGGCTGCATCAGGCGCACGCGCTCGAGCAGCTCGAGCCCGCTCATCTTCGGCAGCACCATGTCGGCCAGCACCACGCCGAACGGCCGGTCCGAGACCAGCTCGAGCGCCTCCTCGGCCGTGCCGGCGGTGACGACCTCGTAATCGGCCGGCTCGGCCAGGAAGCACTGGGCGAGCAGGTAGGCGAGCGACTTCTCGTCCTCGACGATCAGGATGCGCCGGACATGTCGAGACGCCATCGGGTGCTCCGTGCGAGGTTGTCCCGGCTTGATCAAAGCAAGAGGCATACCAATCTCCAGGGCGTCGGGGGCGGCGCTCGACCGCGCTGGCTCGCTGTATCGTGCTGTCGTTCAAGGTGTTGGAGTCGGCCCGCCGCTCGCGAGCCCGCCCGTCTGATCCGACCCGCCGACCTCACTTGCGGCTGGGCCGCACCCCCTCGAGGTTGGCGGGCAGCTCGCCGGCCTGCGTCGGGTAGCAATGCCACTCCTCGAGGTGGTAGTCGGTGATCGGCAGGAACTCGACAATCAGGCGCGAGCGCTTGAGCAGCTTGTCGACGGCCGGCGCGTCCTCGCTCTTGAGCCGCTGGATCACGTCGGGGTGCGCGCAGACCTTGTACTCGCCCTCGGCGCGCATCGACGCGAGCTTGCGCAACGCGCGCTGGATCTCGATCGAGACGGTCTCAAGGAGCTTCACCCGCCCGGTGCCGCGGCAGTACGGGCACTGGCCGAAGTGCTCCTCGCCAAGGCTCTCCTTGTCGCGCTCGCGCGTCATCTCGACCAGACCGAGCTTGGAGATCGGCAGCACGGTCGTGCGCGCCTTGTCGCTCTTGAGCGCGGCCTGCAGCGTGGCGTACACGCGGCGCTGGTTGGCGCGCGAGCGCATGTCGATGAAGTCGACGACGATCAGGCCGCCCATATTGCGCAGCTTGAGCTGGCGCGCGACCTCGTCGGCCGCCTCGAGGTTGGTCGTGAGAATCGTCTGCTCGGGGTCGCCGCGCGCGCCGTGGCCCGGGCGTTGGCCGACGTGGCGGCCGGTGTTGACGTCGACGGTGGCCATCGCCTCGGTGCGGTCGATCACGATGGAGCCGCCGCACTTGAGCCAGACGCGGCGGCGGGCCGCCTTCTCGATCTGCTTGTCGAGCCCGTACGCCTCGAAGATCGGCGTGCGCGCCGTGTGCAAGACGACCTTCATGCCGTTGCGGTCCGAGGCCGGGCCCCGGCGGGTGTCCGAGGCGGCCACGAAGCTCTTGATGTCGCGGTACTCGCGGCGCGAGTCGACGACGATCCGCTCGACGCCCTCGGCGAGCGCGTCGCGCACCACCCGGGTGAGCAGTTCGGCTTCGTTATGGATCACGCACGGTTTCTCGGCCGCCCGGTAGCGCTGCTCGATCTCGTGCCACAGCGCGACCAGCATCTTGAGGTCGCGCGTGCACTCGCGCTTGGTGCGCTCCTGGGCGTAGGTCCGCATGATAAGGCCCATGCCCCTGGGCAGCGGCAACGTGTGGGCGATCTCGCGGAGCCGGTCGCGTTCCTTCTGGTCGGTGACGCGCCGCGAGATGCCCAGGCGCGCGGTGGTGGGCAGCAGCACGAGGTAGCGGCCCGGCAGGCTGATGGTGGTCGACAGCCGGGGCCCTTTGGTGCCCATCGACTCCTTGACCACCTGGATAAGAAGGTCCTCGCCCTCGGTGAGCACCTCCTCGATCAGGCGGTGGCGCGCGCGCCCGCGGGCTGGGCGGCGGTGCCCCTTGAGCTCTTCGAGCTCGTCGCCGGCAAGCTCCTCGAACGCGGCGGCCTCGCCCGTGATGTCCGAGATGTGCAGGAATCCGTTCTTGCGCAGGCCGATGTTGACGAACGCGGCCTGGATGCCCGTCATGAGCTTGACGACCTTGGCCCGGTACAGGTTGCCGGTGATGCGCTTGTTGCCGCTGCGCTCGAAGTAGTACTCCTCGAGCATGCCGTTGACGACAACGGCCACCCGCTTCTCGGTCGGCTCGACGTTAATGATGATCTCTTTCGCCATGTCGGATCGCATTGAACCTCATCAGAATCTACCGCACACGCACGCGGCCTTGCCTGTGACAACCGGATGATACGGCCTGGGGGCGCCCGGTGGCAATGGCCTTGGGTGTGGGGCGGGCGTGTGCCGCCCGCGCCTTGCCCGGGACGATCCGAGCCCCATCCCGCGTGCGGGATGGGGCTCGGCGTCGGTGCGCTCTGGCCGCCCGTGTTCGCTGATGCGCTGGCGAAGGAGCGGCCGTTTACTGCGGCGGGGCCATCGCTGCTGGGTCGCCTTTCGGCCCGCGACTGGCGATCGCCGTCGCGCCGCCCTCGCTGGTGTAGGTGCTCGCGCCCTCGTCGCTCGAGTCGACCACCAGGGTCGGCGTGATGAAGATGAGCAGGTCCTTCTTGACCGTGTCGGTGCTCCGGTGCTTGAACAGGTTGCCGACGATCGGGATGGCGCTCAGCAGCGGCACGCGCGTGATGCTGACCGTCTCGTCGGTGCTGGTCAGACCGCCGATCACGAGCGTCTCGGAGCTCTTGACGATCACGCGCGTGCTGGCCATGCGCGTGTCGATGATCGGGATGGTCAGCTCCGAGCCGCCGATGACGAAGTGCTGGTTGCCGAACTGGGTCGACAGCTCGGGCTTGACGTCGAGCGTGATGTAGTTGTCCTCGTTGACCTGCGGCGTGATGCTCAGCTTGATGCCGACCTCTTTGTCCTCGAAGTCGCTGATCTCGTACGAGCCCGTCTCCTCGTTGTAAGTGTAGTTGGGCACCGGGATCTTGCGCGTCACTTCGATGATGGCCGTCTGGTTATCGACGGTGGCCACCTTCGGAGCCGAGATCAGCTCCGTGTTGTCCTCGCGCAGCAGCGCGCTGAACACCATGCTGAAGTCGTCGGCCGATAGGATAAGCGTCTTGGTCGTAGCCTTGATGACTTCTTCGAGCGGGATCTGCAGCTCCGGGTCGCCCATGATGGCGTTGCCGGTGACGCTGCGAGTCTCGAGGCCCTCGGTCGGCTCGAGGCGCTGGCTCCAGGCCTCGTTTTGGTAAATCAGGCCGCGGTCCGTGCGCGTCTTGGAGTGCTGGTAGTTGCGCATGATGTTGGTCGCGCCGATCTCGTAGTTCTCCAGCGAGGCCCAGCGGAAGCCCAGATCGCTCCCGTCCGTCGAGGTCTTCTCGAGCAGCTTCACCTCGATGAGCACCTGGGCGATGCGTTGATCGAGCCTGGCGATCACGGTCTCGATCTCGGCCAGCTTCGACGGCACGTCCGAGATGATGAGCTGGTTGCTCGCCTCATCGCATTGGACGATGCCGCGCTCGCTCTTGAGCGGCGCGATCACCTCCTTGGCGGTCGCGGCGTTCGCGTAGCTCAGGGTGTAGACCTCGGTCTTGAGCGGCTCGAGGGCGATTTCCTCTTCGGTGAGCACGGTGTAGATGCCGTCCTCGTCGGTCGTGAGCACGTAGTTGTGCGTCTCGAGCGCTTTGCGCAGCGCGATCTCCCACGGGACGTTCTTGAGCGTGATGTTCATCGGCCCGTCGACTTTGGGCGAGAGCACGATGTTGATCTCGAGCCGCTCGGCGAACCAGTTGCAGAAGTCGCGCACGTTGGCGCCCTGCAGGGCGAAACTCACGAGGCCTTCCTCGAGGCCGATCGCCTCCATCTCCTCGTCGAACGCCTCGCCGAGGAGGTCCTCTTCCAACCCGAGCTCGTCGTCCGTCGGCGAGGTCGAGCTTTCGTCCGTGACGGCTCCCTCGAGCTCGTCGGCCGTCCCGCCGGCGGGCTGGGCCGTCTCGAGCAGCCCCTCGTCCGGGGCTTCGATCGCGGTGGCCGTCGCCGTCGCCAGCGCACCTATGGCGAGACCGACAAGCCAGCACAGCGGCCAGCGGTAGGCTCGGGGCCTGGTCAGGCAGCGCATCAGTGAACCCTCCTTGCGTCTGTTGGGTCGTGCTTACTCGTGCGTGATTTCTTCGACGTGCTTGACACGCCCGGCCTGCTCGCCGGAGGTGTGCAGCGTTAGCTTGAAATAGGCCTGGCTTGGCTTGTGGTAGACGATCAGCGTGCGGCTCGAGAACCGGACGAGCCGCACGGGCTCATCGAGAAACGGCAGGTTGTCGCCCGCCTTGACCAGGTCGGCGGACGCCTCGGGAGACGGCTTGAGCAGCGCGGCCCGGCCGATCGTGCCGTTGAAGCAGATCGCCGCCAGCCGGTCGCGCACGGAGGCGTGCGGGTCGATGCCGCGCAGCCCGGGGGGCGTGAACGGGTTGCGCCGCTCGGGCTTGAAGGTGTCGATCGAGGCGCTTTCCCATGGCTCGTCGCGGCCGTCCTTGAAGCCGATCAGGCGCACCTCGAGCTGGGCTTTGACGAGCCCGGACGGACTCTGCGGATCGTGGACGCACACGTCGAGCGAGCTGATGCGCATGCCCGGGTTGGTCGTCTCGAGCACCTGGATGAAGCCCACGAGCTCGTAGAAGTCGATGGCCAGGATGGTGAACACGTTCGACAGCTCGTGGTACTGCCCGTCGTTGAGCGCCTCGATCTGTTCGAGGTCATTCTGGAAGCGGAAGCCGAACTCGTGCGTGCGCATCAGCTCCTCGAAGCATCCGGTGAGCCGGCCGGCGAACAGCCCGTGCCGGAGCCCGGCCTCGAGCTCGGCGGCGCGTGTCTCGATCGCCAGGGCGCAGTGCACGGTGTCGAGGTTGTTCTTGACCACGCGCTGCTGCTCGCCGACCTCGGCCCGCCACTTGCTCACGTTCTCCTCGTGGCTCCTGGCACGGCCGAGGTTCGGCTTGATCATCCCCATGTAGGAGCCGACCGCGACGATGAGGCCCACGAGCACCAGCAGCGCCATCGTCTGCGTCTGTTCTTTCGTGTAGTTCATCGGGGCGGCGCCTCGCCGGTGCTATCAACTAGTGCGTCCGTGAACGGCCGGAACAGACAGGAGATGCCGAACTTGGTCTGCCCGTCCGGCAGCAGCTCTGTCTCCGGAATGACCGCGTCGAACACCTCGCTGAACGTGGCCGACTCTTTCAACCCGTTGGCGAAGCGCATCTCGAGGCTCGCCGTCCCGTCATACGTGCCGCTGATGACCAGCTTGAGCGGGTGCCCTGTGCGGCTGTGCCGCTCGACGGCGAGCGACGTGATGCGCACCTGGTCCGGGCAGCGCAGGCTCACCACGCGCAGCACCTCGGACCACGCGATCTTGCCGTCGAGCCGGGACGCGAGCACCTCGTAACGCGCGGCCACCTCGGCGAACCCCGCTGTGATCTGCTCGGCCTCGGCCGCCTGCTCCTTGGCCCCAGCCAGCTTGCTTTGGACCTGCTTGCTCTCGCGCTCGCGAGCGCCGACCCGCGTGCTCGAGACGAACACGAAGAGGCCCATCAGCAGCGTGAGCCCCACGAGGCTGAGCGGGAACACCTT
>CAZCQN010000034.1:0-8653 GCA_964500825.1 uncultured Verrucomicrobiota bacterium | reverse complement strand
TCGAGCGTCGGCGCGATCGATTGCAGTGTTTCGTCGTCGGCAAACGGGCCGAGCTCGACGCCATCGAGCGGGTTCCACTCGTGAACGGGCACGCCGAGCGTCCGGCTCAGGAACTCGCGCAGGGGCGCCAGCATCGAAGTGCCGCCGCTCACGTAGAGATCGGCGACCGTGCGGCTGGCAAGCCCCTCGAAATAGTCGAACGAGGTGCGCACCTGGCGCCCGATGCTTTGGAAGACCATGTCGAGGTGCGAGCCGATGATCGGGTCGCCGAAGACCTTGAGGCGCTCGGCCTCCTCGAGCTCGATGCCGAGGCCACGGGCGATCGCCAGGCTCAGCCCCTCGCCGCCGATCCCGATGCAGCGCGTGAACGCCGGGATGCCGCCGCTCAGGATGCTCACCGTGGTCTGTTTGGCCCCGATATTGAGCAGCGCCGTCGGTTTGTCCGGCTCGGGCGTGTGCCCCAGCAGAAAGGCGTTGATCGTGGCGACCGGGTCCACGTCGATGCAGTTAGGGGTGAGCGCCGCGGCCTTCAGGATGTTGAGCACCCGCTCGCAGGCGCTCTTGCGGGCCGCCACCAACATGACGTCCATCTTGCCGTCGCCGTTGCTCGGCGGCCGCAGGATTGTGCAGTCGAGCTCGACCTCCTTGACATCGAACGGGATGTGCTGACCCGCCTCGTAGCGGATCGACGAGCGCAGGTCTTCGAGCGCCATCTCGGGCATCCGGATGTAGCGCACCACCACGGTGTTGCCCGAGACCGAGGCGCGCACGCCCCGTTCGTCGCCGTGCAGCTTGCTGACCGTCTTGCGCACAGTCTCTCCGAGCGCCTTGTCCGAGAGCGCGGTGGCCACCGCCGTGGTGGACTCCACGTTGTAGCCCTTGAGCCGGAGCTTGCGCCGGGCACCTTCCACCTCAAGGGCAACCGCCTTGACGGCACGGTTGCCGATATCGACACCGATCGCCGTGCGTCGTTTCTTCTTGAACATCGTGTTGAGCATCGTGTTGAGCATCGAGCCTCTGTTCGGAACAACTGGACCGGCGTGGGGAAAAAACCATCACCCCCGGCCGCGCTGTTCGCTCAGTTCGGTAATGATCCTGGGCCGTGTTCAGGGGCGGAACTCGACTGGGCATGAAGAGCATGCACCGCCGTGTCGCCGCCCGTCAGGACTAGCAGAACAGGGGGTGGCGAGCGCAAGAAACATGCCAGGGGCTCAAGACCGAGAAAGGGCAGGCCGGCATCGCCGGCCGCGGCCCGGCCAGAAAAGCGGCGGGCGCACGGCGGGCCTAGTCGACCCGTGGGCGGACCGAGGTGCTGACGCGCACCTGCATGGCCGACTCGAACGGCTGCACGGTCTCCTGGAGCACCAGCTCGATCTCAACGTGGTCGAGCTGCTTGGTCACGTTCATCTCGTGGACGACCGGTCGGCTGCTCAGGGCGACCTCGTCATTGTCGACGCCGGTGTCGGGGTCGTAGATGATGCGGCCCTCGTAGTCGACGTAGATTGAGCACTCGGTGTCGTCGCTCGTGTCGAACGTTGGCGGGTCGTTGCGATCGACCATATAGGAGATGTAGGGCCACTCGCTCTCGTAGACCTGGAGCGTGTCGAAGCGCGCCTCGCGCAGGCCGTACTGGCCGCTCGGGCCGCGCACGATGCGCTCGAGGATCATGTTGCCCAACCGCTCGAGCCGGGCGTCGGTGGTGCCCTCGGCGAAGATTCGTGTGCTCATCATCTGGATCGTGAACACGGCCGCGACGACGAACACACCGAGCAGCGAGGCCACCATGACCTCGACGAGCGTGAATCCCGCCTTCGACTTCATCGGTTCTGATCTCCTTCGACCCACCTCGAGATGCGCGCGCGAGGCGGGAGTCCCGGCGCGTTGTCGATCAACGCGTCCGTCGTTCTACCGCGGGGCCATGAGCGTCCGGAGCTCCTCGGACACCGTGACCTCCTGCCCCATATGCCGCTCGACCCACTGAATCTCGACGCGGACCTCGAGCATGTCGTCGCCGTCCTCATCGGTGATCGTCGTGGTGCGCGTGCCGCTCAGCACCGCGCTGCCGCCCCGGACCGAGTCGATCGGCACGTCCAGCTCGACGGTGACCGACTCCATGTTGTTGACCGCGTCGTAACCGAGCCCTTTGAGGTACTCGATCCGCGCGCGCAGCTCGTTGGTCACCTGGGCGCGGTGCTTGGCCACTTGCGTCACGTAGCGGCCCATGATGAAGGAGGTGAGCAGCCCCAGCAACAGGAACGCGATGATCAGCGACGAGACCATCACCTCAGTCAGGGTGAAGCCCCCTGTGGTTCGTGTGTGCATTGTCCGGCACATGGGCTGCCTCCGTCAACGTGGGCAGTCTGGTCCGCGCGGGCCGCTCCGAGACCGCCAGCCATGGTGCGGTGCACGTGCGGGCCGCCGGGCCGCTTGCCTCTGTTAGTTTAGTCAGGTGCGTGCTCGACGGGCTCGACCGTGCAGCGGATGCCGTCGATGCCCTGCGCGTTGTAGGTCAGCGCGTAATCGTTGTAGTCCTCGACGGAGCTGGAGGGGCACTCGAACGCGCCGATCTTTCGGATGTAGCCGTTGCTCATCAGCGTGGTGCGCAGCGTCGTGCCGTCGCCCCCGCCGAGGAACCCGCTGCTGGTATCCATGTCGTAGGTGAGCGCCGCGCCAAGGATCACGCGCTGGTTCTCCAGGCACGTGTTGCGCTGCATGGTCTCGCGCGCCTTGCCGTAGTTCGGGATCGCGATCGCGGCCAGCAGGCCAATGATCGCCACGGCGATCATGATCTCGACGAGTGTGAATCCTCGCTGTCCGTCCATCGGTTTCCCCGTTGTCAGCGGCCTCGGCGATGCGCCCCGCCGCCATTCGCCGGCTCAGCGCCTGGGCTGGGCCGGAAATGACAGAGCCGAGAGGGCGGCGCCGGCCGCCCCCTCGATCTGTCCATGTCTTGGGGCCATGTTCCCAACGGCCCGTGTCAGCCATCCGCTACGGCAGCACGTGACCGGCCACGCTGCAGACCGGATCGGTCGACATGTCGCCGATCGTGTACGTGCCGCTCGCCGGGCACTCCAGGCTGGCGAAGCCGCCCTTGATGTAGTCATCGAGGTCGGCAGCCACGGGCGTATCGGTCGACGTCTTCTTCTCTTCAATGGCCCACTGCTGCTTCGCCGAGTCCATCTGGCGAAGGTTCTCGATGCAGGCGTTCGTCTGCGAAGTCTCGCGGGCCTTGATGAAGTTCGGGATCGCAATCGCGGCCAGCAGTCCGATGATGGCGACCACGATCATGATCTCAACAAGCGTGAAACCCTTCTTCATTGTTCCGTCTTCCTCCGAGGTGGTTGGTTGTCCTTCCTCTGACGCCGACCCGAATGAGCAACCGGTGTGCCAACGGCGGGTCGAGCCGCAGCGCTGCCGGTGCAACGGCTTGCGCTGCGCTGGCTTGCAGAAACTACTTTGTCCTCCATGAGGGCGCGCCAGCCCCAAGACCTTCTTCGCGCTAAGAAGTGGTCGGCAACGCTTTCTCAAAGCTGAGAAGCTCCCGGCGGACCGGCGCGCAGGCCGGCGCAAGTCCCGGCGTGTTTTCATCACTCACCCTGATCGGAGGTGCTATGGTCGCGTACCGAGGTGTCCGACCCATGCCGCAAGGGGGGGAAGGAAATGAGGAGGGTGGCGTTTCTGCTCGCGCTTCTGACCATCGTCGTTGCCGGGCCCGCGACGGCGGTCGAACTGATCGAGGCTGTCAAGCCGGCCCAGGTGCAGCCCGCCGGCGGCGTCCAGGTCGAGATCGCCCAGTTCGGCCCGATCCGCGTCGCCTACGTCGAGCACACGGGGCCGTACGATACGATCGGCAAGGCGATCGCCTTGTTCACGAAGCAACTCAACAAGCAAAAGATCAAACCCGCCGGACCGCTGATGGGCATCTACTACGACGACCCGGCGACGACGCCGGCGAACGCGTTGCGCTGGGACATCGCCATCCAGGTGGCCGAGGACGCCGCGGTCGCTGCCCCGCTCAAGACGAGGGTAATCGAGCCGTGCCTGGTGGCGCGCACGGCGTTCCAGGGAACGCCCGCCCAGCTCGGCCCCGTCTACGCCCAGCTCATCGAAGCGGCAGCCGAGCGCCCGGTTGCGCCTTGCGCTCGCCGGCGCTCGATGCTATATGAGCGTCCCGCTTCAAGGGCGGGGGTAATAGGCACACGGCTGTGCGGGGCCTCATGCGGATCGACATTCTGACCCTGTTTCCGGAAATGTTTGCCGGGCCGCTGAGCGAGAGCATCATCAAGCGGGCCCGCGAGCGGGGGCTTGTCGACATCCGGATCCACAACATCCGGGATCACACGCACGACAAGCACCGCACGGCCGACGATCGCCCGTTCGGCGGCGGCCCCGGCATGGTGCTCAAGCCCGAGCCGGTCTTCGAGTGCGTCGAGTCGGAGCTGCCCGAGGGAACCCACCTCGTATACATGACGCCGCAGGGCCGGCCGCTGACGCAGGCCACGATCGAGGCGCTCGCCGGGCGCGACGCGTTCGCCGTGCTCTGCGGCCACTACGAGGGGGTCGATGAGCGGGTGCGCGAGGCGCTCGTGGATGACGAGATTAGCATCGGCGACTACGTGCTCACCGGCGGCGAGCTGCCGGCGATGGTCCTGGTCGACGCCGTGGTCAGGCTGCTGCCGGGCGCGCTGGGCGACGACGAGTCGGCCCAGCAGGAATCGTTCGCCGACGGCCGCCTCGACTGCCCGCACTACACCCGGCCCGAATCGTTTCGCGGGATGCGGGCGCCCGAGGTCCTGCTGAGCGGCAATCACGGCGAGATCGCCCGCTGGCGGCGCGAGCAGGCCGAAAAGCGCACTCAGGAACGGCGTCCGGACTTGACGAATCGCCAGAAATAGGTACAGTAGCGGCCTTCACGCCACCAAGTGGTGGAGCAACACAGATGGCCAAGCAACGAAAGACACACGCAGTGGAAGCAATCAAGGCAATCGAGGCCGAGCAGCTCCGCACCAACCTGCCGGGGTTCCGCATCGGCGATACGATCAAGATCTGGACCAAGATCGTCGAGGGCGAGCGCGAGCGCAGCCAGCCGTTCACCGGCACCGTCATCGCCCGCAAAGGCCGGGGCACCTCCGAGTCGATCACCCTGCGCCGCGTCGTCTACGGCGAGGGTGTCGAGCGCGTCATCCCGCTCCATTCGCCGCGGCTCGACAAGATCGAGGTGCTGCGCGAGGGCCGGGTCCGCCGCGCCAAGCTCTACTACCTGCGCCGCAAGGTCGGCAAGGCCGCCCGCGTCAAGGCCAAGCGCCGCAGCTAGGCGAGTGGGTCGCGTCGGCCCAGAGCCCCGTGGGGCTTCAGGGCCTGTTGAAAAACCCCAGGCAGCGCCGGCACGGTGCTTGCCCCAAAGGGGCTTCATACAACAGCCCAGGGTTCCCGCGCCTCCAAAGAGGCGCACAAACACCCTGGGTCGCGGACCACAAAAACGAGAGCTAGCCTGGAAGGCTTCCATAGAACGCCTTTTTTCAACAGGCCCTTACGGCGCAGGCTATGCCCTTCCGGGTTTCACGCGACTGCCGTTGCGCTTTCGGCCTGGGTGCACAATCATTCGAGCCATGTTCGTTCTTCAGCGCCCTGCTTCCGTCGCGGCGTCGACTCACGAGGCCTCTCCGCCAGGTGCGCACACGGGACTACGACCGCATTCGTCCTGCACATCTGTCTGCCGCCTTGCTCTTCGCCGCGAGATGGGTTATGCCACCGGCTTCAGCCGGTGGTTTCTTGGCTGTGCCCACAGCAGGAGCGCGCTTCAGCGTGCTTCTCGACAGACGGCTTCAGCCTTCCTGGGACACCGCGCCTGAAGGCGGATGTCGAGAAGCCGGCTCACGAGAGGCTTGCCGCAACGCCAACCACCGGCTGAAGCCGGTGGCAAGACCTACTCGGGAACACGACGTATCCTAGACCGGCTTGTGCGATTCTTCCTTGCCCACGACGGAGCATGGTCGCATACTGCGGCCATGGACGGCGCGGGGATTCCGGACTGCGAGGTTGAGCGGATCGAGGCGATGCTTGCCTATGAGCGCGAGGCGTGGGCGAGCGGCCGGACGCGCGTCGCCGGCATCGACGAGGCGGGCCGCGGGCCGCTCGCGGGTCCCGTGGTGGCTGCGGCCGTCATCCTGCCGACGGACCGCCTCATCGCCGGCCTCGACGACTCGAAGAAGCTCAGCGCCGCCAAGCGCGACGAGCTCTTCGCGCTGCTCGAGCCCGACCCGGACGTGCGAATCGGCGTCGGTGTCGCGTCGGTCGACGAGATCGAGCAGCTCAACATCCTCGGCGCGACGCGGCGGGCGATGACGGCTGCGGTCGAGGCGTTGCCCGTGCGGCCCGACTTCCTGCTCGTCGACGGGATGTTCATCAAGGGGATGCGGATCCCGCACCGCAAGATCATCCGGGGCGACCGCCTCAGCGCGACGATCGCCGCCGCGTCGATCATCGCCAAGGTCACGCGCGACCGGATCATGGCCGAGCTCGACGCCGAGTACGCTGCCTACGGCTTCGCGCGCCACAAGGGCTACGGCACGAAACACCACGTCGCCATGCTCCGCAGGCACGGGCCGTGTCCGGCGCATCGCAAACGGTTCGCGCCCGTTCGGGCGCTGCTCGAGGAAAGAGAGCCGCTGTGGACGACAAGCTAGAGACGATGTTCGCGATGCAGAAGGAGCTCAACCGCCGCATCGGCCAGGACACCGACACGATGACCGACGACGAGCGCGCGACCTGGATCCTCAACTACGCACGCGCGCTCGGTCAGGAGCTCGCCGAACTCGTCGACAGCGTGCCGTGGAAGTGGTGGGCCGGCTACCAACGTTTCGACAAGCAGAACGCCAAGGTCGAGATCGTCGACATCTTCCACTTCCTCATCTCGATCGCGCAGACCGTGGGCCTGACGGCCGACGACGTTTTTTCCGCGTACATGAAGAAGAACCAGGTCAACTTCGCCCGCCAGGACTCCGGCTACACCGTCAAGGACGAGTCGGACAACAAGGACATCTAGATCCAAACCACGGGGGACACGGGGAATGCTCTGCCCCAGACGCCGCTGTCCGTCGGGCGCCGGGTCGTTGTCCACCGCGCACACTTGTGATACAATGGCGCCGTGTGAGCGGAGGGCGGAGCGATGACGAAATGCCCTGTATGTGGGCGTCCGGCAACGATCTCTTACCAGACCGGGCGGCTTCAGTGTCCGACGTGCGGATGGGGAACGGGCGGGCCGATTCGCGTCCCGGATCGCATCGCCAAGCGGAGTGGATCGCGAAGGGGCGCTTTCTCCAAGCCGAATCCGGTGCATGTCTTCTTGTTGTGGATCCCGGCAGGTTGCGTGGTCGGGCTGGCCGCCTGGCTTGTCTTCGGGCTGGCGAAGGCCGAAGCGACGAACACGAACATCCTGATCTTCGCCGCGGCCATGTTCGGATACGGGTTGCTTGGCCATCTCGTACAACCGAGTGTTGACACAGACAACCTCGGGTGGGCCGGGGGCCTCATGAACAACCCGTTCAGGTTCAGCGACAACATCGAGCGGGGCAAGCTGAAGCTCCTGATCGTGCTTTTCCCAGGGCGGCTGATTGGCGCGGCCCTCTTCGAGACGTTCTGGCTTGTCCGGTACCCCTTTAGGAGAAAGCCCAGGCCGGCGTCTTCCCCGCAGGAGCGTACCCGTTGGCATGAGGGCTGAGGAGGCGAGCCGCGACAGAGCGTTCCCGGCTCCTGCCCGTGTCCCCCGTGGTGTGATCCCGATTCGGAGCGCGTTCGGTGAGCACTGAACATGATGACACGATTGCGGCGATCGCGACGCCGGCGGGGCGCGGCGCGCTGGGCATTGTGCGCCTGAGCGGGCCGGCCGCGTGCGCGATCGCCGCCCGCGTCTTTTGCGGCAGAGGCGGAAGGACCGATAGCGACCCATCGAGCTTCGGCTCGCACACGGTCCATCTGGGTGACGTGCAATCCGACGGCGACTTCGTCGACACGGTCCTGCTGACCGTGATGCGGGCGCCGCGCAGCTACACGGGCGAGGACACCGTCGAGCTGTCGTGTCACGGCGGGCGCGTTGTGCTCGGGCGTGTGCTCGGGGCCGTCGTCGCAGCCGGCGCGCGGCCGGCCGGGCCGGGCGAGTTCACGCTGCGCGCGTTCCTCAACGGCAAGATGGACCTTGCCCAGGCCGAGGCGGTGCAGGAACTCATCGCGGCCGAAAGCGAGCTCGGCGCCCGCGTCGCCGCCGAGCAGTTGCGCGGACGGCTGTCCGGCGAGGTCGGTGCGCTGCGCGACGGGCTCGTCGAGATTCTTGGGGAGATCGAGGCGGCCATCGACTTCCCCGACGAGGATATCGAGCCCGCCGATCGCTCCGCGCTGCTCGCGAGGCTCCAGTCGCTTCGGGAAGGGACGACGCGTCTCGTCGAGACGTTCGAGGAAGGGCGCCGCGTGCGCGAGGGCGTCCACGTGGTGATCGCCGGCAAGCCGAACGTCGGCAAGTCGAGCCTGCTCAACGCGCTGCTCGACGACGAGCGCGCGATCGTCACCGCCGAGCCCGGCACGACGCGCGATGTGCTCCGCGAATCGCTCGTCCTGCAGGGCGTCGAGCTCACCGTCGTCGACACGGCCGGGATACGTG
>CAZCQN010000033.1:0-23378 GCA_964500825.1 uncultured Verrucomicrobiota bacterium | reverse complement strand
CCGGGCGGGAACTGCTCGAGCAATGGCGTGACGTCGATGGCCACCCGGCCCTCGGCCAGTTGCGGCAGCACCTCTTCGTACGGCACCTGCAGCTTGCCGCGCGGGCGGAGCTTCGACTCGATATCCTCGATCGGCATCGTCGTCGCGTTGTCGGGGAACTGCGCGACGATGTACTCGGCATTGACGTTGAGCACACTTGGCGGCGGCCCTTCGGGACGCTGGGGAGCGGTCGCCTCGACAAGCGCGGGAGTCATTGCCTCGGCCGGCTCGGAAGCAGCCGCTTCGACGGGCTCAGTGGGGACCTCTTGGATAGGCTCCGCGGCTCCAACCACTTCGACCCGCTCGGCAGGAGGTTCTTCCGCTTCGACAGGCTCGGGTGGCGCCTCTTCGACGAGCTCGGGAGCAGCCTCTTCTGGTGGCTCGGGCGCCGGGCCGCCGGTGGGCTGCTGCGGCGTCGGGATCTCGCCGGCGAGCGAATCGACGAACAGGTTGGGGAACTCGTCGACGGTCGCTTGGACGCCTTCGTACGTCCTGGCGAGCGCTTCGGCCGGCACCTGGGCCACAACGCGCGCCAGCGGCAGCTCGACCTTGTGCTGCCACAAGCCGCTCACGATTTCTTCCTGCGGCCGGGCGAACGTGTCGCTCGGGAGCTGCACGAAGATGAGCTCCGGCGCGACGACGACCACGCCGTTGTCGACCTGCGGCAGGACGATATCGAGCGGCACTCGGATGGTGTTATCGCCGCCACGGCGCTCGCGCACCTCGTCGGCGCCGAGCGCCACGTTCTCCGGCTTGAAGCAGCCGAGGATCTCGCTCACGGTGAGTATGATCTCGCCGGCCTCGCCCGGTGGCGCCTGGGCGTACGGCTCCGTCTGCTCAGGCGCGGCGGCTTCAATCGGCTCGAGTTGAGCTTCTTCGGCCGTCTCGGGCTCAACCGGGGCGGGCTCGAGCTCCTCCTCGGGCGGCACTGGTCGCGCCTCGGCCTCCGCGCGGTCGAAGTCCGCCTGCTCGGCGACGGCCGGCTCGGCCGCCTCTTCCGCAGCCGCCGTTTCCGGGGGCATCGCTTCGAGGTCGGCGGTGATGGGCCCGCCTCCGGCCACGACGCGGTCGAGCTCTTCCTCGCCTTCGGCCTGTTCGCGCTGGGACGCTGCGGGCAGCTTGAGCGGGTCGACTCCGGGCTCAGGCGGCGCCAGCCACAAGTGCGCCTCAGGCTCGGGCTCGCCGGCGTCCATTTCGGGCTCCTCGAGGTGGGGCAGGATGATCGCGTCGGGCGGCGCTTCGAGGGCCAGGCGCCGACCCATGAGCATCTCGCGCAGAAGCCAGCACACCACGAGCGCGCCGATCGCGTGCAGCACCGAGGCGAGCCAGCTCGCGAGCCCGGCCTCGAGGAGCGCGGGCCCGAAGGCCGCCTGAGTCCCCGTGAGCACGTAGCCGCCCGCGGTGAGCACCGTCTCGACCGCCTTGATGCCGACCACGAGCGCCAGGAACTTGGCGACGGGCCGCGGCTCGAGATGGCCGACGGTGATCACGGCCGCCACGACGAGCACGATGACATTGAACGAGATCGCCAGCGGGATCGGCCAGGGGACCAGCTCCTTGATGTCGCCCACGAAGCGCCTGAGCGTCAGAATCGCGAGCGCCAGCACGACGACGACCAGGCCGGCGATCAGAATCAAGAGGCGGCGGTTTGACCGCTCATCCATTGCGTTGCACTCCTCGTCTGCGCGAATGCTCTGTGTCGACTATACCACCAAGCTCGGCCGGCTGCACGACCGCGTCCGGTGGCCGCGTCCGGCAGCCGGGCTATGATGCATCCCGATCGGCCCGCGCGTGCCGACGCGGGAGCATCCATCTGTATCGCTTGTTCCCACACTCGAAGAGCACGTAGCGCGACGTGACCTCGGTAATCGCCATTCCGTTGAACCGGTCGCCCTTGCGCAGTTGGCCCTCGGAGGTGTAGACGCCGATGCCGCGGTCGTCTGCGAGCACGCCGAACACCTTGAGCGAGCGGATCGCCGTCTTGTTCGCCTCGTCCTCGGCCTTCGTCAGGATGCGCACCGGTTCCTCAACAGGCTCGGGAACGGCCCGCTCGACGGCCTCAGGGCTGGCCTCGGCGGCCGGCTCAGGGGCCGGCGCCGCCGGGGCGTCGCCAGATCCGGGGCTTGCGACCTCGGCGAGCTGTTGGTCGGGCGGCGTCGCCGGTTCGGCATCGTGTGATTCGCCGCCGGGCGGCTCGTGGAGCGGCTCGATCGCTTCAAGGACGTGTAGGCGCGCGACCACGAGGTCCATCTTGGCCGCGTCGGCCTCCTGGCTGGGCTCAACAGCCTCGGCGACCTCGACAGGCTGGTCGGCGGCGACAGGCTCGTTGTCAGCCGCGACGTCCGGGCCCGGTGGCTCGGTCGCGGCGTGAACGTCCGGCGCCGGGTCGGCGACGTCGGCGGGCTCGGTTGTTTCCTGGGGCGCATCCTGGCGCGACGCCATCGCGACCGGTGCGCTTTCTTCTCGTGGCCAGCCACCAAGCACGGCGATGCTGAGCGCCGCGGCGAGGGCGAGAGCGGCGATCAGCCCGCCGAGCAACAGCCTCGTGTGTTCGCCGGGATGCCCGGCGGCGGCGCGGTGTGTCAGGACGGGAGCGCCGGGTGCGTCGGCGAGCTGCGCGTCGAGCGGTTCTGACGCGTCGGGCACGCCTGACGGATCGGGCGAGCTTGACGGCCGTCCAGGGGTTCGCTTCCCCTGCAGCCTCCTCAACTCGTCCATGATCGAGCTCATCGGCGCTCTCCGGGGCCGAGGCCGTCTCCGGCGTCGGCGGTCACTTGCTCAGGTGCGGGATGCCCTCCGGCGGCGCGAGCGTGTAGAGCCGCAGCTTGGTGAGCGCGTCGGCTGCGCCCGTCGGCCTGATCGTGTAGTCGGACTGGAACTGGAGCACGGCCGCCTGCGTGTCCGGCGTGTACCAGCCGGTCGGGCTCCCGACGAAGTAGTTGAGTCTTCCGAGGTAGTCCTGCAGCTTGCGCACGTCGAGGCTCAAGCCGATCGTGTCGTCGAGCCTGACCTTGTTGACGAACGCGTCGGACGTGAAGAACGTCGCGGTGCCCGCATACACCTCGCGCGCCGCATCGAGCGGGATGACCACTCGCTTGCCCTTGAGGTGCACGGTGGCCGTGTCGCCCCGGACGGCGAGCAGGGTGATGTAGCGCGCCCCGGCTTCATCGTCGGCGATCTCGATGACGGCGGGCAGGTTGTAGGCGAGCAGATCGTCGAACGAGCACGGCACGCGCACGACGCCCATCTGGCAGATGTCGGCGATCTGGGTCAGGTTTACTCCCGAGCGCCCGAGCCACTCGCGGCGGATGCGCCCAGTGGCCGCGGCGTCGACCTTCCAGTGCATGAGCAGTTGCACCACCGGCTCGACGATGCTCGTGTACGAGGCGCTCGCCACCGTCGCGGGCGTGAAGTTCTTTGCGGGCGGTGTGAACTCGATGTCGGGCTTGGCGTACTGGGTGCGCAGCGGACGGGTCGAGCGCACGGTACTGAGCGGCGCGCCGAGCGTCGCGCCGGCGCCATCGTCGCGGATCAGGCGGGCGATGCTCGAGCGGCTTGCCGCCTCGCGCTCGACCGGCTGCGGCGGCGCGTCGGCCTCGCCGGGCTCGTCGGCGATCGCGATCGTCCGTCGCGACGCCGTCGACAGGGTCGTTTCCGGCTCGTGCCATGCCGGGCGGGCCGATTCGGCGCGCTTGGTTGCGTGCGCGATGCGCGGCAGCGAGCTCGAGACCATGCCGAGCACGGCGACCACCACGAACGGGATCGCTACGAGCACGGCCATCGCCACGCGCGGCACGCTGAAGCGCATCGAGACGAACGTCGAGAGCCGCGACACCGGGCTGCGCCCGCCCGTGGCTTCCGAAGCGGCCTGGCAGACCATCGCACGCGTGATCCGGCGCATGCCGCGCACGTAGCCCACCATGAGCGCGCGGTCGCACAGGCTGTTGACCAGCCGCGGCACGCCGCCCGAGAGGTAGTAGACCTCGTCGAGCGCGCCGCGCGTGAAAACGATGTCGCCGCGCGACCCGGCCACCTTGAGCCGGTAGTAGATGTAGTTGCGCACGTCCTCGCGGCTCAGCGGCGTGAGGTGATAGCGCACGGTGATGCGCTGGCTGAGCTGGCGGAGCCGTTTCGAGGCGAGCTTCGCCTTGAGCTCGGGCTGGCCGACGAGCACGATCTGCAGCAGCTTCTCCTTCTCGGTCTCGAGGTTCGACAGCATCCGGATCTGCTCGAGCACGGCGAACGAGAGGTTCTGCGCCTCGTCGATGATGATCACCACGTTATTGCCCTGGCGGTTCTGCTCGAGCAGGTAGTCGTTCAGCTCGTCGAGCAGGTCCATCTTCGTGCGGCCCTTGGTTACCAGCCCGAAGTCGTGGTTGATCGCGCGCAAGAGCTCGAACTCGGTCAGGAACGAGTTGAGCACGAAGGCGACCTTCGTTTTCTCGTCGAGCTGGCCGAGCAGCACGCGGCACAGCGTCGTCTTGCCAGCGCCCACCTCGCCGGTGACCAGGATGAAGCCGCGGCGCGCGTTGATGCCGTAGAGCAGGTGGGTGAGCACCTCCTTGTGCACCTTGCTCGGGTAGAGGAAGCTCGTGTCGGGCGTCAGGTTGAACGCTCGCTCGCTCAGGCCGTAGAACTCGCGGTACATTCCTGTTCCTTTCCGGTTCCGCTAGCGGGCCGTCGCGTCGTCGGGGGCATGATACACCCGGTCGCGCTGAATGCGCACGCCGGGTTGCCGCGCTGCCTGCTCGCCGACGAGAAGGCTGAGCACCTCGGCGGCCCTCGCGCTCCCCTCGGGCGTGATCACGATCGTCATCTCGAGCCGGGTGCCGCCGGGCTCGTCGAACGCTTCGAGCCGCTCGACGTAGCGGCGCACGTTGACCGCCCGCTCGCGGTCGCCGCGCGTGCGCACGACGACGGCCTCGTCGCTCGCAAGGAACTGCTCGACGGCTTCGGGCGCGATCATGACCCCGGCCGGCACGTGGACGGTGTAGTCGGCCCGGTCGAGCCAGGCGCCGAGGGACTCGGTCTTGCCCGTGATGAGCTGGACCGAGCGGATCTCGAGCCCGTCGGGCAGGTGTGCCTGGAGCGTCTCGCGAGCGGCGGCCACGTCGACCGGCTCGGTCAAGCGCACGTCGAAGAACTCGGACTCGCCCGTCAGGCCGAGCGGCAGCGGCGGGCCGAACGAGGTGTTGAGGTGCGGGCTGCACCCCTGCGTGGTGCGGGCCGGCAGCCCGGCCGCGCGCACGGCGCGCATGATGGCGCGAGCCGTGTCGAGGTGGCCGATGAACCGCAGGCGGCCGCGCTTGGCGAACTCGACCCGGGCCGTGATGCGTTCTGCCTGGTGGTGCGTCATCGGCGTCTTACACGTCGCAGATTGAGCCGCAGAGCCGGCAGCCGTCCGTGCGGCAGTCGGGCGTGAGCTCGCCGCGCCGGGCGCGTTCCAGCTCGGCGAGCAGGAACGCCTTGTCCACCCGCGGCGAGAGGTGCTCCCAGGGCAGCACGGCGTCGAGCGGGAACTCGCGGTACGCGTAGGCGTCCGGGTCGATGCCCGCCGCGTCGAACGCGCGCTGCCAGAGCTCGAAGCGGAAGTGCTCGGACCAGTCGTCGAACCGCGCGCCGAGACGCACCGCCTCGGCCACGACCGGCGCGAGCCGCCGGTCGCCCCGCGAGAAGACCGCTTCGAGATAGCTTCTTTCAGGATCATGAAACCGCAGCTTGACTGCCTTCGAACGAACCCGCCCGCGCAGGAACCTGATCTTGTCTCTCAGCTCCGCCAGCGGCCCGAACCCGAGCCACTGGAACGGCGTGTGCGCCTTCGGCACGAAGCACGAGACCGCCACGTTGACGCCCCCACGCCGCCCGTCGTGCTGCCTGCGTGCGGCCGAAACCTTGGCGATCAGTTCGGCGATCGCCGCCAGGTCGTCGTCGGTCTCCGTCGGCAGCCCGATCATGAAATAGAGCTTGATCAGGCGCCAACCCCGGCTGTAGGCGGCCGTGGCTGCTTCGAGCAACTCGTTGTCGCGCAAGGGCTTGTTGATAACCGCGCGCAGGTGCTCGCGCCCGGTCTCGGGAGCAAATGTTATGCCAGTCCGCTTGATCCGGGCCACCTGCTCGGCGAGATCGACTGAGTAGGTGTCTACCCGCAAAGAAGGGAGCGTGATGCTCGTGGCGTTGGCCTCGAGCTCATCGGCCAGCGCGGTGACCAGCTCGCCGATCTGCGAGTAGTCGCCGGTCGAGAGCGACGAGAGCGAGATCTCCTCGAGGCCTGTCTGCCGCAGCGTCTTCCGCGCCTGGCCGAGCAGCGTCTCCATCCGCCGCTCGCGCACGGGCCGGTAGATCATCCCGGCCTGACAGAACCGGCAGCCCCGGGTGCAGCCGCGCATCACCTCGAGGACGGCGCGGTCATGGACGACGTTGACCAGGGGCACCACCGGCGCAGTCGGGTACGGCGCGGCGTCGAGGTCGCGGACGACGGCCCGCTCGACCGGCAGCGGCAGGTCGTCGAAGCGGCGCTCGATGGCGGCGACGCCACCGTCGGCGCCATACGTAACACGATAGAATTGAGGCACATAGACACCCGCACTGCTCGTGGCGAGCTGCCGCAGGAGCGCTTCTCTGGCCTGGGGCCTGCCAAGCACCTGCCCGGAGCGCTTCGCCTCGCGGAGCGTTTCGAGCAGCCGCACGATGGCTTCCTCAGCGTCGCCCACGACGACGGCGTCGAGGTACGCCGCGAGCGGCTCGCAGGCGAACGCGCACGGCCCGCCGGCGATCACGAGCGGCCCGCCGCGCTCGAGCCGTTCGTCGGCCGTGCGCGGGATGCCGGCCAGGTCGAGCATCCGGAGCAGGTTGGTGGCGCACAGCTCGTACTGGAGCGAGAAGCCGACGACGTCGAAGTCGGCCAGCGGCGTGAACGTCTCGAGCGAGTAGAGCGGCACGCCGCGCTCGCGCATCCGGTCCTCCATGTCCGGCCAGGGCGCGTAGGCGCGCTCGGCGCAGGCCCAGTCGAGGCGGTTGACGAGCTCGTAGAGGATCTTGAGCCCGACGTGGCTCATCCCAACCTCGTAGACGTCGGGGAACACGAGGGCCAGGGTGACGTCGAGCTCGGCGTGGTCCTTGGCGACCCGGTTCAGCTCGCCGCCGATGTAGCGGCCCGGCTTCTGCACCTGGGGCAGGAGCTCGGCTTCGAGCATGGCCGCAAGCTGTTCCGGGCGCATCGGGGGTTCTCCGCCGGGCAAGCGCGCCGTGCCGGGTCAGGCACGGCGTAGCGAGCCGCAGTGAATCGAGGAAACGGGACAACGGCAGTCCCCGCAGGGGACGACATCATGTAGCCACAGGCGTAAGCCTGTGGAACGCAAGCGAGACGGCAACGAAGCCCCCGCAGGGGGCGGCATAAGGTCTTGTCCCGCCGAAAGCTGCCCCGCCACTTCACATGTCGCCCGCTGCGCGGGCTGTGCGTGTTTTGCGTCCCTCTGATCCACGGGCTGACGCCCGAGGCTACAGGATGTCGCCCGCTGCGCGGGCTACGGGTTCGCGCTGTCGTCGTCTGTCCACGGGCCGCTCGGCGGCGTTTTGGCCGCTTCCTAGCGGCCTCGGAGGTCGAGCGAGTACTTGCCGCTCTTGAAGTAGTGGCGCCTCGTGTGGACGCTCTGGAGTATACCAACCGAGCCCATCGTCATCAACAGCGACGAGCCGCCGTAGCTCAGAAGCGGCAGCGGCAGGCCCGTGATCGGCAGCAGGCCGATGGCCATCGCCACGTTGATCAGGATGTGCGAGGCGAGCAGCACGACGATGCCCGAGGCGACGAGCCGCCCGAACGTGTCGACGGCCTGCGAGGCGATGCGCAAGCCCCGCTCGAGCAGCAGGAAGTAGACGGCCAGCACGAGGAGGCAGCCGAAGAACCCCCACTCCTCGCCCAGCACAGGGAAGATGAAGTCGGTGTGCGCCGCCGGCAGGAACCGGTACTGGGTTTGCTTGCCCTGGAGCCAGCCCAGGCCGTACACGCCGCCGGAGCCGACCGCGATCTTCGATTGCTCGGAATTCCAGCCCCCTCCGATGCTCTCGACAAGCTCGTCGAGGCTTCTCTGGCCGGTCGGATCGGAGTCCCGGGCGAGGCGCTCTCGGAGCTTGTCGCGATCGCCCGCCGTCATGAGCCGGACGGCCAGGCGCCGCTGCGGGACGGTGAGGAACTCGAGCACGCGCTTCTTCTGGTACGGCTCCATCTTGAACCAGAGCGCGGGCACGGCCAACGCGCCCACGAGGGCCACGGCGAGCACCGTCCGCTTCCGGGCGCCGGCGACGAACAGCAACCCGAAGAGCGTCGGGAGCATCGCCAGCGCAGTTCCCAGATCGGGCTGCTTGACGATCAGCACCATCGGGACCAGGAACAGGCCGAGCGGCACGAGCGTGTAGAACACGTTGTTGCGGCGGTCGCGGAAGCGGTCGAGCAGGTACGCGCCGAGGAAGACGCAGGCGAGCTTCATGAACTCGGACGGCTGGAGCGTCAGCCCCATCGGCAGCGCGAACCAGCGTTTGGCGCCCGTCGTGCCGGTCCCCTTGATGAGCACCAGCATAAGCGTCACCAGTCCGAGCGGATACAGCCAGACCGACGCTTTGCGGAACCAGTGGTAGTCGAAGCAACTGAGGAACACGAACACAAGCAGACCGGCCACGGCGAAGATCAGTTGCTTCTTCGCGTAGTCGACGTCGCGCTCCTCGCGGAGCCGGTGCGCGGCGCTCGAGATCACCACGATCCCCGCGACGACGGCGAGCAGCATGGCGGCCACCAGCAGCCAGTCGAGCTTTCGCAGGGCGTTCAGATCAAACATGGTCCCGGGCCACCTTCGTGTCGCGTTGAGCGCCGCCAGGCCGTATTATAGGTCGGCGTCGATCATGCCTCAACCAAGCTGTGCCGCTACGCGCTTGCTGGGCCTGGTGCCTTCCTGTAGCATCAGCGGAACTCGCCCGGCGCTTCTGCGTGCAAACGGGGTACGGAGAGAATCCCAGGGAGGATGCCTTGATGCTGCAACCGTGGATCCCACGCCTTCGCGCGCTGTGCCTTCTGTGTCTCGCGGGATCTCTGGCCTGGCTGGCCGCACCGGCATGCTCGCAGGAATCGTCTGTCCGGGCTGAGCTGCTCGGCCTCTATGAGCTCGATGGCCGGTGGGAGGAGCTCGGGACCGCCCAGTTCACGCTGGCCGGCGAGGCGCCGGTCAAGGCGACCGCATTGGGCCTTGAGCTCTATATGGAGCGGCATGCGCCCGAGGAGCGCTCGCTCGTGCCGGTGATGGCCAATGATCCGATCATCGAGACGATCATCCTGTGTGGCGACAAGGCGGCGGCCCATCTGGCCGAGGTCGCCGTGGACACCGCCGCCGACGAGGAGCTGCGGATGATGGCGCTCTTCGCGCTTGGCCGGATCGGCGGCGAGCAGGCGCTGGGTGCCGCCAGGGCGCTGCGCGACGATCCCGCCTGGCGGATGCGCAACCGCGCCGTCCTCGCGCTCCACGACATGGGCAAGGCCGACGAGATCGTCGCTGCGCTTCAAGACGAGCACTGGAACGTGCGCGCGCTCGCGATCCGCGCGCTCGGCTCGCTCGGCCGCAAGGATGTCATCATCGAGTTCCTCAAGAGCGACACGAAGCGCCGCAACGAAGCCGGGGCCTTCTACGTCAGGTACGACACCGACCTCGTCGTGCGCTGGATCGCCGGCCACGAGCTTCAGGAGCGCTTCTTCGCCGTCGGGGACATCATCCAGTCGTTCGTCGACGCGCGCGGCGCCGCCAAGGCCGCGTGGGCCAACGTGCTCGGCGCGCCGTGGGATGCGCGGGCCGCCCGCGCGCTGCGCGACGGGCTCGACGACCCCGACGAGGCCGTCCGCCTCGCGTGCGTCGACAACCTCTACAAGCAGGGCTGCTACCTCGAGCTCATCGGCGCGCTGCACGACGACAGCAGCACGGTCCGCGGCCGTGCGGCCGCGCACGTCGGCTCTGCCGGTGATCCGCTGCTCATCGAGCATCTGGTCGCCCGTCTGGGTGACGAGGACCGGCTGATCGCCAAAGACGTCGCGCTGGCCATCCACGCGTTGCGCAACTGGGGGGTTCCCTGGCAGACAGATCCCCCGGGCGACGATCCCAAACGGCAAGCTGCCTGGTGGGCCGAGAACAAGGAGAAGCTCGCGACGAGGGACTTCTCCGGGATCGGTTTGCTTACCAAGCCCGACAACGCGGACATCGACCTGCAATACATCAGCCGCACGCCGCGCTACAACTGCGACGCCGAGAAGAGCAACCCTGCGCCCGGCGACGTCGTGACGTTCACGGCCCACATCAGGAACGTGGGCACGAAGCCGACGGGCCGCTTCGCGTATGAGTGGTCCATCGACGGCGAGCCGGCGGGCAAGGGCACCGTCAAGAGCATCGAGCCCGGCGCGACGACGGCGCTCGAGCAGACGTGGACGTGGCAGGCGGGCCCGCACACGGTGAAGTGCGTCCTCGACCGCGCGAACACGGTTGACGAGATCAGCGAAGCCAACAACACGCTCGAGGAGAAAACGAACGCCTTCAGCGTTGCGTTTACCGTCGAGAAGACGCGCTACGACCGCTACAATGCCGAGCAGTTCTACCTTCACATCGGCTCGAACTCGTGGGAGGACTGGGCCCAGCGCCAGATCGCCGTCTGGAACTTCAGCATGCGGCGGTCGGTCACGCTGCTCACGCCCGAGGGCGTCGTCGACCGCGCCCGCCTCGACCGCGTCACGGTCGTCGAGGACGGCTCGTTGCCGGCCGGCGGTGCGGTGACGAGCGACACGACGGCCGACGTGGCCTGGGCCTTCCCGACGGGCACGACGGCCGACGAGGCCGCCTATCAAATCAACTACGAGCAGGCGACCTATATGGATGGGCCGCTGGTTCGCGAGCTGAGCCGCGCGCGCGGCCTGGTTGATCTCGACGCCATCCGCGTCCGGGGTGAGGATATCGACGTGGCCGACAGCCTCGGCCGGCGCGACACCGATCGGTTCTCGGGCGTCGAGCACGAGTGCACGCGCGGCGTCATGATGGGCGGCGACCTCTTGCGCGGCTACTCGACCCATTCGGCCTGCGTGCTCAACGGCCGGCTCAACACGCGGACATGCGCCGGCGATGCCGCGGCCGGCGAGTACCTAAGCGCGCTGCCCGTCGAGAGCACGTTCAGGGTCGTTGACGTCAACGGCAACCTCGTCCCGAATGCCGTCGTGCTCGTGTACCAGAGCGCGCGCGATCCGCGGCCGCGGGCCGAGTGGACCGGTCGCAACGACGTGCAGATCGACAACGAGCCGGACGTCGCGCGCGTCACCGACGACGAGGGCGAGTTCACGATCGAGGGCAACCCGTTCGGCAGCCGGACGATCTCACCGTCGCTCGGCAACACGGTTGCGCTCTTCAAGGTCTGCATCGGGCACGAGAGCTTCAACGTCATCCTCGACGTGACCGAGTTCAACCTGGCCGCCTGGAACGGCCGGCGGCGCGAGGTGCGCTTCACGATCCCGCTCATGCTGTCGCGGGCGAACGTGTACGCGCCGCTCAACGTGCGCGTCCGGCAGGCGGAGGTCGGCGGGCACGTGCTCACGTGGGATGCGCCGCAGCCGAAGGAGCCGCCGACCGACCCCGGAGCGGCCGTCACGGACCCGCGCGTATGGCGCCAGCGGCACACGCCGGCCTACTACCGCATCTACCGACGCGTGCGCCTCGGGCAGTGGGAGTACGTGGGGCGGACCATCAGCACGGAGTTCTCGCTCGGCGGCGCGTGGGACCCCGACTCGGTCTACGCGGTGAGCGCGGTCACCCGCGGGCGGAGCGAGAGCGTGCGCGTGGCGTCGTCGCCGCCGGTCGGTGACGGGGCGATCCAGATGTTCGCCGGCCTCGACGACACGTACTACTTCCTCGAGGAAGGCCGGATTGTGACGACGCGGCCCAACAGCTCGCTGCTCGGTGATTCGGATCGCGGCGCCTGGCGCGACTGGATCCGCGGCGCCACGGCGATGGCGCCCGGTCCGGGCGGCACGCTCTATGTGGCCGGGGCGCGCTGGACCGAGCAGGAAGGCGCTGAGCTCACGGGCATCGTCGTGATCGGCCCGCGCGGCGAGCGCGCAGCACGTTATGGCGTGCCGGTTGGCGACACGCGCGCGCTCGACGCGCCGCGCGGTATCGCCGTGGACGGGCGCGGCCGCATCATTGTCGCCGACACAGGCAACCGGCGCGTCGTGACCTACAACGCGGACGGCACGTTTGCAGACGACCTGGAGACGCCCCGGTCCGCACGACGCGCCGAGCCGACGGCCGTTGCCATCGGGCCGGGGAATCGCATCGGCGTCGCCTACTCGTCGGGCAGCGGAAAGCCCGGCCGCGGGCTCGTTGCGATCTTCAGCGCCGACGGCGAGGTCCAGGAACTGGTCGAGCAGCTCGACGACCCGGTCTCGCTCGCCTTCTCGCCCGACGGGCGTCTCGTCGTGGCCGAGGCGGCGTCGGCGCGCGTGCGCGTTTTCGATCTGTCCCGGACCAAGCCCGTCGTGGTGCGGGAGCTCACGCAGCACGGCGGCGCACCGCTCGGCACGCCGGTCGCCGTGTGCCTTGACCGCTTCACGCGCATTGTGGTTGCGCGCGAGGGCGGGCTGGCGCCGGCCGTCTTCGGCCCGCCGACGGATGTCGCCGTGCGGATCAAACCCGCGGCCGGGCCGCTGCACAAGGTGTCGCCGAACGCGAGCACGATCGCATTTACGAACGAGAGCGACGGGCCGGTCACGGTCCGCCGGATCACGTCGGGCATCGGCGCCGGCGGCGCGGCGCGACAGGCCGACCTCGACGGGCAGGTCCCGTTCACGCTTGGGCCGGGACGCACCCGTCGCATCGAGGCGCTCATCGGCTTCTCGTGGGAGGCGCGGCGCGGCCTCGTGCCGGCGGCGTTCCGCATCGAGACCGATCGCGGCGTGCTGACCACCTACACCATGGCCGAGGTGCATGACCTGATCGAGCACCGCACCGTCGTCGAGCGGCACCCGGTCGAGCCGGGCGACCGCTGGCAGCGGTACGCCGGCCAGTTCGTGGCGACGACGTACGGCACGCGCCGACTGGGCGGCACGCTGGCGGTGTCGTCCCTACCGCAGCTCGATGAGATCAGGGCGTGGACGGCGTCCGAGACCTGCGAGTTCGAGCCTGGCCGCACGGTCGTCGTCCCGTTCGAGGTGCTCGTGCGGCTCGACTGGCAGGGCCTCCGCGCCCAGGTCGTCTGTGTGCTCGAACACCAGGACAAGCCGTACGTGGGCGCGTTCGACGTCGAGCGCCCCGTGCCATGGCGCATGGCCGGCCCGTTCGACAACACCAACGGCGCGGCTTTTGCGACGGCGTATCCGCCCGAGGAGCGGGTCGAGATCAGACGCGACGTCGTGATGCCCGACGGCACCCGGCTGCGCTGGGAACGCGTGCCCGACGAGCTGTACGATGAGGATTTCGGCGTTTCCTTTCACAGGCACTTCGACGAGGCCGACTGGAAGGCGATCTACGTCACCACCGTGCTCAGCAGCCTGGCGCGTGAGGCGCTCTTCCGCATTGGCAGCGACGACCAGATCGTCGTCTGGCTCAATGGCGCGGAGGTGCTCCGCAGCGCGCAGCCCGGCGAGCACGACGTGCCGGTCACGCTGCGCAAGGGCAACAACCGCGTCCTGATCAAGATATGCAACAGCGTGGGCAACTGGGGTTTCACCTTTCGCGTGACCCACGCCGATGGCAAGCCCTACTATGACCTGATGGCCGGCGCCGACGCCGACTGGAAGCCGCCGGAGCAGTAGACACGTGCGCGAGATGCCGCTGACGCATCGGCACACCGCATGGCCCTACGGGGTGGCCACACGGAACCTCGACGCCTGCTGTGTCGCCGCGCTTCGCACGTTTTCCGGTCGGCGAGAACTCGAAACGAAAGCCGAGTGGCAGGCCTGGTGGGAGATCGCGAAGGACGGTTTTACGCCGGCCGGCCATGTGCAGCTCGTCGAGTAGCGGCTCCATACACCGCGACGCGGCGACCAGGCTCTCGGTTGCGCGAGCTCCCCAAGCACCGAGGCGACGCAAGACGCTTCCTCGACACGACGGCCGCGCCCGAGTATAGTGACGGGCAAGCTTGTCACCCAGGGGAGAGCATCTCTATGACAGCCGTTCAGCACATCGCCTTCACCTGCCGCGACCGCGTGGCGATGGAGCGCTTCTATATGAAGCACTTCGGATTCCGCCGCGCGCGCGTGTTCAACGCCGGGCGGCCCAACGAGTTCGTCATGACGCGACTCGGCTCGGTCTGCCTCGAGTTCTTTCAAGCCGCTGACCGAGCGGCCGCTGACCGAGCCGCCGGTGAAGAAGGAGGGTCCTCGTCAACGGTCGGGTTCAGGCACCTGTGTTTCGAGGTGCCCGCGCTCGAGCCCGTCATCGAGGCGCTCAAGCAGGACGGCGTCGAGGTCGGCCCGATCGACGACAGCTCCGACGTCTCGCCCGGCCTGCGCTGCGCCTTCTTTGCCGACCCCGATGGGAACGAGGTGGAGATTCTAGAGCACTGGCGCGACGAGGACAACCCGCCACCGCTCGAGCCGCGGGCATAACCGAACAGCCCAGAGCACACAGAGGAGACATGATGCTTGGTACCGCCGACTTGATGCGCAACGCGTGGAAGGCGGGGACAGTGATCCCCGCGTTCAACATCCCATACCTCCCGATGATGGAGCCGACGGTGCGCGCGCTGCGCGATGCGCGCTGCTTCGGTCTGATCGCCGTGGCGCGGCTCGAATGGGTCAAGTTCGAGGCCGGCAGCCCGCGCGAGGTGCTTGCGGAATATGAGCGCGTCAAGGACGAGGCGTTCACCCGCCTCCACCTCGACCACGTGCCCGTCGTCGACGAGGACGGGTTCACCGTGAACTACGACACGATCATCGCCGAGGCGATCAATCTCGGCTACCAGTCGGTCATGGTCGATGGCTCGCGCCTGCCGCTCGACGGCAACATCGCCGCGACCAGGAGAGTGGTGGATATGGCACACGCGGCCGGCGTGCCGGTCGAGGCCGAGCTGGGCGCCGTGCTTGGCCACGAGGCGGGCTCCCTGCCGCCGTACGACGAGCTGTTCGAATCGGGCAAGGGGTTCACCGATCCCGACGAGGCACAGCGCTTCGTCGCCGAGTCGGCCGCCGACTGGCTTTCGGTCGCCATCGGCAACATCCACGGCGCGATCAGCGCCGCTAAGAAGGCCGAGAAGAAGATCGCCGCGCGGCTGAGCATCGAGCGCCTCGACGCCATCCGCGAGGCCACGAACATGCCGCTGGTGCTCCACGGCGGCACCGGCATCCGCAAGGAATACCTACTCGACGCGTTCAAGCACGGCATCGCCAAGATCAACATCGGCACCGCCACGCGCCAGCCGTACGAAGCCGCGCGTGCCGAATCCCCTGAGGCCGCGCAAGACGCCGTCTACAACGCGGCGATCACCGTGCTCCGCGACGAGCTCGAGCTCGCCGGCTCGGTTGACGTAGTGAACCCGTCGGCATGACCGAGTTCGGCGGGGCTACTCGCTTTCGTCCGGCGGCAACTCGATCCAGTAGAGGCCGGCGCCCTCGAGGAATGCGTAGAGGCGGTTGTCGGTGGGGCCGAAGGCGAGGCACTTGGCTTCGCCCCCCGGCAGGCCGCGGCCGGTATCGCGCCACGTCCGGCCCTCGTCGCGGGTGACGAGGACGGTGCCGTTGCCGAACGCGACGGCCAGCGTATCGAGCTTCAGCGGGTGTCGGGCAAGCGTGCACGGCAACGAGCCCACATCGGGCAGCGGGCGGGCCTCCCACGTCTTGCCGAGATCGGAGGTCACGCACAGACAATGAGACCGCCCGCCCAGGGCCCCACGTGCGAGCACACACAAGGCACGATCGTCGTCCGGCCTGCCGAGAAGCGCAGCGAGCGACCCTGTCTCATGCGGCCCCTTGAGCGCGCGCCACGTCTTGCCGCGGTCACGCGTCTGGAGAATGCGCGCGGGCCGCACGATGCCGAGGCTGACGGCCGCGTCGGTCGCGACAACCGGACCGATGCGGAGCTCGGCGCTGTCGGCCGCTTCGAACCTGGCCATCAGCCGCCAGCTCTTCCCGCGATCGGTCGATTCGACGACCCAGGACCGCGACGCCACCGTGATGTGATCGGCGTCGTCCTGGCCGAATCGGAGGAACACTTCGAACTGAGGCGCGTTTGGGGCAATTCCGTCGAGCACGGGCTCCCACGTCGTGCCGGAATCCTCGGAGCGGTAGATGTAGCCGCTGCGCTGCGCCATCAGCACGAGCCCGGGCACGCGCGGGTGGGCGCCGAGCACGGCCCCGAGGGTGCGGCCGATGCGGCCGGACGACGTCCAGGTCTCGCCGTCGTCGTCTGTCGTGTGCACGAAGAGAGGGGCCGACACGGCAACGATTCGGCCGGAGAAACCGGGCAACACGGCGATGTCATCGAGGGACATGGCGCCAAGCCCGTTACTGGCCGCCTGCCAGGTTGCCCCCCCGTCGTCCGATCGGTGCACGCCTTTTGTCCAGCCCGGCAGGTAAACGCGGCGGCGCTGCTTCGGATCTGCGGCCGCCCACCGGATGGCGCCGTACCAGGCGGCCCATGGCACCGCCTCGCGCCCGACGATCGGGAACGACTTGGTGAGCCGGCGCTGGATCGGCTCGGTCCAGAGCTCGGCCGACGACGGGTCGGCGTAGAGGTCCCACGTCTCGCCGCCGTCGGCAGTGAAGTAGACGCGGCCCGAACGCGTCATCGCCAGAACGAGCTCGTTATCCTGAGCGTCGCTGACCAGCAAGACAACCTGCTCCTTCTCAGGCAGGTCCTCAATCGTGCGCCATGTTTTGCCCCCGTCCGTGCTCATGTGGCACGCGCTCTGCGCAACGTAGACGATCAGGTCGGGGTTCCGGGGGTCGACTTGGAGAAGCGCGAAATGCTCGCACCCATCGAACTTGGTGAGCTCGGCCGCGTTCTCCTCATCGAGCCTTGAGAGCCGCCCGTCCTGAGCGAGGCCGTAGATGACGTTGGGGCTCGTTGGATGGACGGCCAGATAGTGGAAATGCTGCCCCTTCTGGGGCGGCCCGTACGGCTCCCACGTCGCACCGTTGTCCTGGCTGCGGACCACCTGTCCATCGTCGGCGCGGGTCCCGTAAAGCACGCCCGGCTTTGTGGGGTGAGCGGCCACGTCGGTGAGGCCTTGACTGACGAGACGCCACTGCTCGCCGGCGTCCTCGCTCGCGTACAAACGCCCGCGCTGAATGGCGTAGATGAGGCGGCCGTCGTGCGGTGACATCTCGAACGCGTCGACGCGCCCGCCATAGAGCCCGCTGCAGCGTTGCCAAGTCGCTCCGGCCGGTGCCGGTTCGAGTGCCGGTGGCGCAGTCGCATCGACCGTTGCAGCCGGCGGTCCGTCCAGGTAGCGCCGCTCACACACGATGCGGTCACCGTCCCTTGGCCAGACGATGTTGGCGTGCAGGTCGTCCTCCTCCCTCGGGTTCTCTGTCGCGCGTCCGCCTTCAGCATCCAGCACGACGAGCGCAGCACGGATCGGGACTCCGTCGTGGCTGCCGAAGCGCCAGACGCGGTCGAAGACGAGGCGCGTGCCGTCGGGCGACCATGCCGGCCGGTGGTCGGTGACGACCTCATCCGCGGGCGGCTGGGACACGGCGAGCGTTTTCTTGGCGGTCAGATCGTAGATGACAACGCGGCGCCCGCCCCAGGCCAGCTTCGTGCCGTCGGGCGACAGCCGGATATCCTCGATCACGCCGCCCGGCTCGATCGTCATTGCTTCCGTGCCGTCGTCGAAGATGCGGATCGTGCCTGCCTCCCGTGCGGCGAGGCGAGCGCGCGTTCTGCACACGTCGAACTCGTCGATGCCTGCCGGCTCGCCGGCACCGTCGCCGGTTGGCACACGGCCGTGCTCCTCCCCGGTCAGCGTCGTGAAGAACAGGCCCATCGCCGTCCCGTCACCGAGAGGCGCCGTGTAGTAGATGAAACGCCCGTCGTGGCTCCACGCGAACTGCGAACGTTCTGGGTCGAGACCGTCCACCAGCTCGGTCCTCTTCGTGCTGGCGCGGTCGTAGACGACGAGCGTGCACGCATTCTGCTTCTCGACGAGCAGGAGGAGCAGCTTCTCGTCGGGCGACGGGGCGACGGCGAGCTCGTTCGACCCGCGCTCCGTCACGCTCTCGAAGTGCCGGACGTCGGGCGGACGGAACGACACGACGTGCCACGAGGTGCCCGACCGCTTGGTGTCAGCGATCGCGTAGCACGTGTTGCCGTCGTGGCTCAGGCAGAGGCTCGCGGTCGGCGGTGAAGCCCTGCGAACGACCCGGCCCGACCTGGGGTCAAGCGTTGCGAGGCCAAGGCCCCGTGGCGCTCGACGAGCCGCAGCGGCATGGACGGTCCCGGGCACAGACATGAGTGCAAGCAGCAGGGCGATGATGACCGGCCGGATCATTCAGTGACACCCCCGTACGCGACCCACGGCGTCATGAATTGGGGACGGCGGTTCTTGACGAGGAATTCTATCACATGCGCGTTGACCTCGACTCGATGCGCCCTATAATAGCGCTGCCAACGCAGAGACACCAGGAGACGCTGATGAGTATCGTTGTTGTTGGCTCGATTGCGCTCGACACGATCGAGACGCCGTTCGGCAAGCGCGAGGACGTGCTCGGCGGCTCGTGCACGCACTTCAGCTATGCGGCGAGCTTCTTCCACCCGGTGTCGGTCGTGGGCGTGGTCGGCAAGGATTTCCGCAACAAGGACATCGAGCTGCTGCGCAGCCGCGACATCAACACCGAGGGCCTCCAGGTCGTCGATGGCGAGACGTTCCGCTGGCACGGCACCTACGAATACGACATGAACGAGGCAAAGACGCTCTCGACGCAGCTCAACGTGTTCGAGGCCTTCCAGCCCGTGCTGCCCGAGTCGTACCGGGACGCTGAGTACGTGTTCCTCGCCAACATCGACCCGGAGCTGCAACTGAGCGTGCTCGAGCAGGTGCGCGCCCCGAAGCTCGTCGCGTGCGACACGATGAACCTGTGGCTCAACACCAAGCGCGACCACGTCGCCAAGGTGTTCAGCCGGGCCGACGTGGTGATCGTCAACGCGGGCGAGGCCCGCCTGTTCAGCAAGGACCCGAGCCTGATCACGTCGGCGAAGCGGATCCTCGAGACGGGCGCCAAGTACGTGGTGATCAAGAAAGGCGAGCACGGCGCGCTCCTGTTCGGCCCGAAGCTGTTCTTCGCCTGCCCCGGCTTCCCGCTCGAGACGATCCAGGACCCCACCGGCGCGGGCGACGCGTTCGCCGGGGGGTTCATGGGCTACCTGGCCAAGACGGCGCGGTTGGACGACATGCATTTCCGGCGCGCCGTCGTCTACGGCTGCGTGATGGCCTCGTTCAACGTCGAGGAGTTCAGCCTCGAACGGCTCAAGGGGCTGACCGACGAGGACGTCACCAACCGCTACCTCGAATACGTGACGCTCACCCGCTTCGAGGGCGTCTGAGCGCGGCGCGGAGCCTGGCCCGTGCACGGTGACTTTGCCCTTCGGCTCGTCTTCTGGGAAACGACGAAGCGCTGCAACCTCGGCTGTATCCACTGCCGCGCCTCGGCCACGCCCGAGGCGCCGCCCGACGAGCTCACAACCGAGGAAGCGCTCGCGTTCGTCCGCGCTCTCGCCTCGGCCGCCTCAGCGGACGCGTTCGCCACCCCGATCCTCGTGCTGAGCGGCGGCGAGCCGCTGTACAGGAACGACATCTTCGAGATCGCGCGCGAGGCGACCCGTCTGGGCCTACGCGTGGCGCTCGCGACGAACGGCACGCTCGTGAGCGATGAGGTCGCCGCCAAGGTGAGCGCCTCCGGCATCGCGCGCGCGAGCGTGAGCCTCGATGGCGCCACCGCGGCCGTGCACGATGCCTTTCGTGGCCGCTCGGGCGCGTTCGACCTGGCGGTCGCGGGCCTCAAGCGGCTCCAGGCCGCCGGCGTCGAGACGCAAATCAACACAACCGTCGTGCGCCACAACGTCGACACGCTGCCCGAGGTGCTCGAGCTCGCCATCGAGCTTGGCGTCGAGGCGCTCCACCTCTTTCTGCTCGTGCCGGTCGGGTGCGGCGTCGAGATCGCCGACGAGCAGATGATCTCGCCCGAGCGGTACGAGCGAGTCCTCGAGTGGCTGTTCGCCGAGTCGTCGCGTGTGCCGATTGAGCTCAAGGCCACGTGCGCGCCCCACTACTTCCGCATCATGCGGCAGAAGGCGCGCGAGCCGGGCGTCGAGCTCCCGCGGGGCAACGGGATGTCGGCCATGACCAAGGGGTGTCTCGCCGGCCAGCACGTGTGCTTCATCTCGCACTCGGGCGAGGTTTATCCGTGCGGCTACCTCCCCATCTCGTCCGGCAACATCCGCACCACGCCGCTTGAGCAGATCTGGCGAACCTCGGACGTGTTCGCCACGCTGCGCGACCCGGCGCAGCTCGGCGGCAAGTGCGGCGTCTGCGGCTTTCGGGCCGTGTGCGGCGGGTGCCGGGCACGCGCCTACGCCCTGACCGGCGATTATTTGGCCGCCGAGCCGTTCTGCATCTACGAGCCGCCCCAGGCGGCGGCCGGCACGTGATCCGGGCGCCGCGTCGGCAACCCGCGAGCTTGTGAGTGTTTGGAACCGCCTGGCACGCTAGTTGTTAGCCCGTTCCCCGAAGTTCCGAAGTCGCGGGACCGGTGTAGCCTGCGTGGTGATGGCCGTAACCATTTATCACTCAGTGCGTTCGAGCGATACCACGCCCATCGCCGGCAGCGAGCCAACAGCCAGCGGATTGAGATAACACCGTCAGCACGCCATAAGCCGTACTGCAAACACGACTCGAGGTTGCTGAGCCATGAAAACTGGAGTCGTTATCGGCGTTGCCCTGATGGCCCTTGTTACTGGACTTGTGTTCGTGCTCACGCGGGGCGGGCCGGGTGGTTCGTTCGACGAGCACCCAGAGTCCAGAGCGGCTGTCGGCACGCCTCGAGGGTCGGGGCTCAAGACGTACCGGGTGCTCGTGATCGACTCGCAGAGCCGGGGTCACTACCAGGTGATCGCTCAGGCCCGGCGCGAGTATCTCGAGACCCACTGGTATATGGAGGGGAAGAACCTGCACGTCGACTCGTTCTCGATCGACAACGACGTCGCGCTGGGTGAGGCGATCCTGAGGGAGCATCTCAGCGACGGCTACGACGTGATCTGCCTCAACGGCACGGTCCCGACGATTGCCGCCAAGAACGTCGCCTATGGAGACTTCCGCTACAAGTTCGTCTTCGCCAGCGTGACCGACGCCGTCGGCGTCGGCGTGATCGACGCGTTCAACACCACGCCGAAGGCAAACTTCACCGGCGTGTCGTGCCCTGTCCCCGTCGAGGAGCGCTTCTGCTTCGTCAGGAGGCTGATGCCGCAGGTGAAGACAATCGGCCTGATCTACGCCGACATGCCGCAGTCGCACAGCTACCGCCGATGGGTCGAAGACCTGGTGGCGAACGATCCCGAGTTCAGCGACCTCACGGTCGTGTTCAGACAGGTCGAGCTCGTCACCGGCGAGGGCGGCAACTGGGTCATGGCCGAGAAGGCCAAGGAGTTCGTCCGAGAGCTGAACCCGCTCGTCGACGTGTTCTTGAGCCCGAGCGACCAGATGGGTGCCCAGCAGCATTTCCCGAGGGCCGTCTACGAGACGGCGACCAAGCCCCTCATCGGCCTTGCGCGCGACGACGTGATGGCGGGCTGGGGCGCGACCGCCTCGATGTTCACCTCGTCCCGGAGCATGGGGCTGCAGTCGGGCAAGATGATCGTCGAGCTGTTCGAGGGCACCGACATCCGGGACATCGTCCCCGAGGAGCCGGCAAACAGCGGCATCGCCATCGACCTGCGCAAGACCGAGCGTTTCGGCATCGCCGTCCCAGACGAGCTGATCGAACAGGCAGGGGACAACATCATCGGGGCTGAGTAGCGTGCCAGCTCGCCGCCGCCGCTCAACAGCCCTGCGGGCGCATCTGAATCGGGAGAGGTACTGACGATGATCGGCAAGCGCTTGCTCATGGCACTCGTGGTCGCGACCACCTCGGCAGCCTGGGCCGCCGAGCCGGATAGCACGGCCCACCACACCGCCGACCTGACCGAGCTAAGTCTCGAGGAGCTGATGCAGATCGAGATCACGTCGGTCTCCAAGAAGGCCGAGCCGCTCTCGGAGGCCGCGGCCGCCGTCTACGTGCTCACGAGCGAGGAGATTCGCCGCTCGGGCGCCACGACGATTCCGGATGCGCTTCGGCTCGTGCCCGGGATGTTCGTCGGCAACATCGATTCGAGCAAGTGGGCGGTCACAACGCGCGACTGGCCCGTGCGGTTTGCCAACAAGCTGCTCGTGCTCATCGACGGGCGCACGATCTACACCCCGCTGTTTGCCGGCGTCTTCTGGGAGCATCACGACCTGATCTTCGAGGACGTCGACCGCATCGAGGTGATTCGCGGCCCGGGCGCAACGCTGTGGGGCGCCAATGCCGTCGACGGGGTGATCAACATCATCACCAAGAGCGCCAAAGACACCCAGGGCGGCCTCGTCACCCTTGGCGGCGGCACCGAGGAGAAGCTGTTCGGCCAGGTGCGCTATGGCGGCCGGGCGGGCGAGCACGCCTGGTACCGCATCTGGGCTAAGTCGTTCGAGCGCGACGGCTTCGTCGACGCCGCCGGCAACGACGCGAACGACGACTCGAGCGTGTCGCGCGCCGGGTTCCGCGTCGACTGGGAGCTCACCGACATCGACACGCTCACCATCCAGGGCGACTACGCTGACGGGCGCGTCGGAGAGACGATGCTGGCCTTTATACCCACGGCCCCGTTCGTGACGCCAAGCCAGGACACGATCACCATTGCGGACCGCAACCTGCTGATGCGCTGGCAGCGTGTGCTCGGCGAGGACTCGGACTTGGCGCTCCAAGTCTACTACGACCGGCTCGACCACGACGAGCGTATGGCCGGCGAGAAACGAGACACCGGCGACGTCGACTTCCAGCACCGCTTCCGGCCCAGCCACCGGCACGAGATCGTCTGGGGCCTGCGGTACCGCCGCACGTCCGACGAGACGCACGGGAGCTTCGGGATGTTCTGGGACCCGGCCGAGCGAACGGATGATCTGTACAGCGGCTTTATCCAGGACGAGATTACGCTGAAGCCGGACCTGCTCTCGCTCACGCTCGGCTCGAAGTTCGAGCACAACGACTACACCGGCTTCGAGTACCAGCCGAGCGTGCGCATCGCCTACACGCCGTCGCCGCG
>CAZCQN010000032.1:0-23441 GCA_964500825.1 uncultured Verrucomicrobiota bacterium | reverse complement strand
GCGTAGCTCAGTTGGTTAGAGCAGCGGAATCATAATCCGCGTGTCGTAGGTTCGAGTCCTACCGCCGGTACTTCCCCAACATCTTGTCACGAACAACATCGGGATTCGTCAACAGCTCGTTCTCGGCGCGATTCACGATACGCGCAGTTCCGCTCCGCGTATCATAAGATCGAGTTCTACAGGCAGGGATCCGGCAATCGCCTGCCCTGAACAGGCCCCGCTCAGTCCAGCCGGAGTCCCATTGGTAAGATCCCGCCTGTGTGTCATGGATGCGTCATCCGCCCCATGCTTGACCGCCCCGGCTGAGCGACCTACAGTCGGTTGCAGTGACACTCAAGAGGCCGTTCGGCGAAGTTTTATGCTGTCTTTGGCGGATCTTTGCACGGGGAGGTTAGAGACGGCAGCGGACACAGAGGGTGACGCGCGCCGATGAAGCGTGAGAAGATCGTCGTCGTTGAGGACGAGCGGGACATCCTGGAAGTGATCGGCTACAACCTCGGCCGGGAGGGCTATCGCGTCTTCACGGCGACAGATGGGCTTGAGGGGCTGCGTCTGATCCGCGACGAGGCGCCGGACGTGGTCTTGCTGGACCTCATGCTGCCCGGTCTCGACGGGGTCGAGGTGTGCCGCCGGTTGAAGGCCGATCCGGTGACGAAAGCGATCCCGATCATCATGGTGACGGCCAAGGGCGAGGAAGCCGACGTGGTGCTGGGTCTCGGTGTCGGTGCGGATGACTACGTGACGAAGCCGTTCAGCCCGAAGGAGCTCGTGGCGCGCGTCAAAGCCGTGCTGCGACGTGGGCCGCTCAAGGAAGAGGCGGGCGTCGGCGAGCGCATTGTGCGCGACGGCGTCGTGATTGACGCGGCGCGCTTCGAAGTGCGTGTTGACGACAAGCCCGTGACGTTCACAGCCACGGAGTTTCGGTTACTTCATTTTCTGGCATCACACCCAGGGCGCGTGTTTACGCGCGACCAGCTTCTGAATCGCGTGATCGGCGAGCATGCGGTCGTGGTGGACCGCAACATCGACGTGCACGTGCGAGCGGTGCGCAAGAAGCTGGGCGCCTGCCGCGAGCTGATCGAGACGATTCGGGGCGTCGGTTACCGGTTCCAGCACGTGGAGAGCTGAGCCGTGTTGCGCAAGCGCTTCTTCTGGAAGATCTATGCCGGATCGCTCGTGCTTGTCTTGCTGGCCGCCGCCATCGTCTCGATCCTTGTCACGCGGCGCATTGAGCGCGACTCGATGCACGATATCGAGCAATCCCTCCACGACCGCGCCGAGCTGCTGCGCGAAATCTCTCTGCAGTTTTTCAGGCGCGAGAGCGACCCCGCTTTCCAGGAACGCGTGCAGGCGATTGGGCACCAGATCGGGACGCGGCTCACCGTGATCCGCGAAGACGGCATTGTGATCGCCGACTCCGAGAAAGATCCGGCCGTCATGGACAACCATGGCGAGCGCGGCGAGATTCTCGACGCACGAGAAGGCGGCATCGGGCGCCGGGTTCGCTACAGCGACACGCTGCAGACGCGGATGATGTACCTGGCGCTGGCGGTCGAGGACGGCGGCACGCTGCATGGCTTCGTTCGAACCTCGCTGCCTTTGGTTGTCGTCGAGCAGCGAGTGCGGCGTGTTCGCGTTGTTGTCGCGCTGGGTGCGCTCATCGCGGCCGGCGCCGCAGCCGTCATCGGCTTCTTCGTGGCCCGGCGCGTGACGGGGCCGCTCGCCGCGATGACGCGCGTGGCCGGGGCGATCGCCGACGGCGATTACACGCAGACGGCGCGCGTTCGGACCCGTGACGAAATGGGCCAGCTCGCCGCAGCGCTCGACCGTATGTCGGGCCAGTTGCGCGAGCGGATGGAGCGGATCACGGCCGACCGCAACGAGGTGGTGGCGATTCTGGCAAGCATGGTCGAGGGGGTAATCGCCGTGGACCGCGACGAGCGCATTGTTCACATGAACGCCGCGGCGGGCGAGATCCTCGGCACGGCGCCGGACGCGAGTGGCGGTAAGCATGTCTGGGAAGTGACGCGGCTGCTGGAGGTGACCGAGACAATCG
Source organism: uncultured Verrucomicrobiota bacterium (assembly GCA_964500825.1). Taxonomy (GTDB): domain Bacteria; phylum Auribacterota; class JABMQX01; order JAFGEW01; family JAFGEW01; genus CAYUZG01. The sequence goes on along the minus strand of CAZCQN010000032.1, from coordinate 21,385 downwards.
CCAAGGCGCTCGAGACGGCTGCCGGCGTCACGGCCGAGGCGACGCTGGCCGGTGACCGCGTCGTCGAGATGCAGGCGGCCCCGCTGCGCGACGCCGAGGGGCGCCTGAGCGGGGCGGTGGTCGTGCTGCACGACGTAACTCGGCTTCGGCGGCTCGAGACAGTGCGCCGCGACTTCGTGGCGAACGTCTCGCACGAGCTCAAGACGCCGCTTACGGCGATCCAGGGCCTGGTCGAGACGTTGCTCGACGACGAGGCGATGGATGAGGCGACGCGCCGCCGCTTTCTCGTCAAGCTCAAGGATCAGGCCGGCCGGCTCTCGGCGCTCACGGCCGATCTGCTGGCGCTCTCGCGGCTCGAATCGGGCGACGAGGCGCTCGAGCTGAAGGCGGACGACGTCCGGCGGCCGGTCGATGAGGCCGTCCGGGAGTTTGGCGTGCCATCCGAGCAGAAAGGGGTGACGCTGACGGCGACGCTGCCGGACTCGCCCGTCGTTGTGCTCTGTCAGTTGGAGGCCATGCGGCAACTGGTTGATAATCTCTTGGACAACGCCGTCAAGTACACGCCCGAGGGAGGGCGCATCGAGGTACGTCTGACTTCAGAAGACCGCGAGGCGGTGCTCGAAGTGGCGGACGCCGGCATCGGCATCGAACCGCGCGACCAGCAGCGGATCTTCGAGCGCTTCTACCGCGTTGACAAGGCGCGTTCACGCGAGCTCGGCGGGACGGGGCTAGGGCTGTCGATCGTCAAGCACATCACCGAGGCGCACGGCGGCAGCGTCACCGTCGAGAGCGCGCCCGGACTCGGCAGCACGTTCCGCGTCCGTTTGCCCCTGGCGCCGTAGGGCTTGGAAAATGGGGACAGGCACCTGTTCTTCTCGTCCGTGGCCGCAATGAAACTGTAAGGCCCCCGCAGAAAAACAGGTGCCTGTCCCCATTTCCATTTTTCCCGCAAAGACCTTCATTCCGCCTTTATTTGCTCTTCACATGCCCCCAGTAGCTTCGCGCCCGAAATGCAGGGCGGAATATGCCGTGCTCGCGGGGACACGGGCCGCTCCTGCCAAACACCAGAGTCCGTGTGGAGGAGGAGGAAATGAAGGGAGTAGGGGACCGAATGCGAGTTGTTGTTCTGGGCCTGTTGCTGGTCTTCATGCTCGTGGGTCAGGCCGGCGCGGACGACCTGAACGTGTACTGGAAGGACGGGCTGCGTGCCGACTCGGAGGACGGCGCGTTCAAGATCAAGTTCGGCGGCCGCATCATGCTCGACATGGCGTGGTTCGACGTGGATGCGGCGCTCGACGACGAGGAAGACCCGCTCGACGAGGCGGTCGAGTTCCGCCGGGCGCGCCTGTACTTCTCGGGCACCATTTGCGATGCGGTCGAGTTCAAGGCGCAGTACGATTTCGACGCGAGCGAAGCGGACCTGATCGGCATCGAGGCAGCGGCCGTGTTCGGCCCGGTGTCGGTGCAAGGCGAGTACATCATGGCTGCCGTGCAGTCGGACGCGTCGGGCGATCCGGACTTCGCCGGCTACTCCGTCGAGGCGAGCTACTTCTTCACCGGTGAGCACCGCCGCTACAAGCTGTCGGAAGGTGCCTTCGACCGCGTCAAGCCGAGCCAGAACCTCATGGCGGACGGCGGGTTCGGCGCGGTCCAGCTCACCGCGCGCTACTCGAGCGTCGACCTAACCAACGGGGCGATCGAGGGCGGCGAGATGGACGATATCACCGTCGGCATCAACTGGTACCTCAACCCCAACACGCGCGTCATGCTCAACTACGTCACCGCGGACGTTGACGGGGTCGGGGAAGCGGACATCATTCAGACGCGCTTCCAGATCGATTTTTAATCGCAGGGCACTTGAGTGAGAACCAGGATCTGAACGGAAGGGGGACGAGATGAAAACGCTTGTGCTTTGCATCAGCGTACTGGCCCTGGTTGTGGGATTCAGTCTCGGCGCCGACGCCGCCGACAGCACGGGCGATTCGAGCCTCGTCGTGGACGGCTCGACGACGGTCGGGCCGATCGCCAAGGCGTTTGCCGAGTACTACATGGAGCGCAACCCCGGCGTGAACATCACGGTCAGTGAGTCGGGCAGCGGCAACGGCGCCAAGAGCCTCATCAACAGCACGTGCGACGTGGCCGACATGTCGCGCTTCATGAAGGACAGCGAGTTCAAGGCCGCGGCCGACAAGGGCGTCATGCCGGTAGCCCACGTCGTGGCGCTCGACGGGATCGCCGTCATCGTGCACCCGAGCAACCCGGTCAAGGCGCTCACGGTCGAGCAGGTGCGCGACATCTACACGGGCACGATCACGAACTGGAAGCAGGTCGGCGGGCCGAACAAGGCGATCGTCGTGTGCAGCCGCGACACGAACAGCGGGACGTACGAGACGTTCGAGAAACTCGTGATGAACAAGGAGAAGATGGGATCCGGGACCGAGTACTACGGCAGCAACGGCGCCGTGCACAAGAAGGTTTCGACCACGGTGACCGCTATCGGCTACGTGGGCCTTGGTTTCGTCGACCGGAAGGTCAAGGGGCTCGAGATCAACGGCATCGCCCCGAACCCGGAGACGGTCAAGTCGGGCAAGTACCAGATCGCGCGGCCGCTCTTCATGTTCACAAACGGCTATCCGAGCATGGGCACGCACCTCTACGCGTTCGTCACACTCTACCTGACCCGACAGGGGCAGGAGATCATCAAGACGATCGGTTTTGTGCCGGTGACAAACTACGGTGAGGATGAGGAAAAGGAGTCGATTTGGAGCGAGCTGCGACTCCAAAAACTGGAGCCAAACACCCCAGCAGGCACAGCCTTTCGCTGAACGAGCGGGCGAGCCGCCGCGCGCGGCTCGCCTCGCTCGTTGCCAGGGGCGTTCTGTTCGCCGTGACCGCGATCTCGGCGGTGGCCGTGCTGTTCATCGTCGCGTTCATCCTAAAGGATGCGCTGCCGTTTTTCCGGCTGCGGGGTGTCGCCGAGTTCTTCGGGAGCCTCCGGTGGTACCCTTCGGGTGAGCCCGCGGAGTTCGGCGCGCTTGCGCTGTTCGTGGGCAGCGGGCTCGTCACGCTCGGCGCCATTGTTGTGGCCGTGCCGCTCGGGGTGGCGGCCTCGCTGTGTCTGAGCGACGTGCTGCCGTTCACGCTGCGGCAGATCGTCAAGCCGATCATCGAGGTGCTTGCGGCGATTCCGTCGGTCGCCTACGGCTTCTTCGCGCTCGTCGTTTTCGCGCCACTGCTTCAACGCCAGGGCGGGCACCTGCTGTCTGTTGCGAGCTGGGTGATCGGGTTGCCGCTGCTCGCGCTCGTCGTGCTGGTTGCGAGCGACCTGTTCGCCGCACGTTGGCCTGAGCGTGCGCGCGTCCCGGTGCGTCTGCTTGCCTTCGTCGTGCTCGGTGCGTGCAGCGTCTGGGGTCTGATGCAGCTTGGGCGCGCGTGCGAGCAGATCGAAATCCCAAGCGGGACGAACGCGCTCAACGTGTCGATCATTCTCGGGATCATGGCGCTGCCGACGATCGTGAGCGTCTCCGAGGACGCGCTGCAAGCCGTCGGACGCGAGCTTCGCGAGGGGAGCTACGCGCTCGGCGCGACGCGCGCCGAGACGCTCACCAAGGTCATCATCCCCGCCGCGCGCAGCGGCATCTTCGCCGGCGTGATCCTCGGCATCATGCGCGCGCTCGGCGAGACGATGGTCGTCTGGATGGCGTCGGGCAACGCGGCCAAGATTCCCAGCCCGTGGTACGACCTGACCCAGCCGGTGCGCACGCTCACGGCGACGATCGCCGGCGACATGGGTGAGGCCGAGCAAGTCACCGGCGCGGCCCGCTACCACGTGCTCTTTGCACTGGCGCTGTGCCTGCTCATCTTCGCGTTGCTCGCCAATCTGGCGAGCGAATGGATCGTGCGCCGCGCGCGCGCCAGGCTCAAGGGGAGCTAGCGTCGTGCAGCTCGGAACCCGCAAAGCACTCGACAAGGCGTTTTCGGGGCTCGGGATCGTCTCGATCCTGTTGCTGGTGACGGCGCTCGTCGTGATTCTCGGGCCGATTTTCGTGCGCGGGAGCCGGGCGTTCGTGTTCCGGGGCACGGTCGAATACCGGCGGCTCATGTTTGAGAAGTACCATCGGGGCAGGCAGGAGTCGCTCGAAAGCGAAATGGCCGAGGCGGCACGCGCCCGTCAGCCGGTCTACGACATGATTGCCGCGTTCGAGGAAGAGCTCAAGGGCATGTCGTTTGCGCAGAGGCGGCGCTGGCGCGACTCGCTCGACGAGCTCAAAGACCTGCTGCGCCGGCTGCTCGGCCCGTTTCCGGGTAGGAAGCGGCCCGTCGTGATCCGCGAGCAGTACGGCGAGACGCGGTGGGATCGCGCCCAGGTGACGGTGCACGATGTCCTGTTCGTTGAGAGCTACGACTACAGCGACGCGACGAAGATGGGCACGCTCGTTTACGCCCCGAGGGTCGAGGAGTTCAGGGGCACCTCGATCGAGCCGCTGTTCAGCTACGTCGAGACGCATGCGCGCGAGATGCTGCGGCCGCGGCGCACGTTCTACTGGCGCTTCCTGTTTGACGAGTCGCTCGACGCGCACATGTTCGGCGGGATCTGGCCCGAGATGCTTGGGACCATCTACCTGGCCGTCGGGGCGATGCTGTTTGCCGTTCCGCTCGGCGTGATCTCGGCCATGTACCTGGCCGAGTACGCCGGCGAAGGGCGGGCCGTGAGCCTGTTGCGCACGTTCATCAGCACGCTCGCTGGCGTGCCGAGCATCGTGTTCGGCCTGTTCGGGCTCGCGTTCTTCATCAACACAGTGCACGTGTCGAGCTCGAAGAGCGTGCTGGCCGGCTCGCTCACGTTAGCCGTACTCATTCTGCCGACGATCATCCGCGCGTCGGAGGAGGCGATTCGCGCCGTGCCAAACACGTATCGCGAAGCGGCGCTGAGCCTCGGGGCGAGCCGGCTGCGCACGACGCTGACCGTTGTGCTGCCGGCGGCGCTGCCCGGCGTGCTCACCGGGATCGTGATCAGCATGGGGCGTGCGGCGGGCGAGACGGCGCCGATCATTTTCACCGCGGCCGTCAGTGTCGGCAGACCGCTCAAGGTGTGGCAGACGCTCACGCAGCCGACGCCGGCGCTGCCGTGGAACATCTGCAATCTGGCCACGGAGCACGCAGCGCAGGAGGAGATCGTGCACGTGCAATACGGAATGGTGCTGACGCTCATCCTCGTTGTACTGTTCCTCAACGTCGTCGCGGTCGCGTTGCGCGCGAGGCTTTCGAAGAAACTCAAGGGGTAGCAGTCATGATCGGCGTGTCGATACACAACAGCGTAACCGACAGATCGAGCAACACCGCCCTGGAAGACAACGGGCCGTTCGAGACGCACATCCGCGCTGAGGCGTTCTCAGTGCTGTACGGCTCGAGTGAAGCGGTCAAGCAGGTCACGTGCGAGATCCCGGCGGGGCAGGTGACGGCCATCATCGGCCCGAGCGGCTGCGGCAAGAGCACGCTGCTGCGCGCCGTCAATCGCATGAATGACCTTATCCCCGGCTGCTCGACACGCGGCCGGTTGCTGCTCGACGGCGAGAACGTGTACGGCCCGCGCATCGACGTGGTCGAGCTGCGGCGCCGCGTCGGCATGGTGTTCCAAAAGCCGAACCCGTTTCCAAAGTCGGTCTTCGACAATGTCGCCTACGGGCCGCGCCTGCACGGGAATCATGGCCGCCGGCGGTTGCACGAGATCGTCGAGCGCAGCTTGACGCGCGCGGCACTCTGGGATGAAGTCAAGGACCGGCTCAGTGACAATGCCCTGCGGCTTTCGGGCGGGCAGCAGCAGCGGCTCTGCATCGCGCGCGCGCTGGCCGTCGACCCCGATGTGCTGCTCATGGACGAGCCGACGTCGGCGCTCGATCCGCGCGCGACCACGCGTATTGAAGACTTGATCCGTGAGCTGCGGGGCCGCTACACGATCATGATCGTTACGCATAACATGCAGCAGGCGGCGCGCGTCTCGGACTACACTGGGTTCCTTTACGAAGGCGAGCTCGTCGAGTTCGACGTGACGAAACACCTATTCACGAAGCCTCGGCAGAAGCAGACAGAAGATTACATCACCGGCCGGTTCGGCTGAGTTCGAACGGGGCCGGCCAGGCTCAGAAACGGAGCAGACAATGCCAAGACATCTGGAACGTGACCTCGAGCGGCTCAGGAAGGAGATCCTTGAAGTCGGCTCACTGGTAGAGGAAGCGATCGACAAAGTGATCAAAGCGCTCATGGAGCGGCGTCCCGAGATCGCGCGCGACGTGATCGACGGCGACGAAGCCATCGATGCGAAGGAGGTCGATGTCGAGGAGCATTGCCTCAAGATCCTCGCCCTGCACCAGCCTGTCGCCATTGATCTGCGCTTCATCGTCGCCGTGATGAAAGTCAACAACGACCTTGAGCGGATGGGCGACCTCGCGGCGAACATCGCCGAGCGAGCCGTCTACCTTGCGGCACACGATGCGATCCGCTTGCCGGACACCTTCCAGGACATGGCGGCAACCGTCCGCACCATGGTGCGGCAGAGCCTCGACGCGCTTGTGAACATGGACGTGAAGCTGGCGCGCGGCGTGCTGCGACGGGATGACGAGGTGGACGCGGCCAACCGCGAGATGTTTGAGGCGCTCCAGCAGCTCATGCACGACGATCCGGCCAGCATCGAGCGGGCGGTGCAGGCACTCTCCTCGTCGCGCAACCTCGAACGGACCGCCGACCTCGCTACCAACGTCGCCGAGGACGTCATCTTCATGATCGACGGCGAGGTCATCCGCCACAGCCGCCGGGGCCTGACGGAACACTGAGGAACCTCTGTGACATCCGCGAGCGTGTCGAGACGCACAACGCGTGTCTGACCGGTCTTGCTGTCTGGCGTTTCTCGGTTGACGTCCTTGTCTCGTGTTCACCCTCAACTGCGTCCTGTCTTATGAATGTGTCATCCTCTGGGGTTCATTGGGTTTCTTGGCGACGTAGGTGTCGCAGTCGATCAGGCCGAGGAGGCTTCCGTCGTAGAAGATGTCGAACTGGAAGCTGCCGGTCTCCTCGGCAAAACCGCTCAGGTAGACGCCGATGAGCAACTCCTCGCCGAGGCCGATGACGCATTCGGTGTCCGGCAACAGGTCGCCGTTCATATCGAAGTAGATCTGCGCGCCTGACGCCGCGCTCGTCGACAGACACGCCAACGCCGCAACGACATAGACTGGAAAGAGAATCCCCCGCGGAACCATCTCGAATCCCCCTTATTGTTCTTGTGTGGCGGCTGCGATCTCCGGCGCAGCCGCCTTTCTATATTACATTACCACACTTCGACTTTGAAGAACAGCTTTTTCGCATTTGGATCGACCGCGACCGTCTGCGTGGCGATCCCGTCGTTGACTTCGTACACACCCTCGACGGGCTGCCAATCGGCGGCGTCGCCGGGCAGCTCGGCGCAGTAGAGCTCATACTGCTTTCCGGGCACGACGCTCCACGACACCGTCACCGTCTCGACGTCAAGTGCCACAATGCATGCGACCGCGGTGACCTCGAACAGCGACGCCGGGTCGGTCGGGTCGGTGCCGGCAACGTATTCCTCGTAGTTGCTTCGGTCGTCGTTGTCGTTGTCGAGCTGCGACTGATTCTCCGTCGGGTCGAGGCCCTGCGCGGCCGGGTCCGTCGGCTCCATGTAGCCGAGCGCCCACATCGTCGAGACGCCGCCGAGGTCGCGCTCGCCATCGGGGATATGTTCATAGACGATGCGCAGATCGGCAAACGTCACGAGGCCGTCGCCGTCGACGTCGAGCGCCGGGTCGTGCGTGCCGAGCCCATCGTAGACGACCACCAGGTCGTCCAGCGTGATCTCACCGTCGCCGTCGATGTCGCCCGGCGTGCACGTCGCCTCAGCCGTGTTGCCGTACGCGCCCATGTTGACGCGATCGCCGTTCGGCTCCGGCTCATTGCTGTAATCCGATGCCGGATCCCCCGCATCAACACACGGCGAGATCGGCCTCAAGTGATAAGCCCCGGCCGCCGCATCGACAAACATCGGATCGGCATCGATACAGGTCGCCGGATCGAACGGACCGTATTCGGAGCCTTTTTCGATGAGGCAGTAACTGACCGTCAACGTCGGCCAGTAGGCGCACTCGCGCGGTCTGTCGCCCCAGAAGATGCAGTTCGTGACGGTTGCGTCGCTGAACAACAACCTGAGCGCCCCGCTCAGCCAGCCATGAGACACGTTCCGCGTGAAAGTGCAGTTCGTGATCGTCGCTTGAGCTGGGATGTCGTGGTCGCTCTCGCAAAAGACTCCGCCACCGGTGAATCCCGCCTCGTTGTCGGTAATAAGGCAGTTGAGCAACTCGAGAGTGCATTGCCACGCGTGGATGCCGCCGCCTTTTTCCCCAGCGGTGTTGCGGCGGATGGTGCAGGCCTCGATGCGTGCCTCGCCGCTGCACCAGATCGCTCCGCCATCATTGCGCGCGAGGCAATCTTGGATGATGCAGCGGTGGATCGCCAGACCGTCGCTGCCGGCAATGGCGCCGCCACTGTCGCTGGGCCACAGATAGGCATCGTAGGCATACCCGTTGGTGATCGTGAAGCCCTCGATGACGGCGCCCGGCTGATCGAAGCCGGTGGCGGTGAACGCGCGGTGTGGGTCGGTCTCGGAGCCGTCGCAGTCGATGATGGTCATCTCCGGGCCATGCTCGCTCGCGACCGCGATCACCTTTTCGTTGAACGTCAGATCGCGATTACCGGTGCCCGTGTAGGCGCCATCGGCGACGAGAACGGTATAGTCCCAGCCGTCGAGGGTGGCGTCGATGCCGGCCTGAATCGTCTTTTTCGGGCCGTGGGTGCCGTCCCATTCGGCAGCCAGGCCGTCGTAATCGTCGTCGCCCGTCGAGCCGTTCACGTAGTAGGTCTTCTGCGCGTTGTCGAGGTGAAGCGGGTTCGTGCCGCCGGCAACCTCTGCGCCGTCGAGTTGGCCGTCGCCATCGGTGTCCGGATCGAGAGGATCACACCCCCACTGGAACTCCGCGAGATTCGACAACCCATCGCCGTCAGCATCCAGGCCCGCATCGGTGGGGTCGTTTGGATCGAAGCCGTGCTCATTCTCCCAGTCGTCGTCCATTCCATCTTCGTCCGTGTCGAAGAACTCGTCGGCTCCGATGTCGTACAGCCGCTCGCCGTCGTAGCCAAGCCCAATCATGTCCAGCGGACGAAGCTGGCCGTCGACATCTGTCTCCGTTCCGGATGGGCAGTAATCGATGCACGGTGAGCCAGGGCTGAGGTGGCAGTTGGCCGTGAGCATGGGATCCACGTCGACGTTCTCCGTTCCCGGCCATCCGCCTTGGATGTCGCAGTATTCCAGCGTCGGTGTGCCCGACGAAACAAAGATCTGTTGCGGCGTGTCGCCCCAGAATATGCAGTTCGTAAAGGTTGGGAGGCCGCCCCTGATGTACACGCCTCCACCTTCTGCGGCTGAGTTGCCGCAGAATGTGCAGTTGGTGATGATCGGGCTCGAGCCACGGCAGTACAGCGCGCCTCCATTCTCATCGGCGGCATTCTGCGCCAGGAGGCAGTTCTCTATCGCTGCGGTGTCGGTCCACATGAAGAAAAGACCACCAGCCCAGTACGTGCTTTCGTTTCCCGTGATGGCGAGTCCAGTGAGGATTACACTTGTTGGTGATAACGCGTAGATCCCGCCGCCGACCCCCTGCGTCACATTCCCGCTCAGCGAGCCGGAACGGAACTCGAACGCGCTGTCAGCGCCGCAGTAGACACCTCCGCCATGGTCGCGAGCTGTGTTCTCGTCGATCTCACTGTCGGCCACCACCAGCGAGCAATCTCCGCAGTACAGGCCGCCCCCGGAACTGGTTGCGTCGTTCCATGCCACCCGGCAATCGACGAGTGTGACCGGCGCACCGCCACGGCAGTATGCGCCGCCACCCAGCTCAGCGGTGTTGCGTTCAATCGTGCAGTGCTCGATTCGGCCCTCGATGTAGGAGTAGCCTACAATGCCGCCTCCATGCCCCGTCGCACTGTTTCTGCTGATCGTCGAGTCAGTGACCACAAAGTCGCTGACGCTGAAGTGAACGCCTCCCCCGTCATCCGCGGAGCAGTCCGAGATCGTACACCGCGAGATGGCAGCGTCGCAGCGGAACAGCCACATGCCGCCGCCGTCGTATCCAGCGCGGTTGCCAAGTAGCACACAGTCCTCAACGACGAGTATGCTGCGCTGGGCCGAGACACCCCCTCCGCCGCTGGTGGCGGCGTTCCTGATGAGTCGGCAGTCCAGGATCGTCAGTTCGCTCCCATAGCAGTAGATGCCGCCTCCGCGTTCATGAGGCGCACCGGAAGCGGCGTAGCCGTGTGTAATCGTGAATCCCTCAATAGCACAGGCTCGTTCCTCACCGATCTCAACCACGAATCCCTGATGCGGCTCCGTATATGTCCCCTCACAGTCGATGATGGTGTTCAGGGGCCCGTTCTCGCTGCGGATCGTGATTGCCTTGGCCAGGACGAGCAGATCGCGATTGCCAGGCCCGGTATACGTGCCGTCGGCGACCAGGACGGTGTGATCCCACCCATCACGTGTCTCGTCGATGGCTGCCTGGATGGTTGCCTTCGGCCCGTGCGCCCCGTCCCACTCTGGTGCTAGGCCATCATAGTCGTCGCTGCCGATCGCCGCGTTGACGTAGTATGTGCCTTCGATGTTGTCGGGATGCAGCGGATCCGTGCCGGCCGTGATCTCGTCGCCGTCGTTGCGTCCGTCGCCGTCGGTATCGGCGTTGCCCGGATCGGTGCCGCGGTCGTGCTCATCGATGTTCAAGAGGCCATCGCCGTCCGGATCCCCGCCGCCATCGCTGTAGTATCTGGCCTCCCACCAATCGGCCAGTCCGTCACCGTCGGAGTCGATGAACTCATCGGCACCGGCGTCGTACATGCCGCCAACCGGGAACGGTCGGGCCTCGCCATCGACGTCCTGATCCGAGCCGGTTGGACAGAGGTCGATGCAAGGCGACCCGGCCGTGAGGCGGCCATCCGGCCGAAGCAGCGGATCAGCATCCACGTTATCACTGCCCGTGCCCGTCCAGCCTCCTTCGATTACGCAGTTGTCTAACGTGGCATAAGAGGAATACCAGATTTGCGATGGCGAATTGCCCCAGAAAACGCTGCCGACGGCGTGCGCCGAGCAGTCCCAGCTATATACGCACAGCCCACCGGCCGTATCCAGAGCCACGTTATTCGTGATCGTGCAGTTGAGGATTGTGTATTCGACAACCGTTGAGTGATCTTCGTACGAGAGGAACAGGCCGCCACCATCGTCTCCGGCACCGTTCCCTGCGATGACGCAGTTCGTGAACGCCCTGTCGCGCGGCCCTGTGCTGGCAACACCTCCCCCGTCAGTGCCGGCCCAGTTCGCCTCGATCACGCACTGAGTTACTGAGGCCGTGCAGTAGTTCAGCAGCATCCCGCCTCCGCTGCCTGACACGGCGGTGTTGTCACGCACAACGCAGTTGGCGATTGTGACGTTGGCGGAGGATGAGCAGTAAGCACCTCCTGCAGATACCATAGCCCTGTTGTGCTCAAGCCGGCAGTGTCTGATCACGGGTTGGCCGCCCGTGATGTAGATTCCACCTCCGTCCTCCGCGGTGCTATTGACGATGTGGCAGTTCTGGATCGTGGGACCCGCCGCGCTGCACAGAATCGCGCCGCCGTCTGATGCTGTGTAGCCGTTGCGAATGGTGAAGCCGTCCACGATTGAGTCGTTCGTCTCGCCGGAGCAGAAGAAGAACCCACGATGGGGATGCTCGTCGGTGCCCTCGCAGTCAATGATGCAAGCCTCGGGGCCGCTGTCGGAGCGGACGGTGATAGCTTTGCCTCCGAAGTCGAGGTCGCGGTTGTCGTCGCCGGTGTAGGTGCCGTCGGCGACAACGACGGTGTAGCCCCAGCCGTCGACCGTCGCATCGATACCGGCTTGGATGGTTGCCTTCGGCCCGTGCGTGCCGTCCCATGACGCGGCCAGACCGTCGTGGTCATCGTGGCCTGCGCCGCCGTTGACGTAGTACGTTTTCTCGACATTGTCGGGATGCACTGGGTTTGTGTCGTCTGTCACCTCGGAGGCATCATCTCGACCATCCCCGTCGGTATCCGATTGGTGCGGGTCAGTTAAGTGGACATACTCGTCGAAGTTCGTGAGACCCTCCGCATCGGGATCACCCTCCGCGCCGTTTTCGGGATTGATTGTGCCGTCGTCCATCGGATCAAAACCGTTGGCGATCTCCCAGTAGTCAGGCAGGCCATCGCCGTCTGTGTCCACAAACTCGTCGGCCCCCATGTCGTAGCTCCCGCTCGATGGAAACGGTCGCGCCTCACCATCCATGTCGATGCTGTGTCCACTGGCACACCGATCAATGCACGGAGAACCGATCCGCAGGTGCCACCCCGGCATGAGCAGCGGGTCTGAGTCGATGTTGCCCGTGCCGGTCCACCCTCCCTGAACGTCGCTGTAGCTAACGACCGCTCCGCCGCCGGACTCCTGGATCTCCTCCGGGCCGTTGCCCCAGAGTATGCAGTTGCTGATATGGGGATGACCGTGGGCGCCGCAGTAGACGGCAGTACCACTGCCGGCGGAGTTGCCCGAGAGCGTGCAGCACGTGATAGTGGGCGTGCAGGAACTAACCGAGAGTCCTCCTCCCTCGTTGTCGACGATCATGCAGTTGGTCACTGCACCGGCGCTTGCTGTCAGCACGATCCCCTGTCCCTTGTTCTCCGAGATGACGGAGTTGACGACTGTCACGCCGTCGCTTTCTATGCAGTAGATCCCGCTGCCACCTCGGTTCAAGGTGTTCCCGCTGACGGTGCAGTGAGAGATTGCCGGAGCAGCTTTCTCGCAGAAGACGCCGCCGTCGCCTGAGCACTTCGTTATGACGCAGCGGGTGATCGTCGGGCTGCTGCACCGGATCTCACATCCAGGGCCCGAGCAGCGAGAGATCGTGAAGTCGTCGAGGACCGTCTCGGAGCTCTCGCCCGTTCGAAACAGGAAGCCGCAGTGGCCTGTCTGCGCATTGATGATGCACTGCCCGGCTCCATGTTCGGATCGGAGCGTGATCGCTTTGCCACGGAAGTTGAGGCCGCGATTGGATCGTCCCGTGTATGTGCCGTCTGCGACAACGACCGTGTAGGCCCAGCCGTCAACCGTTGCGTCGAGACCGGCCCGAAGGGTCTGCTTGGGCCCGTGGACCCCGTCCCACGCCGGGGCCAAGCCATCCCACGTGTCGTTCCCGGCCGCACCGTTGACGTAGTATGTTCTTGTCTCGTTGTCCGCGTTGACCGGGTTCGTGCCCTGGCTCAGCTCGAGGGCATCATCGCGGGTGTCGCCATCCGTGTCGGCAATCCAAGGGGCTGTGCCAAGCAAATACTCGTCGCTGTTGGGCAGGGCATCGCCGTCGGGATCGCCCGAAGCACCGTTGTTAGGGTCGCCTGTGCCGTCGTCATACGGGTCCAGTCCGGTTGCGAGCTCCCAGTAGTCCGGGAGCCCGTCGCTGTCGCTGTCGACGAACTCGTCTGCGCCAATATCGAGTGTCCTGGCGTCCGGAGGGTCGTCGAAGCCGATGCCAGGTATGTCCTCTGGCCGGAGCTCTTCGTCCATATCGTCCGAAGGGCCTGACGGACAGTGGTCGATGCAAGGAGACCCTGCACGAAGGTGTTTGTCTGAAGTCAAGAGGGGATCCAGGTCGATGTTCTCCGTACCCGGCCAGCCGCCCTGGACGTCGCAGCAAGACAGGGATGCGGACCCGGACGCGGCGACGATTTGGTCGGGGCTGTTACCCCACAAGATGCAATTTGTTAGAAGCGGGTCGCTGTCCATGTGGGACGTGTAGAGCGCGCCGCCCTGATTCCCTGCTGTGTTGTTGATGAGCGTGCAGTTGCCGAGAGTCGGGTAGCCCCCTCCCGAGCAACTGATGCCGCCTCCCCTTGAGCGGGCTCGGTTGTCGGCGAAGACGCAATTCGACAAATCTGGCCTGCTCTTGCTTGTGCAGTGCATGCCGCCACCGACCGTGTGACCAGCCACGTTTGCAGTGACGAAGCAGCCGGTCAGCACGGGATCGCTGCCTTCTTCCAGATAGAGCGCGCCACCGTAGTAGGCCGAGTTTGCCTGGAAAGAGCACGCGCTGATGGTCGGGCTGCTGTTGTTGCAGGAGAGGGCGCCGCCGCTCACTGCCCAGTTGCCGATAAACGCGCACTTGCCGATGGTCGGGCTGCTGTAGTAAGAGCACCGGATTGCTCCGCCTTCGGCCGAGGCTGTGTTGTCAAGGAAGCAGCAGTCGTCGAACGCTGGTCGACTGGACTTGCAGTACGCGGCTCCACCATAGTCCGCACGGTTGGCCCGGAACGTGCACAGGGAGACCGTCGGTTCGGCGCCTTCTTCGCAGTAGATCCCACCGCCCATGCCGGCATAGCGTCCGGTGGCATGGCACTCCTCTATGATGCAGTCTGAGATTGTCGGATCGGAGTCACTGCAGAAGATGGCGCCACCGTAGCCGTACTCGCTGCCTGAAATGCACGCTTTCCTGATTGTGAACCCAATGGCGACTGTGGCCGATGTCTCTCCTGCCATGAACACGAAGCCGCGGTTTGTGTTGCCGCAGTCGATGATCGTAGTCGCGGCGCCGTTCTCCGACTGCAACCTGATGGCTTTGCCGTTGAAGTCGAGGTCGCGGTTGCCGTCGCCGGTGTAGGTGCCGTCGGCGACGAGGACGGTGTCGGTATCGACGGCGGCGTCGATGCCTTCCTGGATGGCGTCGAACGGATGCGCGGGCGTACCGTCCTCGAGCGGGTCGCTTAGGAGCGGGTTGCCCGGGCCGGGATCACCCGGCGCGTCGTCATCGACGTTGATCGTGGTCGCTGCGACAAGCGGCACGGGCAGCATCACGATGATGGCCAAAAGTGCGGCGAGCGGCAGTTTCATTGGTTTCCCCCTTGTCTTCGCGACGGTCCGATGGCTCGATCCTGCAGTTTGCGACACACGGTCATGGAACCCCAGATGGCAATCCCCGGTCGCGTGGGCATTCGGATTACCGAGCCGTTGTGACAAACGTTACCATACCTGCTTCCTGAAGTCAAGTGCCTCAGAGGGCGTGTGTATCACGGTAACGACACCGCGTTCGTTTCTCCTGTCCGCATCGTGCGATCTTCACCTCCTTCCTGGCCAGTCGCAGCCAGGAACCTACTTTGCTTCTTGCCTGTTGTCATAATGATTAGGCAGACCACTCGTGCGGGGAGGAGCAGTGCCCCAGAAGCCTGTGAATCAGGCGTGCGAGGAAGATGACGTGAAAGGAACCGGAATGCGGGTCGTTGCACTTGTCGTTGCGGGATGCGGCGACGCGAGGCTGGGTCAGGATCGCGGCGCGCCGACCGGGATCGAACCTACGCGGTCTCGGGGAACCGGAATGGGCGAGCCGGGACTGGCCGAGCTTCCCAAGGACCCGACGCTCGACGACTTGATTGTTTATGCCGAGCAGAATAACGCCGGGCTTCGTGCGGCGCGAGGGCGTTGGGAGGCAGCACTCGAAGCAGGGCGGGCGCCTAGATCCTGTCAGTCGGTGCGCCCTCTCCGAAGGCCGAGCAGGCGGCGCATCCACTGGCCCACGACTGCCAGCAGGAACAGCGGGCTATCGAGGTTGCGCCGCCACATGCGCCGCGGCTCGCACGCGAGACGGTAGGCCCACTCGACGCCAAGCCGGCGAACCCAGCGAGGCGCCCAGCTCGTCGCGCCGGCGTGGAAGTCGAAGGCGGCGCCCACGCCTATCATGGCCGTCGCCTCGATGCGGCCGGCGTGGGCGGCCATCCAGCCCTCCTGCTTCGGGGCGCCGAGGCCGACCCACACGACGTCGGGTTTCGCCGAGTTGATGCGGGAGACGAGCGCCTCGTCCTCGTCGGGCGTGGGTTCCTGGAAAGGCGGGCTGCATGTTCCGACAACGCGCAGGCCGGGGAATCGGGCGGCGAGACGGGCGGCCAGCGTTTCGGCGACGCCCTCGCGCCCGCCGTAGAAGTAGTGGCGGTAGCCGTGCTGCCTGCCCCGGTCGCAGCAGGCGAGCATGAATGACGGTCCGGTGATCCGGCCGTGGTGCCGGTAGCCGAGCAGGTTGGCGGCCACAATGATCCCTGTGCCGTCCGGTAGCGTCATGCCCGCTTCTTCAAACGCTTGGGCCAGTTGCTCGTCGCGTCGCGTCGTCATGACGCTGTGCGGATTCGAGAAGGTGACGTACTGGCGCTGGCCGCCCTGACGCCACGACTCGATCCTCGCCAGCGCCTGCTCGCAGCTCACGAGGTCGAACGCCACGCCGAGGACGTCTGCACGACGCTCGACGAGCGCTTCGTGCTCGGCACATGCCGTGGACCCCGGCAGCTCCTCGCCGTCGATTGACGCCCGCCTGGCCGTGACCAGCATCCTGTATCCGGTTCGGCGACGGCGGTCGGCTAGAACGCCGTAGACGAATGCCGGCAGCAGCAGGAGGCCTACGCCGATCAGCTTCGGCAGGCTCGTGATGAGCCGCCAGTCGAATCTGTACCGGCCGTCGCGTTTGAGCCGGCGCTTCAGATCGTCGAAGAAGCCCGATGCGCCCAGCGCGTACAAGAACGACGCGCGGCCGTCACAACGAAGCTGAGTCACCTCGATGCCGGCGCTGTCGAGGAGCTGCGAGAGCGATTCAGGGCTAAACTCGTGCAAGTGATACGGTGCGGTCGACCAGACCCACGGCAGACCAAGCCACTGCGACAACCGCAGGCTTGCGCGCGCGAAGCCACAGTCGGCGTTCGGGGTTCGCAGCACGAGCAGCCCACCGGGCCGGAGCAGCCGGTGCACGGTCAGCAGAGCCTGCTGGGGACGTTGCAGATGCTCGAGGACGTCGCCCATGTGGATCACGTCGAAGAACGCGTCGGCAAACGACTGGTCTTCAAGTGCGCCTTCGGCCACATCGAGCCCGTTTGCCCGGGCGACGGCGACGGCATCGGGATTCACGTCGATGCCCGTGGTCTGCCAGCCGAAGCGGGCCATGTGGTAAATGAGCTGCCCCGTGGCGCAGCCGACGTCGAGGAACCGCCCTCGCTGAATGCCTGCTGCGGCAAGCTGGTGGTGGAGGTGCCGTGCCGGTTCCGGCGAGGTTGTCGACAGATCGGTCTCGGCCGTGGCGAAGTAGCCGGCCGACTGCGTGTAGATGGCCGCCAACTGCGCGGCTGTCGGCTGCGGAAAGACGGAGATGAGACCGCAGCTCTCGCAACGGCGCAATGTCCACCCGCGCTGCCTGGCGACCGGCACGTGGTGCGTGCACGCGCAGGCCTGGCACGCCGCGTCGTCGGACGCGTGCTGCGACGGGGCGCCGCCGGCCTGTTCCCCGGCGTCGGTGAGCGGCTCGTCGATCGTCTCGGTTTCGTTGTTCAGCACGACGGTGTGGTCGGGCATTGCCTCACTTCACAAGGACGGCCTCGACCTCGGCGCACGGGATGAGCTTCCACAGCCACCAGTCGTAGGCCGGCGTGTTCACCACAGGATTCATCAGTCCGTTGAGGCAGGCGCTGCGGCCGAGGCCGAAGACGTTGCGGCACCGCACGTCCGAGAACGCGAAATCGTAGTAGTAGTTCCACCGGTGGCCGCGCTTGAAGTAGTCGAAGCTGCGGCGCGTGAAGAAGTGCCGGTGCGTCAGGTCGTTCCAGGCGCCCCAGCCCGCCATGTGCGGCACGCGGATCTCGGCCCGGCCGCCGGGCGCCAGCAGGCGATGCAGCTCGGAGACGCCCTGGACGACGTCGTCGAGGTGCTCCAGGACGTGCCACGCGATGACGTGGTGCCATGCCCCCGTGCCGAACGGCCACGGATGCCTGTTCAGGTCCCAGACCACGTCGACGCCCGGCAGCTCGACGCAATCTACGTTCAGGCACCCGTCGCGCGAGCTCTTGCCGCACCCCAGGTGCAGGACCGGCTTGGTTCTCGTGGGCGCATAGCACGGCGCGCCCGTCGAGGCATCCAACGCTGTCTCGTCGTCGCTCGGGCGTTCGTCGACGGCCATTCGATCGAGTTGCTGCACTCCCATGACGTCACCTCGGGCTCTCGAAACGCGGTGTTCGTTCTCGGCTCAAGTGCCTCGTTGCTTGTGCGGCGGCCAGCGTGGTTGCGCGCTCGTAGGCGGCCATCAGCCGCTCGTAATAGCGTTCGGGCGAGTGCTCCTGCTGCGCCTTCACGCGGCCGGCCTGGCCCATCGCGCGGCACAGGTCCGGTTGCTCCCACAGCGAACCGATCTTCTCGGCCAGATCGGACGCATCACCGGGCGTGGCAAGCAGGCCGGTTGCGCCGTCTTCGACAACCGCCGGCAGACCGCCGGTGCGCGAGGCGACCACCGGCTTGCCGTGCGACATCGCCTCGACCAGCGGGAGGCCAAACGTTTCCGGACACGTGCTGGGTAGCACGACGATTCGGCTGTTGCGATAGAAGGCGTCCAGGCTCGTGCCGTTCAGGTAGCCGACGAACTCCACGTTCGCGGGTACTTGACCCGGCAGGTTCGGCAGCCGGTCGAGCGATCCGGCGATCTTGAACGGGATACGCGGCCACCGCGCGGCCGCGGCCACGAGCGTCTCGATGCCCTTCTCGGGGCTCACGCGCCCCACGTACGCGACGTAGTCGCCAAGCGCCGGCTCGGTCCCGTTTGAACTGACCATGTGTGGAATCACGACGATCCGCTCGGCTGGGAAGCCCGCCGCGACGAGCCGGTCGCGCTGGAACGGGCTCAGCACGGCGAACAGCGTAACCCCGTCGAGAAACAGTCGCCGCGTGCGGGCAATCGCGCTGCGCACGGCGTAGCCGATGCTCTTGAACACGCCGCCCGCGCAGTTGCGGAGCACGCACCAGTACTCGCGGCCGCCGAGACAGCGCTCGCACACCTCGCCGTGGCTGAAGTGCAATCCGTTCGGGCAGACCAGCCGGTGGTTGTGCACGGTCATGACAACCGGCACGCCGGCTCGCCGACAGGCGACGAGCACCGACGGCGAAATGAGCGGGTAGACGTTGTGGACGTGCACGACGTCGGGCCGCCGCTCGTCGAGCAACTGCCGCATCGCCCGCCGCGAGCTCCGGCTGTAGACGCCGCTGAAGAACGCCCGCGTACGCCCCAGCCTCATGTGCTCGATCTCGGCGCTCGAGCGCTCCAGCGTGCACACTTCGTGGCCGTGTTCTTCGAGCAGGCGCCGCGTGTTGTCGACGACGACCTCCTCGCCGCTGCGCCGAGCGTATGAGTTGTGGACGATGCAAACGCGCATCGCGGACTCCGATCAGACGGCGCTGCCGACGGCGGACAGCTCCTCGGTGCGTGGCTCCTGCGTGACCGGCTCATGACGCGCCGCCTCGGCGTAGAGGGCGCTCACTGCGCCGGCTCTGGTGTCCCAGCTCAATTCCTGCGCGCGGCGCGGGCCGCCCTCGGCCAATCGCCGGCGGCGCGCCTCGTCATGCCACAACTGCTCGACGGCCGCGGCGAGGCCGGCGATCACCTGTCTCGGGCTGCGGACAGGCACCTTGAGACCGCACGCCGCCGTGACCACGTTGGCGAACCCGCAGTGGTCGAGGCAGATCACCGGCACGCCGAGCGCCAGCGCTTCGAGCAGGACCGTCGAGGTCAGGTCCAGGAGGCTGGTGATCACGAACGCGTGACCGTTGCCCATCACCTCGACCGCGCGGTCGCGCCGGAGCCAACCGTGCCACCGGCACCGGTCATTGACGCCCAGCCGCCGCGCCAGCCGCTTCCACGCCGCGGTTCGCGGCCCTTGGCCGAGGATGTCCAACCGCCACCGCACGTCTCGCGGCAGGCGCGCGAGCGCACGCAAAAGCAGCGGCAGCGCCTTTCGCGATACGTGCAACCCGCTCCAGACCAGTTGCAGGGGCTCGCCCGGGTTGCGGACGTTGACCGGTCCCGGCTCGCAATCGGGCGGGCCGGCCTCGCAGATCACGCGCGACGGCTGACCGAAGAATCGCGCGATCGCGTCAGCCGTGCCGGCCGTCGCCGCGATCAGCCGTCCGTGCGTCCGTCGTGCCGCTCGCCTCGGGCGTGTCAGCAGCCGGCGATGGAGCGTGTTGAGCAGGTTGCGCGCGGCGTGGTGGACGGCCCCGGCCGGGCCCAGCGACGGCAGGAATCGCCACGGCACGAGGCCCATCCCGCCGACGGGACCCCACACGAACGGCACGTCGAGCCGCCACAAGTAGCCGGGCTCGCGGAAGCCGACCATGTTGAGCTGATGCACGACGTCGAAGCCGACCTCGGCGTGGAGCTTCTGCGCGAGCCCGTACGCCTTCCTGTGCCACTGCCGCAAGAACCAGTAGTAGGACGGCGGCCAGAGGGCGCGCAGCAGTCTGTGGCGACGATTCGCGATGTAGGAAAAGCGAATGTGATCCTGCAGCTCGGGCCGGCGCTCGAGCTCGGCGGTCGTCTCGGCCTCGAACTTCGCCTTTTCCGTGATAACCCACACGTCGTGGTGCCGGCTGAGCGCGGCGACCCAGCCCCAACCCATGCCGGGTTCCGAGCCGCGCGCCGGGCTGCAGGCGTAGGCCGAGACAAGTATCTTTAGGCGACGGCCCATTGCTGTTCTCCGATGGCCGCGTCCAGCACGCTGATGACGTGCGCCGACGGCCGTGAGATATACTCGTCGAGCATCCACAGGTGCAGGGCTGTTTCGACGCCGGCGGGCGGCAGATCGGCGCGGCGCGCCAGCTCGTCGCAGGTGGTCTGCAGCGTCCGCAGCATCGCCCGGCCGCCGGGCCACGGCCCGACGAGCGACGCCTGGCGATAGGCGAAGTGGCATGTGTCGCTCAGCGCGAGGCCGGCCGGCCGGCTTTCCTCCCAGTCGATGACGAACGGGTGATCGCCCTGCCACTTGATGTTCCACGACGCGAAGTCGCCGTGCGTCCGGTGGCACACCACCGGCTGTTCGGCAGCCTCGGGAGCGGTCATCCGCCGAGCGCAGCGTGCAACGGCGGGCGGCGCCGCATCGCCGCTTCCGTTTCGGAGGTACGTGTCGATACGCTGCCATGCCGCGGTCGCGCGTACGGGCATCGTGGCCCGGCCGACGTGCGACAGCTCGACGAGAAACTGCATCAAGGCTCCATTGAGCTTCGACACCTGGCGCAGCGCGTCCGACGGCACGCAGCCCTGCACCTGCACGGCGCAGTCGCGCCACGTCCCTTCGAGCAGGAGCCCGGGCAGATGGAGCCCGACCGGCGTATCGGCCAGTGCCGCCAAGGCCTCGGACTCGCGAAGGACCGCTTCGGTGGCCGCTGTCGTGTCGGCCAGCTTCGCTACGACGTCGTCGTGCCCGTCGTCGGCCACGGCCAGTGCAGTCA
>CAZCQN010000031.1:0-23578 GCA_964500825.1 uncultured Verrucomicrobiota bacterium | reverse complement strand
GTGACCAAGAAGGAGATCATGGAGTCGAACACGAACCAGGCGCAGGGCGGGATCGCCGCCGTGATGTCGGGGCACGATTCGTTCGAGTCGCACGTGGCCGACACGCTGCGGACCGGCTGCGGCCTGTGCGACGAGCGGGCGGTCGGCGTGCTCGCCAAGGCCGCCCCGGGCGAGATCAAGCGCCTCATCGCGTTCGGCGTCGGGTTCAATCGCGAGCACGGGCGGCTCTCGCTCACGCGCGAGGGCGGCCACAGCGAGCGGCGCATCGTGTTCGCCGGCGACGCGACCGGCCGCGAGATCGAGCGGGCGCTCGTGTTCAACGTGCGAGGCTCGCGTCGCCTAAGCCGTTCTTCCGGAACGGCCGTACGGCGTACTAACCGCATCACAGTGCTCGAGAACCACTTCGCCCTCGACCTGGAGGTGCGCGACGGCGTGTGTGTTGGCGCGCACGTGCTCGACGTGCTCGGCGGGCGGATGCTGGCGATCGCCGCGGCCGTCGTCGTGCTCGCCACGGGCGGCGGCGGGCAGCTCTACACGATCACGTCGAACCCGGCGATCGCCACGGGCGACGGCCCCGCGATGGCGTGGCGCGCGGGCGCCGTGCTCGAGGACATGGAGTTCGTCCAGTTCCACCCGACGACGTTCAACCGCCGCGGCAAGCCGCACATGCTCATCTCCGAGACGGTGCGCGGCGAGGGCGCCGTGCTCAAGGACGCGCGCGGGCGACGGTTCATGGAGCGCCACCACCCGATGGCCGACCTCGCGCCGCGCGACATCGTCTCGCGCGCCGTTTTTGCGCGGATAGCGAAGGGGCCGGTCTTTCTCGACATCAGCTTCAAAGAGCCGAGTTTCATCAAGCGCCGCTTCCCGACGATTTACGAGCGCTGCCTCGAGTACGGCGTCGACATGACGAGGCAGACGATCCCGGTTGCGCCCGCGGCGCATTACATGTGCGGTGGTATCCGGACCGACACGTACGGCCGCACCTCGCTCAAGGGGCTGTTCGCGCTCGGCGAGTGCGCGTGCACGGGCGTGCACGGCGCCAACCGGCTCGCGAGCAATTCCTTGAGCGAGTCGCTGGTCTTCGGCACGCGCGCGATGGCCAAGGCCCTCAAGTACGCTGAGGGTCTTACGGCGCCGCGTGTGCAAGCGCGCACGTCGCGGCTGATTCAGACGCGCCCGGCCGTGATGCGGCGGATCCGCGAGCTGCAGCGGCTCATGTGGCGCGACGTGGGCATCGTGCGGACCGAGGCGGGGCTCGACGAGGCGATCGCCTGGCTCGAGCGCACGGCGCAGCGCGCCGAAGAGCAGGTGGGCGGGGGGATCAACGTGCCGCTGCTCGAGCTGCGCAACATGGCCACGGTCGGCTTGCTCGTCTCGCGCGCGGCCCGGTGGCGCGCTGAGAGCCGCGGCACGCACTTCGTGGCCGAGCACCCGCACGAGGAAGCCGCCTTCCGCACGCACCACAGCATGCGGCGCCGCGCCTGAGCGCTGCGGTCTGGTTTTGGATTGCGACCGGCTCGCGGCGAGCGCTATACTGCGCGCTCCGCGCCGAGGCACGGCGCTCGGCATCACTCGTACGCTGCAAGGGAAGGCAAACCTGTGTATCAGATCGGGTTCAACAAGAAGACGCTCGACGCCGCCGACCTCGACGCCATGCAGGCGGCATGGCAGCGGTGCGCGCGCCGCATCATTCTCTCGACGACGCTTGCGGGCTCTGGCCATCCGGGCGGGTCGCTCTCGACGCTGCACATGCTACTGACGATCTACGCGAACGCCCGCACCAACCCGAAGGAGCCGTGGGACCCCGACCGCGACCGGATCTTCATCAGCCACGGCCATACCGCGCCGGGCACGTACGCGGTGCTGGCGGAGGCGGGGTTTTTCGACGAGGAGGAGATGCTGCTCGGCTTCCGGCGCGGGGGCGCCGTCTACGCGGGCCACGTCGAGAACACCGTGCCCGGCGTCGAGTGGACGAGTGGCAACCTTGGCCAGGGGCTCTCGGCCGGCTGCGGCGCGGCGCTTGCGGCCAAGCTGCACGGCAAGTCGTTCAAGGTGCTCGTGTGCATGGGCGACGGCGAGCAGCAAAAGGGCCAGATCAGCGAGGCGCGCCGCTTCGCGATGAAGTACGGGCTCGACAACCTCATCGCGCTCGTCGATTGGAACAAGCTTCAGATCGGCGGCGAGATCGAGAAGATCATGCCGCAGCACATCCTGGCCGAATGGCGCGCCAGCGGCTGGAACATCATCGAGGTCAAGGACGGTCACGAGTGGCACGAGGTGTACGGGGCGATCCGGGCCGCGTACCGTGGCGAGGTGGAGCATCCCGAACGGCCGACGGCGATCCTGGCCCACACGACGATGGGCAAGGGCGTCTCGTTCATGGA
The DNA here is from genome assembly GCA_964500825.1 of uncultured Verrucomicrobiota bacterium. GTDB lineage: Bacteria > Auribacterota > JABMQX01 > JAFGEW01 > JAFGEW01 > CAYUZG01. The sequence goes on along the minus strand of CAZCQN010000031.1, from coordinate 21,191 downwards.
GAACGACGAGGTCTTCCACGGCACAGTGCCCTCGCCAGACCAGGCGCGGCAGGCGCTCAAGGAGCTCGGCGTGCCCGACGACCTCGACCAGCTCGTCGAGAAGCGCGCGCGGCTCACCAACCCGCCCGAGGTGCACCGCATCCCAAAGCAGCGCATTGATCTCGACGTCGGCACGCCTCGCACGTACGGGCTGGACACGAAGACGGACAACCGGTCGGCGTACGGCAATGCGCTCGAGGACCTCGGCCAACTCAACAACGACGTTGAGGGCCGGACGCGAGTCGTGGGCATGACGTGCGACCTCGAAGGCTCGGTCAAGATGGGCGCCTTCCGCAAGGCGTGCCCGCACCAGTTCATCGAGGGCGGCATCCAGGAGCACAACACGGCGACGATCGCCGGCCGGCTCTCGCTCGAGGGGTTCCAGGTCTTTTTCAGCACGTTCGGCGTGTTCGGCGTGGCCGAGACGTACAACCAGGAACGGCTCAACGACATCAACCAGACGAACCTGAAGCTGGTCTGCACGCACGTCGGGCTCGACGTGGGCGAGGACGGGCCGACGCACCAGAACATCGACTACATCGGGCTCATGGCCAACTGCTACAACTTCCGCGTCTTCGTCCCGGCCGACCCGAACCAGACCGACCGAGTGATCCGGCACGTGGCCGCGACCTGGGGCAACTGCTTCGTCGGCATGGGCCGGTCGAAGATGGCGATGATCGCCACCGAGGACGGTGCGCGGCCGCTGTTCGGCGATGGGTACGAGTTCGTCGAGGGCAAGGCCGACCTCGTGCGCGGCGGCGATGACGCGGCCATTATCGCCATCGGCCCGATGCTGCACGAGGCGGTCAAGGCGCACGAGCTTCTGACCAAGAAAGGCCTTCGCGTCCGGGTGGTCAACATGTGCTCGGTCGTGCCGATCGACCGGGCGGCCATCGTCGAGGCGGCGCGAACGGGCGTCGTCGTCACGGCCGAGGACCACAACGTGCGCACGGGCCTCGGTACGCTCGTCGGCAGCGTGCTGGCCGAGGAGGGCGCCGCGTGCGCGTTCCGCAAGTGCGGCGTTGGCTACTACGGCGCGAGCGGCGCGCCGGCCGACCTGTTTCGCGCGAACGGCCTCGATGCGGCGAGCCTGGCGGCCACGGTCGAGGAGCTGAAGACGAAGTAGCCGCAGATTCCACAGATCGGCGCAGATCGCTCAGCTTCGCGGCTCTCCGTGCTCATCCGCGCAATCTGTGGCCAAAGAGAGAAAGGCGGCCGAAAGCGTTTCGGCCGCCTCTTTCTGTCTCGCTTGCAGCTTGGGCTCAGAAGCTGGCCTGGAGCTGCAGGACGAACTCGTCGACGTCCTCGCCCGCCTCGAGATCCTCGATGATGTAGTTGGCATCGAGCTTGACGTCGTGGGTGCCGACGAAGCTGATCCGCACGCCGAGCGTGATCCACTCGCCGTTGTTGCACCCGCACACGGCCAGGGCCGTCGCGTTCGGTTCGAGCGTCTCGTACTTGACGACCGGGGTGATCACCACACTCTCGACGGGCAGATCGTAGGTGGCGTAGGCATACCAGCCGGTTGTTCCGCCTTTGCCGCTCGGGCCGCGGTCGCGCTCCATGTCGACGTACTCGCCCTGGAACTTGAGATCGTTCCAGACCCACTGGATCGTGGCGACCCACGCGCTGTGCTCGAAGTCGCCGATGTCGGCTGCGAACTCGTCAACCTCGGCGTGGTCGCCTGTGGTGTAGGCGGCCGCGACCGTCAGCCCGTCGGCCGGGCCCTCGCCGCCGAGGAACGGCTTGCCCCAGACGCGGATCGTGTAGTCCTTCTTGTCGTTCTCCTCGGCGGCGTTGGTGCCCGTGCCGTTGGTCACGGCGGCGTGGAGACCGACCTGGCCTTCGAGGAAGCCATAGTCGACGAAGAGCCCGAGGTCGCGGTCATCGAACCGCCTGGCGGCCGTCGAGCGGTTGATCGTGTCGAGCCGGCTCGACGAGGTGATGTTCTCCAGCATGAACGGCACCTTCGTCTGCCCGACGAAGAGGGTGCCGTCGCCGAGGTCGTACCAGACGCCGACGTCTTTCAATTCGGCCCCACCGGCGAACTCGGGGCTGATCACGAAGCCCCAGGCGTCGCCGAGGTGGCCCGTGATCTTGACGCGGGCGCGCTTGAGAGTGAACTCGTTGTCGGGATCGGTGCCGTCAACGTACTTCCACCAGGCCTGGACGTAGCCGCCGATGGTGACGTCATAGGCGTCGCGGGCCATCCACGTGCTCGGCCCCTCGATCTCGGCGGCCGCGACCTCTTCCTCGGTCACTTTGCCCTGGTTCACCAGGTAGTCGAGCCGGGCATCGCGGGCGAACGCGCCGGCGGCGAACACGATCGCCAGGCACGCTGCTGCGGCAAACACAAAGAGCTTCTTCACCGTATTCTCCTTTCGCACTAGCGTCGATGACGACACACCACGCCTCTCTTTCGCAGCGGGGCGGTTCTCGGCGGTGCGCTGCGCAGGATGCTTCGTTCCCACCTGCTTTCTTGCCGAGTCACTGCCGAGAGCGCGTGTGCCGATACCGGTTCATCACCTTGCCTGGAGCGGCCGTTGTGTCAAGCGGTTTCTCGTCGTGGCTGGATTGCCTTGTCGCGTCAGAGCTGCGCGGCCTCCGGCATACAACAAGGGCGGCCGAAACGCTTCGGCCGCCCTTTGGTGTTGCGTTGCCAGCGGTGGTCTAGAAGCTGGCCTGGAGCTGCAGGATGAACTCGTCGACGTCCTCGCCGACGTCAAGGTCCTCGAGGATGTAGTTGGCATCGAGCTTGACGTCGTGGGTGCCGACGAAGCTGATCCGCACGCCGAGCGTGATCCACTCGCCTTTCTCCACCACGTCACCGTCGAGCACCTCGTACTTGGCGACGGGCGTCACGACCATGCTGTCGACCGGCAGGTCGTAGGAAGCGAGCGCATACCAGCCGTCGGTTTCGTTCGAGCCGCCGGCGGCCAGATCCTGCTCGATGTTGATGTACTCACCCTGGAACTTGATCCCTTCATAGAGCCACTGGACCGTGCCGACGTAGATGGTGCGATCGAAGTCGCCGAGGTCGACGCCGTCGGCGTCGAGCTCCTGCTGGTCGCCCATGCTGTAGGCGGCGGCGATCAACAGCCCGTCAGCGGGGCCCTCAGTGCCCATGAACGGCTTGCCCCAGACGCGGATCGTGTAGTCCTGCTCGTCGTTGGTCTCGGCAGCGTTGGTGCCCGTGCCGTTGGTCACGGCGGCCTCGACACCGACCTGGCCTTCCATGAAGCCGTAGTCGATGAAGAGACCGAGGTCACGGTCATCAAGCTCGCTCGCGATCGCCGACGTGTTGATCGTGTCGAGCTTGCTCTCCGAGGTGATGTTCTCCAGCACGATCGGCACCTTCGTCTGGCCGACGAAGAGGTTGCCCTCGCCGAAGTTGTACCAGACGCCGACGTCCTTCAAGGCGGCCGTGCCGACGAACTCGGGGCTGATCACGAAGCCCCAGTCGTCGCCGAGGTGGCCCTTGATCTTGAGGCGGGCCCGCTTGAGCATGAACTCGTTGTCGGGATCGCCGCCGTCAACGTACTTCCACCACACCTGGACGTAGCCGCTGATGTAGACGTCATAGGCGTCGCTCGCCATCCACGTGCTCGGCCCCTCCATCTCGGCAGCGGCGACCTCTTCCTCGGTCACTTTGCCCTGGTTGACGAGGTAGTCGAGCCGGGCATCACGCGCGAACGCGCTGGCGGCGAACACGATCGCCAGGCACGCCACCGCGGCAAACATGAACAGATTCTTCACCGTATTCTCCTTTCGCAAGAGATGCGTGGATTCGTTCCCCTCAGCGGTTTCCCCTAGGGAAACCCGTATCCCGTGAACGTGCTTTGCAGTGGGGCTGTCTGTCACCTCCTTTCCTGCAGATTTAGCGCTACGGGAGCACGCTATCCACCCGCGCTTGCATTGCACACTACGATTGCGGTCCCAGTTATTTGGGAGGCTATGTATGAAGGTTAGCGTGTGTCAATCCCTTTTTTTCAGGTTGTGCTGGGCTCGCCGCGCCGCAGGCTCAGCACGCTGATCTCGGGCGGGCAGCGGAACCGGAACGGCACACTGGCCGTGCCGCAGCCCGGGCTGATGTGGAGCATGGTGTTGCCCTCGCGGATCACGCCGCGGCAGTAGCGGCGGCCCAGCTTCGACTTCACCTTGAGCGCGCCGAGCACGGGCAGCAGGATCTGGCCGCCGTGGGTGTCGCCGGCCAGCATCAGCTCGATGCCGCGCTCGCTCGCGAGCCGCACGTAGTCGGGCGTGTGCGCCAGCAGCACCCGGAACCCCTCGCTCGGGAGCCGGTCGAGGAGGCGCGCGGCCCGCGTGGGCTCGCGTACAGGATTGGGCCCGTGCACGCCCAGCAGGTGGATGCGCCGGCCGCCGCGCTCGATCGTGACCGATTCGTTCAGCAGCACGCGCAGGCCGTGGGGGGCGAACGTTGCTTTCATGCCCGGGTTGTCCTTGTTGCCGAGCACGGCGACCGCGCCGTCGCGCGTGCGGCAGGCGCGGACGATGCGGCCCACCCACCCGGCGATCGGGCGCTCGCTCGAGTAGGTGTGGCGCTTGTAGTCGCCGGTGAACGCGGCGAGATCGGCCGGCAGCGTCGGGAGCACGTTGAGCATTTGGCGGGGGATCGTGCCGAAGCGCATCAGGTGCAGGTCCGAGATGTGCAGGAGCCGGTAGCCGTCGAACGGCTCGGGCAGCGTGGGGAACGTCAGCGTGCGTCGGCGGACCGTGAGCGCCCGGGCCTCGAAGAACATGTAGACGCCGAGCGCGCAGGCGAACGGGAGCATCGTCACCTCCCGGACGCGCGCGGGCGCCTCATGCGGTTCGGCCGCAGCATTTCTTGTACTTCTTGCCGCTGCCGCAGGGGCAGGGGTCGTTGCGGCCGACCTTGGGCTGGGCGCGCCGGATGGTCTGGACGGTCGGCGCCTCGCCGCCGGCCGACTTCGGCCCGGCGCCGGCATAGTCCATGCCCTCCGGCGGCGGCTCGATGCCGGGCCCGCCCGCGACGAAGTGCGTGCGCAGCGCCTCTTCGACGTCGGAGTAGCTCAGCTGCTCGGGCGAGGCCGCGAGCGCCTCGGCCATGTCAGGCGGCACGGCCGTCGTGCGGAACACGCCGGTGACGATGTCGCTGCGGACGTGCTGCATCAGCTCGCTGAACGCGGCGAACCCCTCTTTCTTGTACTCGATGAGCGGGTCGAGCTGGGCGTAGGCGCGCTGGCCGACGGCCCCGCGCAGGTCGTCCATCGTGTAGAGGTGGTCTTTCCAGAGGTTGTCGATCGAGGTGACCATCACGAACCGCAGCAGCTCGTTGAACCGCTCGGCGCCCTCGAGCCGCTCCTTGAGCGTGACGCTCTCGTTGGTCCGGGCGATGACCGCCTCGCAGATGGAGGCGCGTGGCGCCTGGTCTTCGACGAGCGGCGCGAGCGTGATGCGCGCCCGGGCCGTGCGCCGAAGCCACTGCTCGAGCCCGCCGAGGCTCCACGCCTCGGGTGGGACGCCCTCGGGGCAGAACTCGTCGAGCTTGTCGTCGACGACCTCGTCGATGAGCTGGGCGAGCATCGGCCGCAGGTCGGCCTCGTGCAGCATGCGGTTGCGATACTCGTAGATCACCTCGCGCTGGCGGTTCATCACGTCGTCGTACTCGAGCGTGCGCTTGCGGATCGAGAAGTTGTTCATCTCGACGCGCTTCTGCGCGGTCTCGATCGACTTGTTGAGCCACGGGTGGCTCATTTCCTCGCCTTCCTTGAGCCCGAGCCGGGTCATGATCGTGGCGATCCGCTCGCTGCGGAAGTGGCGCATCAGGTCGTCCTCGAGCGAGACGTAGAACCGCGACGCCCCGGGGTCGCCCTGGCGCGCGCACCGGCCGCGGAGCTGGCGGTCGATGCGGCGCGCGTCGTGGCGCGCGGTGCCGACGACCAGCAGGCCGAAATCGCCGCACTCCAGGGTCTCCCCGTCGTCCGGCGTCGCGCCGGGGTGCTCGAGCCGGAAGTGGCGCCACTCGTTCGGGCCCGGGTGCTCGTCGATATAGGCGCGCAGCTCGCCGGGCACAATGCCTGGGCCGAGCTTGATGTCGGTGCCGCGGCCGGCCATGTTCGTGGCGATGGTGACCGCGCCGGGCTGGCCTGCGCGGGCGACGATCTCGGCCTCGCTCGCGTGGTTCTTGGCGTTGAGCACGTTGTGCTGGATGCCGCGGCGGCGCAGGTAGCGGCTCAACAGCTCGGAAACCTCGACGCTGATCGTGCCGATCAGGATCGGCCGCTGGCGCGCGTGCCAGAACGCGACCTCCTCGACGATCGCGTTGTATTTCTCGCGGCGGGTCTTGTAGATCGCGTCGTTCGCGTCGTCGCGCCGCACCGGTTCGTTCGTCGGGATCACGAGCACGTCGAGCTTGTAGATCTGCTTGAACTCGCCCGCCTCGGTCTCGGCCGTGCCCGTCATGCCGGCGAGCTTGTCGTAGAGGCGGAAGTAGTTCTGGATCGTGATCGTGGCGAAGGTCTGCGTCTCGCGCTCGATCGCAACGCCCTCCTTGGCCTCGATCGCCTGGTGCAGCCCCTCGCTGTAGCGCCGGCCGGGCAGGAGGCGGCCGGTGAACTCGTCGACGATGAGGACGCGGTTGTCCTGCACGACGTACTCGACGTCCTTCTCGTAGAGCGAGTAAGCGCGCAGCAGTTGGCTGATGCAGTGGAGCGCCTCGGCCTTGGTCGTGTACTCCTCGTCGAGGCGCCGCTCGATGGCCGTGGCGACCGCGTCCATCTGGTCGCGCGGGACGGCGGCCTCGAGCGCCTGCGGCTCGTCGGGCAGGATCGTGGGCGGGCGCTCGTCTTCGCCGGGCCAGAGCGTGCGGCGGCCCTTGCCGCTCAGGCGCACGGTGTCGCTCTCGCGGTCGACGAGGTAGTAGAGCTCCTCGTCGAGGCGTTCGCGCGCGGCGCGGCCGTCGCGTTCGAGCAGCGCTTTGATCCGCTGCTCGAGCGCGCGTCGAAGCTGCTTGTCGTCGCGCAGCGCGCGCAGCCGGCGGTGCTCGGGCGCGCCGCGGGTGACTTGGAACAGGGCGTCGGTGGCCGTCTGCTCGTCGCCGCGCGCCCAGGCGTCCTCGGCCTGCGCGGCGAGCGTCGAGCAGAGGGTGACCTGCATGCGCACGAGCTCGTCGATAAGCGCGCGCTGGATGATGCCCGGCAGGACGAACTGCTCGGGGTCCGAAGGCGAGAGCTCGGCGCGGCCCATGTCGGTCAGCTCGACCGAGTGGCCGCGCTCGTCGATGAGGAAGTAGAGCGCCTCCTTGATCTGCTCATGTTCGTGCTTGCGGGCGTCGCTGAGCAGTTGCGTCGAGATGCGGTCGAGCGCGTGGCGCACCTCGCCCTCCTCGAGCATCTTGAGCATCTGCTTGTGCTTCGGGGCGCCCTTCGAGACTTGGTAGAGCTTGACGGCGGCCGTCTCCTCGTCGCCGGCCTCCCAGGCCTCGCGCGCTTCCGTAACGAAGCGGTTGCACAGGATCGTCTGGCGCCGCACGAGCGCGTCGACGCCTGGCTTGTAGCGGTCGAACTGGTGCGTCGAGCGCGACACGGGCGCGGTGATGATGAGCGGCGTGCGCGCCTCGTCGATCAGGATGCTGTCGACCTCGTCGATAATGGCGAAGAAGTGGCCGCGCTGGACCTGCTCGTCGGCGGTGATCGCCATGCCGTTGTCGCGCAGGTAGTCGAAGCCGAACTCGCTGTTGGTGCCGTACGTGATGTCGGCCTGGTAGGCGGCGATCTTGTCGGCGCGCCCCATCCGGTTCTGGAGGCAGCCGACCGTGGCGCCGAGCATGTCGTAGACGGGCCGCATCCACTCGCTGTCGCGCTGGGCCAGGTAGTCGTTGACGGTCACGAGCCGGCAGTTCTTGCCCGTGAGCGCGTTGAGGTACAGCGGCATGGTGGCCACGAGCGTCTTGCCTTCGCCGGTGGCCATCTCGGCGATCGTGCCGCGGTGGATGGCGATCGCGCCGACGAGCTGCACGTCGTAGGGGATCATGGCCCACACCGTCTCGTGGCCGGTGACCGTGTAGGTATGCCCGCGCTCGGTCAGGCGGCGGCAGACGTTCTTGACGGCGGCGTAGGCCTCGGGCAGCAGCTCGTTGAGCGCGTCTTGCTCGGCGCGTCGCAGGCGCGCCTTCCAGCGGCTGCGGCTCTCGGCTTTGCGTTCGGGATCGTCGCTGGCGCCGAGCTCGCGCTCGAACTCGGTGTGCACAGGGTCGTAGGCCTCGTGGAAGCGGCGCTTGAACTGGTCGGTTGTCGCGCGAAGCTGCTCGTCAGACAGGGCCTGGTAGTCGCGCTCGATCTCGTTGATCTGCGCGATGAGCGGCCTGAGCCGGCGCAGCACGCGCTGGTTCTTGGTGCCGACGATTTTCTTGAGTACCCAGGAAAGCACGGGAGCCTCGGGGCGTGCGGTCCGCGTTCTCGGGCTTCATGGTAGGGACGTTGGCGCGCCGCGGCAAGGCGAAACTAGCGTCGAGGCGCGGCGCCATCGACGGGCGCGCCGCGCTGAGCTGCCTCGGCGACGTCGCTCACGCGCCGAGGCGCCGGCAGGAGCACGACGGGGACGCCGTCCTCGAGGCTTGCCTCGATCTGGCGGCGCAGCGCCCGAGCCCGCGGCAGGCTGGGGGCGGAGAAATCGAGCAAAACGAGATCGGCCATTTGGGCCGCTTCGTCGAACGGGTTCGTCGTGCGCGCCGTCGTGTGGCCGTGGTCGAGCATGACGAGCTCGACGAGGCTGATGGGCGGTGCTTGCTCCTCGATGATGAGCACGCGCCGGGTGGGCGTCTCGAGCGGGGTCGGCTCGTCGTCGAGCGGCCCGCCCTTGGGCGGGGTGCTCAGGCCGAGGAAGATCCTGGCGTTGCGCACCTCGGACGCCAGCTTGCCCAGGAGGCGGATGCTGGATGATTCGTCGAAGCCGACGGCGGCCCAGGCGCGCTCGTCCAGCGGCTCGAGCAGCGTGTTGCCGCTCGATCCGATCTGCTTGATCCTCGACAGCACGTTGGCCAGATAGACGATGTTGGTCAGCTTGTCGTCCTTGCTGAACTGGTGGTGGCCGCCGATGGCGGCGCACAGCTTCTTGGGCAGGCGCCAGTGCTGGGCCAGGGCCGCGCCGATGGCGGCGTGGTCGATCTTGAAGAGGAAGCGTTCGGCCTGCGGCAGCGGGATCATGTCCTCGCGCGCGGCCCGAATCGCGCTGTCGAGATCGCGCCGGAAATGCTCGTGCATCACAAGCTTGCCCAGGTCGTGGAGCAGGCCGGCGACAAACGCTTCCTCGGCCGGCATGTAGCGGGCTCGCTCGGCGATCAGGCGGGCGCAGGTGGCGCAGCACAACGAGTGCTCCCAGAACGCGTTGCTGTCGAGCTCGCCCTCGTCGTCGCCCCGCCCGAACATGTCGATCACGCCGAGACCGAGGGCGAGGTTCTTGATCGCGACGAAGCCGAGCAGCGCGATGGCATGCGAGACCTTGACCACCTCGCACTGCAGCGCGTAGAACGACGAGTTGACCAGCTTGAGCACGCGCGCGGTCAGCGCCTGGTCCTTCGAGATGACCTCGGAGAGCTCCGTCGCGGTTGACGTTGGCGACTCGATCAGTTTGAGCAGCTTGTAGATGACCGTCGGTAGAGTCGGCAGCGTGCGGATCCGCGACAAGATAAGTTCGACCTTGTCGCCTGCCATGGCGCGCCGCTCCTACCCGGTCTCAACCCGCTGCGGCGGAAAGTATTTCATCACGAGTTCGTCCATCGTCTCAGGCAGCTCCCGCTCGTCGATCACGTACACCTCGTCGGCGCCGCGCTTGAGCTCGGGCCCTTTCGTGATGCCCGGATACTGCTGCTCGATCTCGGTGAGTGCGTCGCGCTGGGCCTGGACGGTTCGCACCAGCCCGCGGTTCTCGGCCCACAGGTCGTATTGCATGAGGGCGTGACGGATCGTGATCTTGAGGTCCTCGTCGTCCCACGGCTTGGTGATGAAGCGGAAGACCTCGCCCTCGTTGATCGCCCGGACCGTCGCGGCCATGTCGGCCTTGCCGGTCAGGATGATCCGGATCGTCTCCGGGCTGATCTTCTTGGTGAGCGTGAGCAGCTCGATCCCGTTCATCTCGGGCATGTCGTAGTCGCTGATGATGAGCGAGACCGGCGTCTGCTTGACTGCCTCGATCACGTCGGTGGGCCGCGTCGTCGTGCTCAGCGAGTAGTTCTCGCCCCGCAGCAGCCGGGCGAGCGCCTTGAGGACGTGGTCCTCGTCATCGACGATGACAACGTTGTGCTCCATCATGGTGAGCGGTCCTCCTGTCTGCTCTCGATCTGGTTACGGCTGTGTTGGCATCTGGTTGACCGCGGCGGCCGCGCGCTCGTGGTGCTCGAGCGCCTCGCGGACCGCTGCGGTGATCTCGCCGTCGTCCCACGGCTTCGCGATGGTCTTGAACACCGCGCCCGGCGGCAGGGTGGGCGTCGGGGCGCCGGGGTCCGGATAGCCGGTCAGCCGGATGCACACGACGCGCTCGTCGAGCGCCTTGACCCGGGCGATCAGGTGGTCGCCGTCGAGATCGGGCATCCGCTGGTCGGTCACGAGCACGGCGACCGGCTCGTGGCGCAGGCAACTGAGCGCCTCGTAGGGGTCCGTGGTCGCGACCGTGCGGAACGGCTCGCGCTTGAACAGGCGCCGAAGCGAGCGCAGGATATTCTGCTCGTCGTCAACGATCAGGACGACCGGTGGCTGCGTGGTCTCCATCAGCGCTTTCCTTGTGCCCTGGTGCGTCTTGGGCCGCCGGGAACTCGAGCGTGAACGTCGTGCCCTTGCCCGGGGTGCTCTCGACCGAGATGGTGCCCCCGTGCTGCTGGACGATTTCGAGCGCGATGCTCAGGCCGAGGCCGGTGCCCTGCCCGCGCCCTTTCGTGGTGAAGAACGGGTCGAAGATGCGGGGGAGCACCTCCGGCGCGATGCCCGAGCCGGTGTCGCGCACCGTGGCGACGATCCTGTCGTCGATCACCGTCGTGGTGATCGTGATCGTGCCCTTGTGTTCGATCGCATTCGCGGCGTTCACCAGCATGTTGATGAACACCTGGCTGAGCTGTCCGGGATGGCCCGTGACCGGTGGCAGCTCGCCGAGGTTGGTCTCGACCTGGGCCTTGTACTTGAGTTCGTTGCGTGCCAGGTTCAGCGCGTCCTCGATGATCGTGTTGAGGTCGACCTGCTGCGGCGTCTCGTCGTCGGCGTGACTGAAGTTCTTCAGGTCGCGCAGGATCTTGACGACGCGCTCGATCCCGTCGCGGTTCTCGCTCACCAGGCTCTGCATGTCCTCGAGGACGTAGCCGACGTCGAGCCGGTCTTCGAGCGCTTCGATCTTGTTGACCAGCTCGTTGCACGCCTCGCCGGCGGCCGCGACCTTTTTGAGGTTGTGGTACTCGCCGACGAGCTCGGCGAGATCTTTCACGTAGCGCCGGAGCGTGCGCGTGTTGCTCGCGACGAAGCCGATCGGGTTGTTGATCTCATGGGCGATGCCGGCGGCGAGCTCGCCGATGCCGGCCAGCTTCGACGACATGAGCAGTTTCTCTTCGAGCCGTGTCCGCTCGGTGACGTCGTTCACGACGATGACCGTGGCCCGGAGCGTGCCGGCGGCGAGCACGGGGTAGCTCTGCACGTCGAGGATGAGCCCCTCGTCGTTTGTGAACGACGCGAGCCGGCACACCTGGCCGGTCTTCTTGACCGTGGCAACGACGCGCGCGATGCGCTCGCTGATCTGGGGCGGGAACAACTGGCCGAAGTGCTCGGCGAAGAACTCGAGGCTCCGCTCGGGGCGAAGCTGGAGGTACCTCTTGGCTTGGTGATTGATCAGGATCACGGTGTCGTCGTCGCCGTTGAGCACGAGCAGGCCGAAATTGGCGTTCTTGAGGATGCCGTGGAAGCGCTCCTGCTCGAGCTGGAGCACCGAGCTCTGGAACTCAAGGTCCTGCGTTCGCTCCTCGACGAGCACCTCGAGCTTCTCGTGCTTCTCGCGCTCGTCGCGATGGCGGCGGGTCTCGGCCGCCGCGTCGTCGACCTCGCGGACAAACTCCATGAGGTTGAACGGCTTCAGCACGTAATCGAACGCGCCGCTCTTGACCGCGTCGCGCGCGCTCGCCAGGTCGGCGTAGCCGGTCACCAGGATGACGGCCGTGTCCCGGTCGATCTCTCGGATTTCGTGCAGCAGGTCAGTGCCGTCCATGCCCGGCATCTTGATGTCGCTCACGACGACGTCGTAGGCGTCGCGCCGGTACTTGGCGAGCGCCTGTTCGCCGGCGTCGGCCGTGTCCGTGTGATAGCCGTGCCGCGAGAGCACGTCGCTGAGCATGGTGTTGACGGCCTCGTCGTCGTCAACCACGAGTACCTTGCCACGATACACGGGTCAGCTCCTTCGGATTGCGGCCTCGCGCGGGGCCTCATGCGCGGCGGGCCACAGGTGGAAGTCGTCGAGCAGCTCGCCGACTGCCCGCCGGAGCTGGGACAGCCGGATCGGCTTGATCAGGTAGCCGTCGGCGCCGGCGGCCAGGATGCGCTCGATCGTCTGCTCCGAGCCGTCGCCGGTGATCACAAGCACGCGCGTGCCGGCGGTCGCCGGATCGGTCTTGATGTGAGCGCACACCGTGAACCCGTCGAGCCGGGGCATCAACAGGTCAAGCACGACGAGGTGCGGTCGGAACGTGGTGAGCCGCAGGCCCGCCTCGACGCCGTCGAGCGCGGTCTTGACCGTGCACCCCGCGAGCATGTTGAACATGTCCGTGAGCGTGCGGAGCACCTCCGGGTCGTCGTCGACGATCAGGACGCGGTGCTTGTTGTCCTCTATGAAATCGACCGGGATCGGCTCACCCCGCTCCTCGAGGAACGTCACGAAGTCGTCCTGCCGGATCGCGGGGGGCTCGCCCTCGGTCCTGATGGCCGGCAGCTTGCCGGTGCGAATCCAGTTCGCGACCGTCTTGCGGCCCACGCCGCAGTACGACGCGACTTGCTCGATGCTGAGTCGTAGTCCCATGCCGTTTGCGTCTCGTTGTGCCGTGCAGAGTCGGTGCCGGCGGCGGAAGGCACACGCCGTCCGCCAGAGGCCTGGCACCCGGTACTCGTCAGAGTTATCGGTGAATCGGGGGCTGCTTATGAGCCGTTTCTCCCTGATGAAGCATGGTGCCTGGTCGGGCCGTAAGTGGGCGGCGTGTCGGCGCTTGAAGCGGGGCCGGCTCGCGCGTAGGATGGGGGTCGAGCTGGGTGGGACCGCGGCGTTCCACCTCCGGCGGTGAGCCGGGTCGGACTGGCCCGGTCGACGCGGTGTCTTCAGGAAAGCGGCCGAGTCGCGTGCGGGTGGCGATGACGAGAGCGTTTACACGAGAGGCATGCCTGGATGCGCTCCAGTTGGGCGCGGACTGGCTCGAGGGCGTCGCTCAGGAGCGGCGCCCCAGCATGCCGGCCTACGGCAGCCTGCGCGCCGACTACACGCTGCGCGAGCGGCGCTGGCGAACGGCCGGCCCGTTGTGGCACACGGGCCAGGCGGGCCGCGCCTTCCTGGCCGCCTACAGGGTCACCGAGAACCCACGCTACCTCAAGGGCGCCGAGCGCGCGGCAACCTACCTGAGCAATCAGCAGATGCTCGATCCGTCGAACTCGGCGCTGCACGGCCTCGTCAACGCGCCCGAGCGGCGGCCGGGGCATGTTTCGGTGTCGGCCGTGCTCCAATCGATCCGCCTCTTCACCGACATGGCGGACCAGACGGGCGAGCGGCACTGGGACGACCGGTTCCTCATGGCCATGCAGTGGGTGCTGCGCAGCGCCTACTTACTCCAGGGCAAGGTGATGGAGTCGGTCTCGCCCAAGACCGGCGAGGCTGAGACCCAGGGCGTCTGGGGCCCGAACACGCCGTGCGCGCGCCCGCTCATCGACGAGGCGTGCTTCCACGAGGCGTTCGTCCGAAGCGGCGAGGCGAGCTTCGAGCGCGCCTTCCGCACGATGGCCGATCGGCTGCTCGACGACGAAGGCCCGCCCGGCCATTGGGCCGCCTACCCGCCGTCGGACCGCCGGACCGGGCTGCTGGTGTCGCGGCAGGCGTTTTGGTGGGGGCGCCCGCTGCTGGTGGCCGGCGATGCGTTCGGCGAGGAGCGCTACTTCGGCGCGGCGACCCGCACGGGGCAGTGGTTCATGGAGTACCAGAACCTCGACGGCGGCTTCTACGCCCAGAGCTGGGCGAGCGGCTACCACGCCTCGTTCGACCTGTCGTCGTCGGCCGCGGCTTGCGCCGCGCTGGTCTGGTTCGACCTCTACGATCACTCGCACGACGAGACGTACCTCGAGGCCGCGCGCGACAGCCTTCGCTTTCTGCTGCGCATGCAGTTCGCCGGCGAGGTCGAGGACATCAACGTCCGGGGCGCGTTCGTCGAGTCGCTCGACATGCCGGCCGCCGCCGCCGCGACCAATGCCGAGACGGCCGAGGAAGGTGCCGGCAGCCCGTTCTTCGACGGGACCGACGTGTTGTCGGTCTACGTGGCCGATATCGCCACGACGTTCGCCGTGCAGGCGCTCGCCCGGGCGATCGAGACGCCGGCCATCTTCGGGCTCGAGGCGTGATGCGTGCGCGGCCGTCGCGTCTCGAATGGACGCGCGTCCGCACCGTCAAAGCCGATCGGGGAGTTATGAACTGAACGGAGCGCACAGGTGGCGAAGCTCAAGGCACAGAAGCGGCGGCGCATCCGGCTCCGGCGGCTCGCCGTCGTGGTGCTCGCGATCGTGGCGCTTCTCGTTACCGCCGTCGGCGTCGTCACGCTCCGGATCCGCTCGATCCTGCTGAGCGCGCTGCGCAAGCAGTTGCCCAACTGCGAGGTGAGCATCGGGCGCGCCGTGCTCAACCCGCTCAAGCGGCTGAGCCTCTACGACGTGCGGATCGTCGACCTGTCGAACCCCGACGCGCGCTCGACGATCGAGATCGAGCACCTGGTGGCTGGCTACACGTTCCGCGCGGGCCTGAAGCTCGACATCGACGTCGAGGTGCCCGCCTCGCGCGTCGTCTTGCGCAACGTGATCGGCGACTCGCCGCCGTTCCCCGACCTGTTTGCCCGCAAACCCGAGCGCAAACCGAGCCGCTTCCGCCTCCGGAGCGCCCGCGTGCGCGACTGCGGCATCGTGGTCGAGGGCGAAGGTTTTCGGCTGAGCACGACGCTCCAGATGGATCTTACCGGGGCCGGCCGGCACGCCGCTGGCCAACCCATGGACGCCACCATCAGGCTCAGCAACGTGGCGCTGCAGGCCGGTGCCGTCGCGACTGGCGATGCCGAGCAGGACGCACGCTCCGGGCAACCGGCGGCTCGGACTCGCGCGACGCTCCGGATCGGCGCGCTGGAGGGCGCGCTGGGCTACGACGGCACGCGCGGCGGATTCCTCGACTGCGTGCTGCTCAGGGAATTGAGAGTGCGCGACGCCGCCATCGCCATTGACGACCCGAACCTGGAGGTCAGCGGCCTCCTCGAGCTCGACCTGGCGAACGAGACAGGCAGCCTTACCGCGAGCCCGTCCCGGCTCAGCGCGGTGCTCAGCGGGTTCGTGTTCGAGAGCACCGGGTTCCGGACCAGGGAACTGACGAACACGCTCGATCTGGCGCTGTACGTACGACCCGCCGACAACGCCGTGCAGATGCAGGGAGGGATCACGATCGGACCGATTGCCGGCACGCTGCGGGGAGTTGCGGGGGCCGCCGGCCTGCGACTCGAAGGCACATTCGGCCACCACAAGCTCGAGGATCTACTTGGGCTCTGGCGTCGGGACGGCCCGTACAAGATCGCGTTCGTGCACGAGTTCGAGAGCACCACCGGCACGGTCGAGCGGCTCGACCTCGTGAGCACCTACGAG
Organism: uncultured Verrucomicrobiota bacterium; assembly: GCA_964500825.1. Taxonomy (GTDB): domain Bacteria; phylum Auribacterota; class JABMQX01; order JAFGEW01; family JAFGEW01; genus CAYUZG01. Next base: position 5,277 of record CAZCQN010000031.1, on the reverse strand, counting down.
CCGGCACCAGGGCCGGGCTTCGGCCTCGAGGGCGAAATCGAAGCGACAGGCCTCCAGGGCAAGTCGAGCTCGCTGGCGCTTGAGGTCGAGGACGGCGCGCTTACCATGCCGTTCAAGCTCGCCGCGCTCGCCCCGGGCAAGCCGATTGAGCTCTCGGTCGGCGACCCCGACCGGCCGCTCGGCACCGCTCGCCTCGCGGCCAAGCAGGCCAGTTGGCGCACGTACGCGGCCACCGATGCGCGCGGCAATCTCTGGATGCGCGACAACCACTGGTGGCTCGACGATCTGCGCGGCACCCTCTACGAGGGCCGCGGCTGGGGCACGATCCACGCCCTTCCCGACACGACGTTGGCCCTCGAGCTCGCGTTCGACGACGTGAACATCGAGCCGCTCTACGCCACCGTCGACCGCGAGAACGACCAAGTGACTGGCCACGCTCGCGGCCACATGGCGCTGACGGTGGGCGGCGGACGGCTCCAGTCGATCACGGCCGAGCTGCGCACCAAGCCGCCCGGGGGCTTGATCAAGATCGCCGACGTTGAGAAGAGCTTCGACGCCGTCCCCGGTGGGCGCCAGGCGATCGAGGCCCTCAAGAAGGGCCGGTCCTCGCGCGAGTACCAGCATCTGCTCGACAAGTTCAAGAACCTGACGTACGAGCGCATCGAGATCAACGCGACCACCTCGGGCGACTCGTATATCGTTATCCTGCACGTTGTGGAGCGTAAGGACAAGGATCCGCTCGACATTGAGTTCAAGTTCGACTACCAAGTAGAGCGTATTCGTCACGTAGTTCCCCCAAAGCCACAGGAGACGATCCAATGAAAGCGCGCTTTGTGATCCCGCTGCTCATGCTTGCCGGGCTCGCCATCGCCGGGGTGACTTGCCGGCACGAGGTCGTCACGCCCGAACCGATCAAGATCGAGGTAACGATCCGGCAGGAAATCCACGAGTACGTCCACCAGGTCAACGACGTGGTGGCCGGCAAGGCATCCGCTGAAGAGGCCGCGGACGCACTGTTCGCCGAGCCCGAAGCGGGGGGCGGCAGCTCGCTGCTGCGCGGCATCGAACGGCTGTTCATTGCCGAGGCGTATGCCGCTGATGAAGGCGCAAAGGCTCGGTACGTTGCCGCACTGAAAGGACGACAGGCGCGCTACGCGACCGTCCAGCAGTACCTCAACGACGGCAGCGTCGGCGAGAACCATCGGGCGCTGCTGAGCTTCCGCGCGAACGCGAAGACGAAGAACGACCAGGCGTACGCGAACGCGGTCAAGAACACGATCGCCGCCGAGAACGCCGACCGCGAGACGAGCATCGCCATCACCGCGGCGCAGAAAGGCGTCGCCGTCGAGGTCGTGCGCGGGGAGCAGTTCACGGCGAACGTCGCCGCGGCGCCGGCCGGCGCCTGGATCGAGGTCAAGCAGGGCGGCGGCTGGGTCTGGTCACAGAAGTGAGAGCAGCCGCTCGACGTCGTCGCGCGTATGGCCGGCCATGAGGCTCACGCGCAGGCGGCTCGTGCCCTTGGGCACCGTCGGTGGGCGGATGGCCGGCACGAAGATCTCGTTGGCGTAGAGCTCGCGCGCCTTGTCCATCGCGCGCGCCGGGTCGCCGAGGATGATCGGCACGATGGGCGCCGGCGTGTGGTCCGCCGCGTAGCCCTTCTCGCGCAGGCCCGCCTTGAAGGCCGCCACGGTGTCGCATAGCGCGCGGCGGCGCTCGGGCTCGTCCTCGACGATGTCGATCGCCGCGATCGCCGCGGCGCACATCGCGGCCGGCAGCGCGGTCGTGTAGATGAAGCTGCGCGCCGTGTTGCGCAGGTAGTCGATGAGACGCCGCTCGCCGGCCACGAACCCGCCGAGGCATCCGAGCGCCTTGCTCAGCGTGCCCATCACCACGTCGATCTCGCCCTCACAGCCGCCGTGTTCGAGCGCGCCGCGGCCGTGCTCGCCGAGCACGCCGGTCGCGTGCGCGTCGTCGGCCATCAGCATCGCGTTGTAGCGCTTGGCGAGCAGGGCGATCTCGTGCAGCGGCGCGATGTCGCCGTCCATGCTGAACAGCGTGTCGGTCACGACGAGCCGGCGCCGGAACGTGCGCGCCCGCGTGAGCGCCTGCTCGAGCGAGCCGAGATCGCAGTGCGAGTACACGAGCAGCTTCGCGCGCGACAGCCGCGCCCCGTCGATGATCGAGGCGTGGTTGAGCCGGTCCATGATGACGGCGTCGCCCTCGCCGACGAGCGAGGCGATCGTGCCGACGTTGGCCATGTATCCGGTCGGGAACACGATGGCCGCGTCGGTGCCTTTGAGCTGCGCGAGGCGGCGCTCGAGCTGGCGGTGGATGCGCTGGTTACCGCTCACCAAGCGTGAGGCGCCGGCGCCGACGCCGTACTCGTCGAGCGCGCCCTTCGCAGCCGCCGCGAGACGGGCATCGTTGGCGAGCCCGAGGTAGTTGTTCGAGCTGAAGCACAGGAACGACGTGCCGTAGAGCGTCACGAGCCGGTCGGTCGCGCCGTCGAGCGTCTTGAACTCGCGGTACAGGCCGCGGCGCCGGAGCGTGTCGAGTTCCTTGTTGATGAAATCCATGGTTGTCCTATGACTTGCGCCTTTGCTCTGAGCTCCTACCGCATCTCGACCGACGGAGTTGCGTCCTCCAATAGGTGCTGCCACCGGCTTCAGCCGGTGGTTGCGGGTCTTGGAAGTCATCTCGATAGCCGGCTTCAGCCGGCTTCTCGACAATGGCGTTCACGCGTTCCTGTCTCACCTACCGTCCCGCCCAGCGGCTCAGGATGACGGCGCCCACGTGGGCGCCGAAGCCGTAGTTTAGCACGAGCGCGTGCCCGATCGGGTGCTCGACTGCTACGTTTGCAGTGGTGTCGAGGTCGAGGGCCGGGTCGGGCTCGTCGAGGTTGATCGTCGGCGGCGCGACGCCGGCCCGCATGGCGCCGAGGGCGATAATGAGCTCGACGCTGCCCGACGCGCTGAGCAGGTGGCCGGTCACCGGCTTCGTCGAGCAGACCTTGACGTTGCGCGCATGCTTTCCCAGCGCGGCGCGGATGCCGCACGTCTCGACGAGGTCGTTGAGCCGCGTCGCCGTGCCGTGCGCGTTGACGTGGTCGATCTCGTCGGGTGCACGACCTGCCGCGTCGAGCGCGCGGCCGATGGCGCGCGCGATCCCGGCGCCGTCACGGGCCAGCGTGATCGGGTCATGCGCGTCCGAGACAATTGCCCAGCCCGCGACCTCGGCGAGAACCTCCGCGTCGCGCGCCTTGGCCGACGCGAGCGTCTCGACAAGCAGCACACCGGCGCCCTCGCCGACGAGGAAGCCGCAGCGGTCGCGCGCGAACGGCCGAATGGCCCGGCGCGGTTCGGGCGAATCCACCGCGAGGACGCCCATTCGCTCGAACGCGGCGACGACGAGCGGCGTGAGCGACGCCTCGCTGCTCCCCGCGAGCGCCGCGCGGCAGCGGCCGCTTCGAACGAGGCGCGCGGCCATGGCGACGCAATCGAGGCCCGTCGAGCACGCGCCGACAAGCGCCAGCCGCACGCCGTGACAGCCGAATCGCTGCGCGATCGCGTCGCCCGGCGCGCTGGGCAGCGCGTGCTGGATGAAATCGGCGGGGATGCTGCCGGGCCCATGCTCGCGCAAGTCGCGGTGGACGCGCTCGACGAGGCGCATGGCCGGCTTGCCGGTGCCGACGATGACGCCGAGCTCTGGCCGAATCTCGGCGGGCACCGCTGCCAACGCCTCGTCGGCAGCCATGACCGCGAGCGCGGTTGTCCGATCCATTCCGCCAAGCGGCTGGGCGTCAGCAACGCCGCCGCCGATGTTCCGGCCGTCGTCGAGCCTCACCGTCGTGAGGGCCGACCGGCCGGCAAGCGCCGCGTCGACCACCGGGCCAACGCCTGCGCCGCACGGGGTGACGGCCCCGCAGCCGGTGATCACGACGCGTTGCTCGTCTGGTCGATCTTCTGGGCGCATCAGAGGCGGCCGGGGCGGCTGTCGAGGTTGAACACCTGGGCCGAGACGTGGCGCATCGCGGCCAGGTGGACGATGAAGCCGCATATCTCGTCGAAGTCCGACGCGCGGCCGAGCGCGTGGTGGGCGACGATCCTCGGGATGTCCTCGTCGCGCACGCCGCCCGTCATCGGCGTGCGCAGGAAGCCCGGCAGGACCACGTTGCACCGGATGTTCTTCGGGCCGAGCTCGCGCGCGGCGGCCATCGTCAGCCCGACGAGCGCGGCCTTCGACGCGCTGTAGGCGCTCGCGCCGCGCAGCCCGTGCTGGCCCCAGTACGAGCCGATGTTGATGATGTGGCCGTCGCGGCGCCGCAGCATGCGCCGCGCGGCCGAGCGCATGCAGTGGAACACGCCGGTGACGTTCACGTCGATGGTGCGGTGGAAGACCTCCGGGTCCATCGTCGCCAGCAGCCCCGGCGGCGAGATGGCGGCCGCGTTCACCAGCGCGTCGACCGACTCGAGCTCGGCGTCGAACTGCCCAAACACCTGCTCGACGGCGGCCGCGTCGCGCACGTCGCAGCAGGCCGTAGCCACCGGGGCGGCGTCGAGCGAGCGCGCCAGCTCGTCGAGCGCGTCCGGCTTCGAGTGACCGATCAGACCGAGCCCCCAGCCCGCACGGGCAAACGCCGCGGCAAGCTCGCGTCCAAGGCCCCCGTGCGCTCCGGTAATCACCGCGATCCGAGTCTGCGGCACGTCGAACACCTCCTCACGCTGTGGCATGCGCGCGCACCGTCAGGCCAAGCGCGGCGACCATCGCGACGTCCTCCTCGGGCGGGCGACCGAGCGTCGTGAGGTAGTTGCCGATCATGGCCCCGTCAGCCCCGGCGGCGAACATCTCAGGCTGTCTGTCGTCGAGGATCGCCTCGCGGCCGCCGCAGACGCGGATGCTGGTCCGCGGGAAGATGAAGCGGTACACGGCGATGATGCGGAGCGCCTCGTCCGGCGAGAGCCTCGCGCGGCCCTCGATCGGTGTGCCCGGGATCGGGACCAGGAAGTTGACGGCGACCGAGTCGACGCCGAGCTTGCGCAGCGCCATCGCCATGTCGACGCGGTCGTCCCACGTCTCGCCCAGGCCGAAGACGCCGCCGGAGCACACCTCGAGACCGGTGGCACGCGCCGCGCGCAGCGTCTCGAGTTTTTCGGTGTAGTCCTGCGTTGTGCAGATCTCCGGGTAGTAGCGGGCCGAGGTCTCCAGGTTGTGGTGGTAGCGGATCAGGCCGGCAGCCTTGAGGCGGCGCGCATGCTCGAGCGTCAGCGTGCCGAGCGA
>CAZCQN010000030.1:12669-23616 GCA_964500825.1 uncultured Verrucomicrobiota bacterium | reverse complement strand
TCCTGGGGCGTGCGCGCTGTTACGTCGGCGGGGACACCGGCCCGATGCACGTCGCGTCGATCATGGCTACGCCCGTGGTGGCGATCTTCGGGCCGACGAATCGCGTGCAGAACCGGCCGATGCCGTACAGCCCATGGCGCATCGTCGAGCCGGCTGCGGTCGAAGGCCCACGTGAGCGGGTGACGGCCGACGTCCCGCCCGAGCAGGTGCTCGATGCGGTCGCCGACCTGCTTGGGGTCGAGACGACGGGACAGCGCGGCGCTAGATGACGGTGCCGGCCGGGATCTGCGCGTCCTTCTCGACGACGACGATGCCGTCGCGGATGTAGCAGCCGTTGCCGTCGAAGCGCCTGAGGCCGCGCTCGTTGACGATGCGCACGTTGTCGCCAATGCGCGCGTTCTTATCGATGATGGCCCCCTCGATCCGGCAGTTGCGGCCGACGCCGAGGTGCGGGCGGTTTCGCGGCCGCTTCGTCTCATAGAAGTCGGCGCCCATCATCACCGTGCGCCTCAACACCGAGCCCTCGCGCACGACGCTGCGCACGCCGATGACCGAATGCCACAAGCTCGCGCCGTTGGCGATCACGCCCTCGCCGACGACCGCGTTCGAGATATTGCACCGGCGCAGCCTCGATGACGGGAGAAAACGCGGGTGCGTGTAAATCGGCGCCGTTGGCGAGTGGAAATCGAACGGGGGCCTGTCGGCCGTCAGGTCGATATTGGCGTTGTAGAACGCGCGGATCGTCCCGATGTCCCGCCAGTAGCTGTTGAACGGATACGCGTAGACCCGGCAGTACTTGTAGGCTCCTGGCAGGATGTCACGCCCGAAGTCGATGTTCGACTCATCCTTCAGGATCTTCTCGAGGATGCTCGGCTTGAACACGTAGATCCCCATGTTGGCGATCCACTGTCGGCCGCGACTCGGCTCGAAACCCGAGTCCCGAAGCGTTTGCGCATCATGTTTGAACGCCTCAACGGTGTCGGGGTCCTTCGGCTTCTCGGCGAAGGCGACGATGCGCTTGCGCTTGTTGAGCCGCAGCACGCCGAAGTCGGCCACGCTGCGCTGCGGCACGGCCACGGTCGAGACGGTCACGTCCGCCTTCGTCTCGCGGTGCTGCATCAGGATCGTGCGGAAGTCCATGCGGTAGAGCTGGTCGCCGGACAAGATAAGGTAATAGCGCGGCGCGTACCGCTCGAAGTGGCGCATGCACTGGCGCACGGCGTCGGCCGTGCCCTTGAACCACTCGGAGCTGCCGGGCGTCAGCTCGGCGGCAAGCGCCTCGACGAAGCCGTCGGAGAAATGATCGAAGCGGAACGCGTTGATCAGGTGCCGGTTGAGCGAGGCGGAGTTGTACTGGGTCAGGACGAAGATCTTGGCCAAGCCGGAGTTGATGCAATTGCTGACCGGGATGTCGACGAGCCGGTACTTGCCGCCGAGCGGCACAGCCGGCTTCGAACGCTGCTTCGTCAGGGGAAACAGGCGTTCGCCCTTGCCGCCGCCGAGGATAATGGACAAGGTCTCGCTCAGGCGAAGTTCCGGCATGACACAGAGCACTCCCCGATAGTGAACGGCCTTCCTCTCTCTTAGTGTGATTATGCGGCATGCGACCGGGCGGCGCAAAGGAAAACGGCGTGTCGCGGGCGATTGACGCACACCTGTGCGCCCGCATGGCGCTGCGGCGGCCTTGCCACACGTCGGCCCGCTCGGCTAGAGTCTCTACCAAGGAGGACGCGATGGGCGTCATCACGCTGCTCACGGATTTCGGGCACGACAACTGGTTCGTCGGCGCGATGAAAGGGGTGATCGCCTCGATCAGCCCCACGGCGGCCGTCGTCGATATCTGCCACGAGGTGGCGCGGCACTCGATCACCGAGGCGGCGTTCATCCTGCGCAATGCCTGCCCCTACTTCCCGCCCGGCACGGTACACTGCGTCGTGGTCGATCCCGGCGTCGGCAGCGACCGGCCGGCGATCGTGGTCGAGACGGACCGCGCCCGGTTCGTCGGGCCCGACAACGGGGTAATCAGCTACGCGCTCGAAAGACAGGAGGTTACGCACGCGATCCGGATCGAGGACGAGCGATACCTGCTCGCGCCGGTGAGCCGGACGTTCCATGGGCGCGACATGTTCGCGCCGGTGGCCGCGTACCTCGACGCCGGGGTGGCGCCGACCGAGTTCGGCCCGGCGGTCGACTCGTTCGTCCGGCTGCGGCGCTCGACGCCGGGCAAGCTCAGCGGCTCGGAGGCGGTCGGCCACATCGTGCACGTGGACGGGTTCGGCAACCTGATCACGGACCTGGACGAGCCGTTCCTGGCCGAGTTGCTGGCCGCGTCGCGGCAGCGGTACTTCCGGCTCCAGGTGCGCGACCACGAGGTCCGGCGCCTTGCCGGCTCGTACGCCGAGGGCCAACCCGGGGAGCTGATCGCCCTGATCGGCAGCTCCGGCTACCTCGAGCTCGCCATCAACCAGGGCAACGCGCGCGACACGCTGGACATCGAAGAGGGAGGGGAGTTCATCCTCAAGGTGCTATGAAACTTACGATCAGCTACGACACGATGCTCGCGGGCGCCGTTGGGCCGGAGCACGGCCTGACGCAAGAGGAGCTCGACTCGATCGGGCCGGAGGCACGCCGCGCGTTCGACGAGGTCAAGGCGCTGCGCGCCGGCGACGAGGTGACGTTCTTCCAGCTGCCGTACGCCACGGCCCGCCACATCAAGCGGGCGGCGAAAGCGATCGCCGAGCGCTGCGACAACTTCGTCGTGCTCGGCATCGGGGGCTCGGCGCTCGGGACGACGGCCGTCGCCTCGGCGCTCCGGCACCCGTTCTGGAATCTTCTTGGGAAGGCGGACCGCAACGGCCGGCCGCGCCTGTTCGTCCTCGACAACGTTGATCCCGACTGGCTGAGGGCGTTCAAGGAGAGCGTCAACCTCAAGCGGACAGTCTTCAACGTCATCACGAAGTCGGGCTCGACGAGCGAGACGATGGCGCAGTTCCTCCACTTCCGCGACGCGCTCGCCAGGGCGCTCGGGCCGCGGCACGCCAGGAATCTCGTCATCACGACCGACCCGACGGAAGGCCTCCTGAGGAAGATGCTCGACGAGATGCCGGAGGAGCAGCGCTACGAGGCGTTCGAGGTGCCGCCGGGCGTCGGCGGGCGGTTCAGCGTCCTGAGCGCCGTCGGCCTGCTGCCGCTCGCCGTCGTGGGCGTCAATATCGACAAGCTGCTTGCCGGCGCACGCGATATGGACGCGGCCTGCAAAGAACGCGACTGGCGGAAGAACCCGGCGCTGCTGTGCGCCGCGCTGCTGTACCTGGCGCAGACGCGCAAGGGCAAGAGCCTTACGGTGATGATGCCGTACTCGCAGCGGCTGCGCGACGTGGCCGACTGGTTCCGCCAGCTCTGGGCCGAGAGCCTCGGCAAGCGCGTCAACCGCGCCGGCGAGACCGTCCACGCGGGGCTCACGCCGATCAAGGCGCTCGGCGTGACCGACCAGCATTCGCAGGTGCAGCTCTACGCCGAAGGCCCGTTCGACAAGGTCATCGTCTTCGTCCGCGTCGAGCAGTTCGACAAGAAGCTGCCGATCCCCCGAAAAGACTTGCCGGTCGAGGGGCTCGAGTACCTCGCCGGCCACACGTTCAATGAGCTGATCGACGTCGAGCAGCGCGCCACGCAGGCCGCGCTCATCAAAGCTGGGCGGCCGACGATGACGATCACGCTGCCGAAAGTGACGCCCGAGACCGTCGGCGAGCTCGTGTGCTTCCTGGAGATGCAGACCGCCTACGCCGGCGCCCTCTACAACATCAACGCCTTCAACCAGCCCGGCGTCGAGGAAGGCAAACAGTTCACCTACGGCCTCATGGGCCGCTTGGGCTACGAACAGAAAGCCGCCGAGTTCCGCAGAATCACGGGCTGACCGGATTTCTTCGTCGGAGTTCCCTGGACAGGATCAACAGGATTGACGGGATAAGACCGGAATCCTGTCAATCCTGTTGATCTTGTCCATGTTTCTTGTCAGGCAGCCCACGGCGGCGTGGCTTACGTGACGGGGGCGCCGGTCTTGTCGAGGACGGTGACGGGGCCGTAGGGCTCGAGGAGGGGGCGGAGCTCGTCGGCGCGGCCGACGACGACGATGAGCGCCTCGTCGGGCCGGACGTACTGGCGCGCCATCTGCTGGACTTGCTCTGGCGTGGCGGCGTTGATGCGGTCGCGGTAGGTGTCCCAGTGGTCGCGGGGCAGGCCGTAGAGCTTCAGTGACACGATGTGGGCGGCGATCTGCTCGATGCGCTCGAGGGCGATCGGGAAGATGCCGGTCAGGAACGACTGGACACTCTTGAGCTCCTCGTCGCCGACGCGTTCGTCGCGGATGCGGTTGAGCTCGTGGAAGAACTCGGTGAGCGCCCCGTCGGTGACGTCCTTGCCGACGGCGGCCCACGAGACGAGGCAGCCGGCCTCGACGCGCGCGTCGGGCCGCGAGTAGGCGCCGTAGGTGTAGCCCTTCTCCTCGCGCAGGTTCATGAACAGCCGGCTCGCGTAGCTGCCGCCGAGGACCTGGTTCATCACCTTGAACGGGATGAAGTCGGGGTGGCCGAACGGCACGGCGTGGTTGGCGATGAGGATGTTCGACTGCACGGCGTTCGGGAAGTCGATGATCAGAGCGCGGCGCCCGGCGCTCGGCGGCGCCTGCGCGGTCAATGATTCCGTCGGCTCCGGCGCCTGCCACCCGCCGAAGACGGACTCGGCCATGCGCACGGCCTCGTTGCGGCCGACGCTGCCGACGATGATGAGATGTGCGCGCGCCGGATCGAACTGCGCGCCGCGGAACTCGGTGAGGTCGCCGCGCGAGACCGCCGTGAGCGATTCCTCGGTCGCATCGATCGCCGCGTAGGGGTGCTCGCCGAAGAGCGCGCGGTAGCACGCCTTGCGCCCGAGGTAGCCGGGCTGCGAGTGCTTGTTGGCAAGCGCGGCGAGCTCGCGGCGCCGGAGGCGCTCGAGCTCGTCGTCGGGCAGTGTCGCGTCGAGGACCAGCTCGCCGAGCAGCCCAAGGCCGTCGGCGAAGTACTCCTCGAGCACCGAGATGGAGGCCCGGACCATGTCCTGGCTGCCGATGGTCTCGAGCTCGGCGCCCATGAAGTCGATCGCCTCGGCGATCTCATCGGCCGTGCGAGTGCTGGTGCCTTCCTTGAGCATCTCGGCCAGGAACTTGGAGAGGCCCGGCAGGCGCTGCTCGTCGGGCGTCAGCCCGGTCGTGATCAAGAGCGTGGCGCAGACCCGGGCAACGCGCCGGTCCTGGCACACGAGGACGCGCAGGCCGTTGTCGAGCCGGTCCTCGGTGAACGCCGGGAACCGGTACTCGCCGGCAGTGCCCGGCGCGGGCGGCTTGTGGGGAAACGACGCGGTGTTCATCCCGCCTTGCCCCCTTGTGTTGCTGGTGGCGCCGGTATCGCCTCGACCGTCGTCCGGTTCTGCACGGTGAAGTACTTGCGGGCGACCCGCTGAATGTCGTCGGCACTCACGGCCAGGTAACGGTCGAGCTCCGTGTTGGCGAGCGCCGGTTCGCCGTCGTAGAGCGTGAACTCGGCCAGCACCATCGCGCGCCCGAGGTTGGTCTGAAGCTGGTCGAGGTACTGGGCCTTGATCAGGTTCTTGGCCTTCTGCACTTCGTACTCGCTCACGCCGCCATCGGCGAGGCGCCGCAGCTCGCTCTCAATGAGCGTCTTGCACTGCTCGTTGTCGTCGCCTTTCGAGATGGTCCAGATCGTGAACAGGCCCGGGCCGCGCACGAACTCGACGAACCCCATGCACCTGATGGCGGCCTCGTGCTGCTTGATGAGCGACTTGTAGAGGCGCGAGCTCCGGCCGTGCAGCAGGATGCGCTGCGCGAGCAGCAGCGGGTAGGTGTCCGGCGTGCGCCGTTCGGGCGCGTGGTAGGCGAGCCAGAAGCCGGGCATCGCCGCGTGCCGGTCGTCGAGCCGCTCGTGCTTCTCGGCCGTCTGCGGCGGCTCTGTTGTGTCAGGCGACGGGGGTGGCTTGTTCGCGGGGATCGCCTCGAAGTAGCGGCGCGCCTGGGCGAGCGCGTCGTCGGTGTCGATGTCACCTGCGATGGTCAGCACCGCGTTGTTCGGCGCGTAGTGAAGGTTATAGAACGCTTGCGCGTCCTCGACGGTGGCGGCATCGAGGTCGGCAATGGAGCCGAAGCCGTCGTGGCCGAACGCCCAGTTCTCCAGCGCGAGTTCCCTGATGCGGAGGCGGGCGGGGCCGTAGGGCTGGTTGTCGACGCTTTGACGGCGCTCTTCCTTGACGGTGGCGCGCTGGTTCTCGAAGTTCTCCTTCGTGACGTTCAGCGCCCGCATACGGTCGGCCTCGAGCCAGAGCGCCAGGCCGAGCTGGTGCGACGGCACGGTCTCGAAGTAGTTCGTGCACTCCTCGCCCGTCGAGCCGTTGAGGTCGCCGCCGGCATTGGAGATGAGCTTCATGTGCTCGGTCTTGGCGGCGTGCTCGGAACCCTGGAACATCATGTGCTCGAACAGGTGGGCGAAGCCCGAGCGGCCCGGCATCTCGTTGCGCGAGCCGACGTCGTAGTAGACGGCGACCGCGACACACGGCGTCGCCGTGTTTGGCGAGAGGACAACGCGCAGGCCGTTGTCGAGGACGTGGTGCTGGAAGTCGATCGCTTCTTTCATCGCTGCCATCGGTCGGCCACGTGATCGGGCGCCTAACGGATTTGTATAGCGCAGCGACGAGGGCTTGTATAGCGCTTTCTTGCGCGCGGAATGAGCGTTGACAGCGCCCGACGTGGTCCGTAGTATCCGCCGCGTTCGGAGGAGGAGCATGCAACACGCAGACTGGGTCCTCATCATCCTGATCGTCCTGCTCTTCTACTGGATCGTCAGCAACATCCGGAAGGCGCGTCTCGGCAAGCCCCTCTACGTGCGCCGCATCCCGGGCATCGACGCGATCGACGACGCCATCGGCCGCGCCACTGAGATGGGGCGGCCGGCGTTCTACACGATCGGCGAGGCCGGCGTGCAGGCGATGGAGCTGTACGCCTCGCTCGGCATCCTCTCGTACGTGGCCGACCGGACGGCCCGGATGGGCGTGCGCCTGATCACGACGACGGACCGGGCCGAGACCTACCCGATGATCGAGGAGACGATCCGCGAGGCGTACCGAAGCGCCGAGCGGCTCGACGAGTTCCGCGACGAGGACGTGCGGTTCCTCTCGCGGGACCACACCGTCTACGCCATGCTCACGGCCGCCATGATCGAGGACGAGGACGCCGCGAGCGCGTTTTTCCTCGGCCTGTTCTGGTTCACAAGCCTGCTCATGACCGAGCCGGGCGCGCGCCGCGGCGTCATCCAGATCGCCGGTGACACCGGACCGTCCCAGATCCCGTTCTTCATCGCCTCGTGCGACTACGTGATCATCGGCGAGGAGCTGTTCGCCGCGAGTGCGTACGTGAGCGGCGACCCGACGATCAAGGGCAGTCTCGTCGCGCAGGACCGGCTCAAGTCGTTGCTCTTAGCCATCGCCCTTGTCGGCGTCGTGCTGCTCACGCTCAACGCGGTTCTGACGCTCACCGCAGGCGTGTCGATCGTCGAGGGCAACCCGTTTCTCGAATTGTTCATGCGCTATCGATAGGCTCGGCGGATGAAGAGAAAGCTCGCCATCGGCATCACGTTCGTCGTCGGGCTCTACTACTTGCTCGAGTTCGTGCTGCCTGCGTCCGTCGGCGGCGGGTTCGACTGCCGGCGCATGGGCAGCCCGTGTCTCGTCGAGGCCGACGACGGGACTCGGCTCTACTACACCGGCGTGCGCGCACTCGAAGGCAGCACTGACACGCGGTTGGCCGTGGGCCTCGCCGAGAGCCGCGACGGCGCGACATGGGCCAAGGCCGGCGGAAACCCGATGCTCGGCCGGAGCCTGTTCAGCAGCAAGGACTGGCGCGGGCCCGACAGCCCGGCCGTCGTCCGCGAGCCCGACGGCTCGTACACGATGTTCTATGTCGGCCACGGCCCCGACGACGTCGACCGCGTCATGCGGGCCACGAGCGGCGACGGCCTGCGGTGGCGCGGCCGGCGCGTGGTCTTCTCGCTCATCAAGGAGACGGCCGAAGCCGGGGGAGAAGTCAAACGGGCGGCGATCAGGGCGCTCGCCGTGCGGCGGACCGACACGGGCTACATCGCGTACTTCGCCAGCACCTACCGCCGGGGCGAGCGGACGATCGAGGGCGTCTCGCGCGCCACGAGCCCCGACGGCCTCGCGTGGACGCTCGACAAAGCGAACAACCCCGTGCTCGCCATTGAGCCCGAGAACGGCTGGGAATACAGCACGATCACGGACCTGAGCGTGATCGACAACGGCGACGGGCTCAGCCTGTATTATGTCGGCACGCGACGGCTCTACATGCGCGGCAGCGACAAGCCGATTGACACCTCACTGGTGGGCCTCGCCACCTCGTCGGACGGCATCACCTGGCACAGGAACGAGAGCAATCCGATCTTCGGTCCCGCCATATGGCGGGTGCTCAGGTCGCTCCACGATGATCCTGGCGTCCGGCAAGCTCTTGAGCGGTTCAGGGCAATCGACAGCTCCGTCGCATGGCCGCGGCGCATCGGCCTGGCGCTTGCGGCGTGGTCCGGGCTCTCGCAGGAGCTGCTTGATGGGACGGCCTTAGAGAACGCGGCTTCACGGCTCTCCGACCAGGAGAAGTCGAAGCCGCTGTTGGAGCGCTTTGACGCGCTCAGTCTCTCGGGTTTGAGTGTCCAGCGCGCCGGCGATGGCTCCGTGATGGCCTACTGCGGGGCCACATCGGCGGAGGGGCAGGATCACAGGCTCGGCATCGCCACAAGCAGCGACGGTGTTGTGTGGCGAACGGCGAGCGACACGCCGGCTCTCGAGCGGGGGGAGGAGCCGCAAAACACCTACCTGACGAGCAGCCTGACGACCACCATGCAGGTGTTTCTCGTCGTGGGCGCGATGGCGTTGGGCCTCGGCCTGTTCGGATTGGTGCGGCTGCACGGCAGCCGCATCATGAAGGGCGAGAAGGACTCGGTCTACTCGATGGCCTTCTTCATCGCCCTGCTTGTCACGCTCGTCTTCGCGTTCGGCTGGGGCCAGCGCGAGCCCAAGGTGCTGGAGCCCGGCCACAAGCTCTACAACATCATCTTCTACGGGATGATGGAGAGCTTCGGCGCATCGACCATGGGGCTGCTGACGTTCTACCTGGCATCAGCCTCGTACCGCTCGTTCAAGCTCAAGAACGCCGAGGCAGGCCTCATGATGGTGGCCGCCATCCTTGTGATGCTCGGCCAGGTGCCGCTCGGCCAGCTCTTGACCGCGTGGCTGCCGGAACAAATGCAGGTCCAGAACGTCGCCCTCTGGATCAGCTACACGATCATGGTGCCCACGATGCGGGCGATTCAGATCGGTGCCGCCGTCGGCGGCTTGGTGCTCGCGATGCGACTGTGGCTCTCGATGGATAAACGACGTCTCTAGGCGCGGCGCGATGGACTCACGACAGCACGACATGAACACGCTGACCGGCTGGCAGCGGTTCGGCGAGCGGCTCCAGAGCCTGGACCGGCGCATCATCTACGGTGTGCTTGTCGTGGTGACCGTCGCCGCGTTCGCGCTCAAGCCGCTGCCGGTCACCCACGTCGGGCCTGAGGCGCGTGCGGCGTTCGAGGCGATCGATAGCTGCCCGCCCGACAAGGTCATCATCTTCGACAGCTCGTGGGCGATGTGGACGCAGGCCGAGAACCGGGCGCAGTTTCTCGCGCTCGTCGAGCACATGTTCCGACGCGACATCAAGTTCGTCGTTACGTCGGTGGGGCTCGCGCCGTTCGGGCCGAAGATGGCGCAGGAGGAGCTCGACAGACTCGCCGAGGAGCACGGCAAGAAGTACGGCGTCGATTACGTCAACCTCGGCTTCAAGGGGGCGGGCGGCAGCGCAGTGGTCAGTGCACCGCTTGGCTTTCTGCTCGATGGGTTCGCGCGCGACATCCACGCGACTTTCCCAGCCGACCTGAACGGCACGCCCGTCGGCGAGCTGCCCCTGATGCAGCGGGTGAAGACGATCAGGGATGCACACCTCGTTGTGTCGATCGCGTACGAGCCGGCGCTCGAGTGGATCTCGTTCGTCCACGCCCAGTTCGGCACGCCGCTGGTGTTCGCGTGCATGAGCATCGTGGTGCCCAACTACGCCATCTACTTCGAGTCGGGCCAGCTCGCCGGTATCCTTGGCGGCACACGCGGCGCGGCCGAGTACGAACGGCTGCTCGATCTGAAGGAGCCCGGCGAGGGCACCGAGCTGATGACGCCACAGTCGTTCGTGCATGTGCTGATGATCGTCTTCATCATCATGGGCAACATCGGGTACCTGTCGACGCTGGGGAGGAGACGCTGATGTTGCTCGGGGTCGTCAACTACGCGGATGTCTTCACGATCGTCGAGATCGCCCTCGGCACGTTCACGTTCCTGATCGTGATGTCGTACATCTTCGAGGACAACGCGGCTTACAAGATGCTCACACACATCTTGCTCGGGTGTGCGACGGCCGTCACGATCATGATCATCTACCGCGACGTGCTGCGCCCGAACTGGGTGAAGCCGATGAGCGCGGGGGTTCGCAGTCTCGTCAGCGAGGGCACGTGGAGCTGGAAGATGCTCTGGCTGCTCTGCCTCGTGCCCGGCGCGATGTGGTACACGCTCTATTCCAAGAAGTATGCGTGGATGAGCCGGCTTGTGTTCGCCATGTTCATCGGGATGGGCGCAGGGCTCGCATTCAAGAAGTACCTGCTCCTGATGGTGCCGCAGGTGACGAACTCGTTTCGGCCCTTGGTCGCGTTGACGCCGAGCGGTGGGTTCGACTGGGCCACGACGATCCACAACATCCTGTTCACGGCCGCGCTCGTGAGCGTGCTCGTCTACTTCTTCTTCACGTTCCGG
>CAZCQN010000030.1:0-12569 GCA_964500825.1 uncultured Verrucomicrobiota bacterium | reverse complement strand
CCGAAGTCGAACGTCATGCCGGGCCGCGGATCGAGCGACACGCGCAGGTTGCGCGGCAGCGCCACCTCGAGCACCTTCAGATCGCCCTGAGCGCCGGTCGCCGTCCGGATGTGCTTGGGGTCGTAGAGCCGCTTGTTCATCCCGCTATCGCGCAGGTCGACGCCGCGATAGCTCACGTCCCAAACGCGCATCTCGATGCGGCACGTCGGCGGGTCGGCCATCGGGTCGCGCGTGTCGGGCGTCACCTTGAGGAACAGGTTGTCGCGACCCCAGATGAAACCGTCCTGGTTCCAGTCGAACTTGGGGACGATCTCGGCCCAGCGATCGGCCGCAAGCGCGAAGTAGACCGCGTCGTCGTCCCACGCCATGTAGAACGTGCCGACGAGCTCACCGTCGGTGAACGTGCGGTAGACGTTCCACTCGCCGGGCTCGATGCGCCCGTCGAGCACCGGCGTGCGCTTCGCGATCGTGGCCGGGACCGGGTAGAGCGGATGCGGGTCGCGGCTGTCGATGATCCCGTCGCCGTCGCTATCCGGCAGGTCGGGCCGGGGCGGGATGAGGTGCTCGACCATCCGCTGGCGGTCAAGCTTGATCTCCTGGACGCCGTACGTGGCAAGCATCTCGTCGTGGTCGCTCAGGCCGTCGCGGTCGGTGTCGCGCCGGCGCGGGCTCGAGCCGAAGCGCTTCTCGTCGCACAGCAGGTTCGGGTCGTCGTCGGCCAGGCCGTCGCCGTCGGTATCCGGCGCGAGCTTCACCTCGCCGAGGATCGAGACGAAGTAGTACTCGGTCGGGTAGCCGCGCAGCAGGTAGCCGTTGCCCGACAGCCCGTTGTCGTAACGGCCCTTGAGGAACGTGTTGGCGAAATGATTGAACGGGTAGTCCTGGTAGCCGCTGAAGAGGAACTGGCCGTCCATCTTGTGGCCCATCTCGTGGAAGAACAGCCCGACGGTGCCGCCGCCGGTGTTGAACGCGCAGCGGCCGATCGGCTTGCCGAGCTTGCCGCCCCACCAGTACGGCGTGAGGCCGCCTGAGCCGGCCTGGCGCCAGTAGCCGGGCTTCTCCGGCGGGGTATCGGGGTCGGTGGAGGCGGCGGCCTGGATGCGGCCGGGCGCGAGGTCGTTGGGCGCCTCGCCCTCGTGCCAGTTCCACAGGCACCCGAGGCTAATGCAGCCGGCGTAGTCGGTGACCGACTTGCCGTGCTGCGCCCGGGCGAGCGCGTCGAATTCCTCATCGGTCTCCCACACCCAGTTGGCGCCCTTCTTCGAACGGTTGGGCGCCGTGAGCCATTCGAGCTCCTGATCGCTCAGCGCGTCGGCGAGCTTCTCCTTGAGGAACGCGATAATCTCGGCGCGGTTCTCGTCGGTGCGCTCAGCCTTCATCAACTCGTCGAAGGCGGCCCGGTTCTCGTCGCTGAGCTCCTCGAGCGCTTCGGGATCGGGAAAGACGATCTGCGGCTCGTCAATGACCACCCAGTCGTAGTGGATGTTCAGCAGCCAGCGTGAGGCGAAGTAGTAGCCGGTGGCGCCCTGCTCGAGGTGGATCTTGACCGTCTCGATCGCTTCGTCGGTCATCGCCGTCGGCGGCTCGACGCCGTCGGGCAGCTTGACCGGGTTGTACATGTTGCTGTAGAGCACGACGAGCATCGGCATGTCGAGGTAGCGCACCATGCCGCGCGGCGCGGCGGTGGCGAAGCGCCACTCGGGGCCCCAGAACGGCGTCTTCGGGATGAACGAGCAGCCGTACTGGACGCGGAAGCGGTACTGCGTGCCCGGCTCGAGGCCCGTGAGCTTCACTCTGTGTCGCGCTTTCGGGCGGCCGGAGCCTTCGACCGTCATCCAGGTCTCGCCGTCGAGCGAGTACTGAACGGCCGACGCGACGGGCTTGAGCGAATCGTACCTGATGACGGCGCTCGTGCGGCGGAGGCGCCTGATCTCGGGCCGCCACGGGTCGATCATCGCTTCGGTGTACTTGATCACCCGGTTCTCTTCGGGCCAGGTTACGAGCACGCGCTGATCGGACCCGATCGCGATCCCGTACGGCTTGACGCCGAGCTTGCCGATGCCGCGCCCCTCGAGCCCGTAGAGCGACTTGTGGTCCGTGCTGTGGACCGTGTCCCACCGATACCTCATGTACACGTCATAGCGGCGAACGCTGTTCCAGCCGGGGCATGCGGCGCAGATGTCGCCTTCGACGCTCGACGCGACGTCTTTCACGTCGGGGTTGGCCCAGTGCTCCTTGACCCAGACCCACCGCTTCGCCTTCTTCGTCTCGCCCTCGACCTCCACCTCGACGTCGCGCCACTCGTACTGGTCGATGCGGCCGGCGCCGGCGTTCGCCACGAACAACTGCTGGATGCGGCCGCGGAAGAAGCTCTGCAGCATCAGGTTGCTCGGCTCGTCGAGCATCTCGGCCACGTCGCCCTCGATGCTGTGGTCGGGCAGGTATGTGCCGTCGGGGGTGAAGGCGGCGATCCGGTTGTTCATCGTGTCGGCGACGAGGATGTTGCCGCCCTCATCAAGCTCGCAGCCGTGCGGCTTGCTGAGCTTGCCGGGGCCTTCGCTGTCGCCAATGGCGCGAACGAAACTGCCGCTGTCGTCAAAAACGCAGATGCGGTCGTTTTCGGTATCGGCAACGTAGACCGAGTCGCCGACGTCGATGGTGACGCCGTACGGCGTGTTGAAGTGGGCCTCATCGCTGCCGGGCTCGCCCAGCCGGCCGAGCAGCCGCACGAGCTCGCCCTCGGGGCTGTAGATGGCCACAACGTGGCTGGCAGCGTACGCGACGACGATGCGGTCCTGCGAGTCGACGTCGATGCCGCGCGGTTCGTTCAGCTCAAGTGTCGCGCCTGAATTCGCGCAGCACACGCGCCATACAGCGCACAGGGCGAATGCTGCGACCACCACTGCTGCCCGTTTCATCGTCCGCCTCCGAGTGTGTTGCGTTGCCAGGCCGTCTTGTCTCCGATGCGACCGCCGGCGTTTGCATCTGGCGGTCGGCGCCCTCATGCGCATCAAAAAAGCGCCCGCTCCTGGGGCCAGGAACGGGCGCTCATTATGGGCACTCAGCCTGAGAATGCAAGGCTGGGGCTAGTGTGGTTACTCACAGGTCGAGCGAGCCAGGCTGCTCGATGCAGCGGGACTACCTGCACGAGGAGCCATTCCGGCGCAGGCAGGGCGGTGCTTTTCCGAACACGCTGTTGTCTACGACGAGGAACGAGGCCTCAGGACAGGCACCCGACTTGGATCGAACTCGCGCCAGCGCACAACTGCAAGCCCCGCCAGGGGCGACTGGGAGTAGCCTCGGGCGCAAGCCCGTGGAACAAGGCGGCCCCAGAGGACCGGAGCCCCGTCAGGGGCAATTGAGCTCGTGCGCTCAGTCGCCCCTGACGAGGCTCGGGTGTTTTTCGATTCCGCTTCCCACGGGCTTACGCCTGTCCGACGCGAAGCGTCGCCGGCTACTCCCAGTCGCCGCTACGCGGCTCACGCGCGACGGCCGGAAGCGCATGCGCGTGGGGAAACGCGTACTAGCCCATGAGCTTCTTGAGGTCCTCGATCGTGCCCTTGACGTGCTCGGCCGACTTCTTGAGCGCCTCGCTATCGGCGCTGCCGAGCTTGAGCTCGATGACCTTCTCAACGCCGTTCGCGCCGAGCTTGACGGGCACGCCGACGAAGACGTCCTTGATCCCGTACTCGCCCTCGAGCAGCGTGCAGCACGGGAGGACTTGGCCCTGGTCCTGCGTGACGCTCTTGACCATTGAGGCGATCGCGGCCGCCGGCGCGTAGTAGGCGCTGCCGGTCTTGAGCAGCTTGACGATCTCGCCGCCGCCCTTGCGCGTGCGCTCGACCATCGCGTCGATGCGGTCCTGCGCGATAAGCGCTTTGATCCCGATGCCGCTCACGGTCGCGTAGTCGGTCAGCGGCACCATCGAGTCGCCGTGGCCGCCGAGGACCATGGCCGAAACCTCGCGCACCGAGACGCCGAGCTCCATCGCGATGAAGCAGCGGAAGCGCGTCGAGTCGAGCACGCCGGCCATGCCGAACACCTTGTTCTTCGGGTAGCCGCTCTTGGAGTAGACCAGGTAGGTCATCACGTCGAGCGGGTTCGACACGACGAGCAGGATCGGATCGCCCGGCTGCTTGAGCACACTGTCGGCGACGCCGCCGACGATCTCGGCGTTGACCTTGAGCAGGTCGTCGCGCGACATGCCCGGCTTGCGCGGCACGCCGGCGGTGATCACGACGATGTCGCTGTTGGCCGTGTCGGCGTAGTCGTTCGCGCCGGCGATGGTGGCGTCCCACCCCTCGACGGGCGCGGACTCCATCATGTCGAGCGCCTTGCCCATAGGCATGTCCTCGACGATGTCGAGCAGAACGACGTTGGCGAGATTGCCGCGCGCAATGGCGTGGGCCGTCGTCTCGCCCACGTGGCCGGCGCCAATAACGCTCACTTTCGGCAGACCCATGATTCCCTCCTCCGATTTGGCTGTGGCAAACCGATCGACGCCCTCGAATGGGGCGTTACTCTCGCTCAGGCTGCGCCACCGGATGCCGTGGCGGCTGCCTGGACCTCCTCCCGGAATGACCGCGGGACACAATCAGCGTAGGTCGGATGGTACCGGCCGCACCGGCGTGTGTCAACCGGGGAGCTCGGGGCCGCGATGGGCGAGCCAGCGGTCGAGGTTCTCGCGGAAGCTGCATCCGATGCAGCCGCCGGCGTCCTTGGAGCAGAAGTCCTTGAAGATCTGGTGTAGGCCCTGGCGCAGGACGGCCGTCTCGGGGCCGACCGGGTCCTTCTGTACGCCGAAGAGGCGGTGGCGCACGAGCCGGGTCACCTTGTCGTCGTCGCCCTTGGGCGAGGCGTGATAGAGCATCAGCAGGGCGCCCTCGAGCTCGGGCCGGGCGCGCCGCACGTACAGCAGCAAGACGGGTATAACGACGTTGACGACGATCTGCTCGAGCCGGCTGCGCCCGAGCAAAGCGACCGGCCTCGCCAGCGTGCGCCCGCCGAGCACGTAGCGGCGCGACCAATAGCGGTCGGTACCGACGTCGAACACATCGGCCATCCGGCGGCGGGCCTCGCGGCACGCCTTGCTCACGGCGCCGCCGCGCATCGCCGTGGTCCGCGCAAGCACGTTCTCGCGGAACCGGCGGTAGTCGTCCTCGAAGCGGGCCGCGGTCTTGTTGAGCCCGTCGAGGATCGAGGTGAGCGTCTGGAGAAGCGGCTGCCGGCGCGTGCGCTGCAGCCACAGGCTGGCGGCCGCGATGCGCCGCATGGGCGAGTTGGCCGGCCGCCCGCCAGTGAACCACGCGCCCGGATCCATCGGGAAGTACGACCGCTCGTCCTGGAACGCGTCCCACGTCCCCTTCAGGAAGGCGTAGAAGCGCTGCGTCTCCTTGTCCCACGACGGGTCGGCCTCCGACGGCAAGAGGCCCGAGACGCCGAGCAAGACGGCCTGCACCGCGTACTCGCCCGCGCCCGCCTGCTGGCCCTCGGCGAACTCGCGCAGCACGCGCAGCGGCACCCGCTCGGCCAGCGTGCGCATCGGCTGCTTGTTCGCGTCGTAGCCGAGCGCCTCCATCACGGCCCGGTAGAGGACGTCGTCGAAATCGACGGCGACCGCGTCAATCTCGTTGAGCCAGGCGGCGTAGCGCTCGGCCTTCTCCTGCACGCGCCACTCGCCGGCGAGCATGATGAGCCGCACGAGCTCGGCACGACGCACACGGCGCAGGACCTTGGCGCACTCGCCCAGGCCGGCCCGCTTGCGGTAGGGGTAGTCGTCGGTCTCGATCTGCTTCTCGACGGTGCGCAGCGGCCGGGTGAGCGCGTCGGCGAGCGCGGCCTGCGGGACCGCCCGGCCTGCGGCGTCGGTGACGGTCGTGATGCCGGCGTTGTTCCACATCACAACGTGGAGGGCCACGTTGGCGTACTCGAGCTGCGAGCGGTGGCCGTGCGCGTTCCAGTCGCTCGAGTTGACATGGACTTCGATATCGCCCTGGATTACCTCGTCGCCGATGCGCACGGCCGCGCGCACAAAGTCGGGCCCGTCGTCGAGGTTCCACACGCCGGGCGAGATGACGCTCACGGGCCGGCCGTCGGCCGTCTTGAGCTCCTTGAGGTACCGCTGGCTGTACCAGAGGCACGCCACGAGCCGCTCGGCGATCTTCGGCGCCGCCCGGACGCGCTTCCCCGGCTCGCGGACAACCGGGACGGCCGGAGACCGAAACGATGCGTATTCCGTCGAGAAACGATCCATTCCGTATCTGGACAATCCCGGAACCAGGACGGCTCCCACCCTTTCGTGCGTTCTACTGCTTCTCAATGATCCGAAGGTACTCCTTCGCCTGCCGCCGTATGAACTCGATCGTCGCAGGCGGCAAGCTAAACTCCTCGTCGGCCCTCTCAAGGAGGCCCCGGAGCTCATCGACCGCGGCCGGGCCTCGGCAGATGATCCACCAGCCGACGAGCTTCGCCGCGGCCTCGGACATCTTGTCCATCAGCGGCGGGCCTTCAACAGGACGGAAGCATCCCCCGAGCGACTCTGTGAGTCTCGTGACCTCGCCCGTCTCGAATCGCGGAAGCTGCGGAGCTATCTGAAGCCTCCATCGCTGCCAGGCGTAGGCCTCCTCGAGGAGCGCGAGGATTTTCCCATGTGGGAAGGCCTCGAGCGCGAAGTAGTCTGGGAGATAAGGAAAACCCGGTTCCACAGGTAACGAGGGGTAGATCACGCCGTACTCCCGAGCCTTCGGACACCACAGCTCGGGGTTGTTCGCCATGCGCGCCTCCCTTGCCCGGGCGCGGGCGCCATCTTGGGCCCGATCAAGCTGCTCCTCGAACCGTACGGCATCCAGCTCGAAGCCGCGCAGGCCCAGCCGCCACAGATAGCCATCGTGCGAGCAGACCGCCTTGGCAAGCCGGTCGGGCGAGCCCGTCGTCCTGAGTCGCGCGACCTGACGGGTGGCGCTCATCGAGCTCACCCGTCGCTCCTTCTTCCACGCCGCGACGCCCGGATTCGGCGCGGCACCAACAAACTCGATCGCGTCGCCGCGCAAGACGACCGCCCCATAGCCGACTGCCTCGACCGCTAGCGCCTTCCGTATTCCGGCGTCGAGCGGTACTCGGCCGCACATGAAGAAATCGCCCGGCAGACCGTACACGGTCGAGGCGATCCGGCCGTCCACGGGGTCAATGAAGTACTGACTGCCCGCAGGACGAGGTGCGTTGCGCATCATGGGCAGTGCTTCAAGCGAAAGCGGCTCAAGGCGATTGCCGTAGCGCGACTCGAACCGCGCCATCGTGAGCTGCGACTGCTCCTCGGCCGCCGGACCGTAGAGTTGAAGCGCGGCTGCCGCGAGCTCGCCGCCGCGCCTCGAGTCATAACGGATCAGCACGTGGCACTTCTCCGGCAGGAAGCTGCGGAGGGCAGTCTCCTCGCTCGATGGTACGACGGTGAGCAGCCGGGCATCCCGGCACGCTGCCAGCATCAGCTGGTCCCCCTGACCCAGCACAAAGAACAAGCCCTTGGCCGATACCTTCCGCGCCACGCCCCTCGCAGCGGGCTCGAGCCACTCCGGCGGCTTCGCGACCTTCCTGAGGATTGCCGCGGCCTTGGACCTGTTCTTAACCTTGCACGCGACGGCGAGCGGGGGATCAACGGGCAGCGTGCGCCTGCTCGCGAGCCGCGCGTCGAGCACGACGCATATCTCGTCGCCGGCCCAGGCGAATGGGTCGGCCTTGTCCGTCCAGCCGATGGCGGTCTTGATCTCGTTCTTGACCTTGTTGGCGAGGAAGTTGAGCGCAATCTGCGCCTTGGTCGTCCCGAGACCTCGGCCACCGAGCTGGAGCAAGCGCGACTTCATTGCCACGGCGAGACCGGGCCGCTGCATGAGGTCGCGGAACGTGCTGAAGTCGCTTGTCTCTTTGCCTGCAAGCGCCCGCAGCATGGCGAATTTGAAGTCCCTCGGGTCGGGCCGCGTGATCGCGCGCGAGAGGATCAACTCGTCGGTCCAGGCGAGCTGCGCCGCCGACGCCCCGAACTCGGGCTTCTCGTAGCGCGGCTTGCCGGCCGCGTCGATGAGGTCGGCCATCGGCGTGAGCCAGCCGAGCCGGCCGTAGCGCGTCGAGTAGAAGAGTTGGAGCTCGGGGTCGAACGCATACGCGCCGATACCCGGATGAGCCGGAATCCCGGGCAGGTAGCCTTTCTCGACGAGGTCGCCCATGATCGTGTCGGGCCAGCGCGGCTCGTCGAGCAAAACGCCGAGATCGCGCGCGTACGAGTTGAGCGCGTCCCGAAGCAGTCGCAGGTGCGAGGCGACCGTTTGCTGCTCCTGCTTGAGCGCCTCGATGCGCCAGTCGGTCAGCGACTGGATTGCCGGCCCGCCGACGTAGACGAACACGTTCTCGGCATGTGTCGTGCCTGCCTGTTCGTCGACGAATGCGTCGATTGGCAGCTTCGCGCGGAACTGCGCGAAGTCCGCATTGGCGACGATGCTTGGGATCTTGCCGACGTGCACGTCGAGGACGCGCCGGACGCTCGCCCAGGTGTTGCCGCTCACGGCGAACGTCTGCGGCTCGGTCGCGCCGCGCGGCGTGTGCTCGAACATGGCGAAGTACGAGCGCACCACGTTGTGCGGGCCGAGCGTCTCGGTCACGACGACGCCCTCGTGCTTGAAGCGCCGCACCGTCGTGCCGGGGTGGTCGTCGAGCGCGGCGCGGCGGAACTGGTTCATGCGGATGCGATACGCCTTCGGCATCTTCACGCGCATGATGAAGCAGACGTCGAGCCCCTCGCCCACCGAAGCGCCCGTCGAGACCTGCGCGACTTCGGCCACGGCGGCCTCGTAGAGCTTCGTGAGCCTGCGCGAGACGCGGACGCACATCTGCGCCTGCGTCTTCTCCTCGATCATCGTGACGTCCGCATGCAGGCCGAGCGCCTGAATCACGTCGCGGCCGTAGAAGTAGCCCATGTCGAGCAGCTCAAGCGCCGACCGCAGCCGGCCGTAGCGCACGTAGAGCATGTCGAACGGGGCGAGCTCGGCGAGCGGCGAGTGTGCGGGGATCGCCACTTCCTCGTCGAGGACGGGCACCTCGAGCTTGCGCCCCTTGCCGCGCGGGCGTTTGACCGGCTTGGGCTCGACCAGGATTGGCGTCTCCTTAAGCAGCTCCGGCAGCGCGAGCTCGTGCCGGCGGGCCAACTGCCATAGATCGTACGCCAGGTAATCGTCCGGGCCGTACGTGGCCAGCTTCCACACGCCGTCGAGGATGCGCTGCTCGGCCCATTGGGCGTCGAGCTCGGGGTGCGCGGCTGTCTCTGCGGGGAGCGCCACGTCGAACGACCACGCGTACCCGGTCAGTGTGTCGCGAATGGTGAACGTGTACGCGCCGGGCGTCCAATAGCGCCCGTAGACGGTGAAGGCATCGCCGCCGCCGGCCGTCCAGCGGTTCGTGTAGATGTAGTTCGCGTCGCTCTCGCCGAAAGCGACGTCCAGGCCGCGATGGAAGCCGCCGGCAATGCACTCGACGCAGCCCTCGCGGGCCGCTTCGTCGTCGGGCCACTCGACGTAGAAGCCGTGCGTCGTTTCCGCCATCCGGCGCAGGCGCTTCTCACGAAAGACCGGCGGCTCGTCGTCGGACACGACGACGAAGTTGAGGTGGATGCCCGCGCTGAGCATTCTCACGAAGAGCGCGGCCGTCCACTCGGGGTTGAGCGGCTCGAGCCGGATGTCGGGCAGCGGCACGTCGACGGGCAGGCCGGCGAGCAGGTTCCTCGCGGGCGTCGTGTGCGAGTCGGCGATGACGACGACCTCCTTGACGCGCCCGTCGTCGGTCTCGCAGGCAAGCGCAGCTTCCCTGACAAGCTCGATGAACCACGACGTGTTGCGCACCGTCTCGACGCCGCGCTCGCGAAGCGCTTTGAGCTCGGTGACGGCTTCGGCCGGCTTCGTCCAGTCGCCCAAAAGAATCTGCGGACGGACGAACAGGTCGTCGGCGTTCTCGACGAACGGGTACCCCTTGGGGAACCACGACTCACCGTGCAGCAGGTCCTGATAGCTCAGCACGTTGACGCGGTCGCCGTCGCCCAGCCCGGCGATCAGCGCCTCGGCCGCTTCGAACAGTTTGGCCGGGTCGTACTTGCCCTCGCGGTCGCGCCTGGCCGAGAACGGCGCAAGGACAACGAGCACGTCGCGCTCCGGCCGCCAGCCGTCGGGGAACGCAAAGGTCGCGCGGAACGTCCCGAGCGCGCCGGCCTCCTTGTGCACGGCCAGATCGAGCGCGGGCGCCACGCCGTCCGGCGGCGGCATGCGCGGGGCCTCGTCCTGCGCAGGCACGCAGCTCGAGATCGCAACAATCAGGACAAGAGGGAGAAACGATGAAAGCACGCGCATGGTCTCACCCCTTTCGGGTCACCCAGCAATCAGGCAAGACACGCTAGTATACCGCGTGATCAGGCTACGCGGAACCGGAATCCGTCGCCACTGCCTTCGTGGCGCGCGGTGAAGGCGGGGCAGGCGGTCCCAACGGCCACGGGCAAAGATCTGGCGAGAAGGTGCTTGCGTAATGAGATCTCGTCGCATACAACATAGGCAAGCTATGTGCATGTGAATGCACATGGAACGCCAGATTTCCCCTTCCAGAGAGAAGAGGGGAACCAGTTGGTATGAATCGTGGTTGAAACAAACCGATATTGTATGTGATATTACTACCCGTGAGCGCAAGAAGCAAGCTATACGATAAGGTAGCTGGAAACCCGAGGGACGTCAGGTACGCCAAGTTCAGAAAACTGATGGAAGCGTTCGGCTACGAGGAGCGCTGCAAGCGAGGTTCTCAGCGTCTATTCATTCTCGACAAGAAGGCACTGGGGGAGGCGTGGAGTAACCTCTCTAAGGAAGTGCGAGAAACGATAGAGATCGTGTCGATGCACGCGCCTCACCACTCTGGAGACGCCGTTAGCACACACACCGTGAAGCGAGCTCTCGCGAACATAGACATCATCAGGCTGGTTATCGGGGGGTGACGACAGTGAAGCAGAACCGACTGAAGTACGCAGCGAAGATCGTCCCGACGGAGGACGGCGCATTCTGGGCAGAGATCCCGGATCTCCCCACGACCGTTGCAGACGGCAAGAGCCCCGAGGAGTGCTTGGCCAATCTGGTCCAGTCACAGGAGGCCTGGCTGGAGGCGGCTCAGGAATTGGGAAGGGAAATCCCGAAGCCTGAGCGACAGCAGTACAGCGGCAATTTCGCGCTGCGCATGCCGCCCAGCCTGCATTGCGGGCTGTCGCTTGCAGCGAGAGAGCAGGGCGTCAGTCTGAACCAACTCATCAACCTGTTTCTGAGTAGCCACCTGACTTGGTTCAAGATCAACGGCCAGTTGGCCCAAGGCTCGCGAGAGGTCAGGGAGTGCTTCGCAAGATTGAAGGGCGATCTTGCGCGCCAGATCGTCGCGCAGCGCCTCGCCGGGCTGCGCCCGGCGGTTGCCCGAGCTGCAATGCATGAGGACGAAGAGGAGCCTGGGCCGCGGCGCAGCCATCGCGGGAAGGCTGAACTAATCGAACTATCGGAGGCGAGTTGAGTGTGACCATGGCGAACGACAAAGCGCTTTCGAGTCAGTACTCCAAGTTCATCCGCGAGCTCGAGATTGAGAATCTGTATGCAGAGAGCGCATCTTTCGAGCTCAAGAATCCCGTGACTCTTGAGGCCCCGATGTCCATCAAGCTCAAGGACACACCCAAGGTGCGTGAGCTCAGCGAGGATCACCTCGTGGCTGAGCATGCTTACAGGTTAGACATCAAGGAGAGGCGTGGTGGAAAAGCCCTTGTTGTTGTCAAGGCAACCTTCGTGGTCGTCTACGTCATAGGCGGCACTCCTCCCGACGATGTTCTCAGGAGGTTCCTGAAGAAGAATGTCAGAGTGAACACATGGCCCTTCTTCAGGGAGGTTGCCCTGTCTTCGCTGGCACGCATGAACTTGCCTCCCTTGGTCCTGCCAGCCCTCAAGGGATAGCTGGTGCCCATGTGCTGCTCCTGAGGACAGCCAATCAACCGCTCATCATATCTGGGCTTCGGCAGGGGATCCGCCACGAAGTGGTTGCGAACGCAGCGGTCGCTCGCAAGCAACCGGGTCGCTAGAGCATGCCCATGGGTAGAAGCTTCAAACTCGTAACAGACTTCACGCTGCAGGGCGATCAGCCGGAGGCGGTCGGGAAGCTGACCGAGGGGCTGCTCGGCGGGCGGCGCGACCAGGTGCTGCTCGGGGTGACCGGCAGCGGCAAGACGTTCACGATGGCGAACGTGATCGCGCACGTGAACCGGCCGACGCTCGTGATCGCGCCGAACAAGACGCTGGCGGCGCAGCTCTACAGCGAGTTCAGCGAGCTCTTCCCCGAGAACGCGGTCGAGTACTTCGTCAGCTACTACGACTACTACCAGCCCGAGGCCTACATCCCCTCGACGGATCTCTACATCGAGAAAGACACCTCGATCAACGAGCAGATCGACAAGCTGCGCCACTCGGCGACCCGGTCGCTGCTCGAGCGGCGCGACGTGATCATCGTCGCGAGCGTCTC
This sequence comes from uncultured Verrucomicrobiota bacterium, assembly GCA_964500825.1. GTDB lineage: Bacteria > Auribacterota > JABMQX01 > JAFGEW01 > JAFGEW01 > CAYUZG01. The sequence goes on along the minus strand of CAZCQN010000030.1, from coordinate 8 downwards.
GTGCATCT
>CAZCQN010000029.1:0-23973 GCA_964500825.1 uncultured Verrucomicrobiota bacterium | reverse complement strand
AGAACGACTTGCGGAGGTGGGACGGCAGGATGCCGAGCTCCTTGCGGTACTTGGCCACTGTGCGGCGCGCGATCTTGTAGCCCTCGTCGTTGAGCATCTTCACCAGCGCCTCGTCGCTCAGCGGCTTCTTCGTGTCCTCCTTCGCCACGAGCTCCCTGAGCGCCCGTTTGACCCGATGCGCCGAGACCTCCTCGCCCCCGGACGTCTCGATGCCCGTCGTGAAGAAAAACTTGAGCGGGAAAATCCCGTGCGGCGTGTCGATGTACTTGCCGCTGATCGCCCGGCTCACCGTCGACTCGTGCAGGCCGACCGCCTCGGCGATCCGGTGCATCGTGAGCGGCTTGAGCGCGCCCCCGCCGATGCGGAAGAAGTTCTCCTGCACGCGCACGATCTCGCTCGAGATGTTGTAGAGCGTCTCCTGCCGCTGGTGGATGTTCTTGATGAGCCACCGGCCGGCATGCACCTTGTCCTTGATGTAGTCGCGCACCTCCTTCGACACCTCGTCGTCGCCGAGCATCCGGCGGTAGAAGTTGCTGATCCGCAGGTGCGGGATGCGCTCGTCGTTGATCGTGATCTCGAACTTGCCGTCGTCCTTGCGCAGCGTGATGTCCGGCGTGATGTACTGCGCCTGCGCCCGGCCGAATCCCGAGCCCGGCCGAAGGCTCAAGCGCATGATGTCCTTGACCGCGTCCTGGATGTCGGTCACCTTGACGCGCTCGGCCCGCGCGATCTCCTGGTACTTCTTCTTGCCGAGCGCCTCGTAGTGCCGCTCCAGTATCCGGTACGCCAGGCTGCCCTCCCTGCCCATGTTGCGGAACTGGATCAGGAGCGACTCCTTCAGGTCGCGCGCGCCGACGCCGCCCGGATCGAACGTCTGGATGATCATGAGCACGCGCTCGATCTCCTGCGGCGTCTTGCCCGCGAGCAGCGCGAGCTCGTCGAGGCTGATCCGCAGGAACCCGTGCTCGTCGATGTTGCCGATGATCAGGTCGCCCAGCTCGCGCTCGTCGTTGTCCGAGGCCGCCAGCACCATCTGCGCCGACAGGTGCTCGGACAGCGTCTCGCTCTGGGTGATCGACGCCTCGAGGAACGCCCGCCGCTCCTCCTCGTCTTCCGACGGGCGGAAGTACGGGCCCGACTGGCGGAAGTACTCGCGCCACTCGTCGTCGATCTTCCGCAGGACGTCGAACTCCTCCTTGAACTGGAGATCCTTCTCGCCCTCCTTCCCCTCGTCCTGAGACGTTTGCTCCGGCGGCTCTTCGCGAAGCTGCTCCTCGACCGGCTCCTCGCGCGAGATCTCCTCGAGGACCGGGTTCTGCGCCAGCTCCTGCTCGATCTTCTGCGTCAGCTCCAGAATCGGCAGTTGCAGCAGTTGGATCGCCTGCTGCATCTGCGGCGACATCATGATGGTGATGATCGGCTTCTGGACCTGCGATTGAAGATGTTCGAGCCGTATCTGCATCAGCCGCCCCGGGTCACTTCCAGAGCTGATACGTGTTCGTTCTGTGCGGTGCGTCCTCGTCGAGGAACGCCGCTGTCGGCGCCATCTCAGCGTACTACAAAAAGCACCAAGAAGTCAATCCGAATCCCCCGAAACCTGTCGCGTCCGCCCCGCCGTGGGGCGCAAGCGGTTACGCCGAACCGGCCACGCACCCGGCGATGAAGTCGCCCACGTCGCTCGTGCCGCAGCCCATCCGGCCGGCCCCGAGGCTTTCGATCTTCTCGTTGACCGCTCGGATGACGGCCTGCTCGACCGCTGCCGCCGCCTCGGTCTCGCCGAGGAACTCGAGCATCATCTGCCCGGCGCAAATCGCCGCGATCGGGTTGATCACGTTCAGGCCCGTATACTTCGGGGCCGAGCCGCCGATCGGCTCGAACATGCTCACCCCGTCCGGATTGATGTTGCCTCCGGCCGCCACGCCCATGCCGCCCTGGATCATCGCCCCCAGGTCGGTGATGATGTCGCCAAACATGTTCGTCGTGACGATCACGTCGAACCACTCCGGGTTCTTCAGCATCCACATGCACGTGGCGTCCACGTGCGCGTAATCGCGCGTGATGTCCGGATAGTCGGCCTCGCCCACCTCGTTGAAGGTGCGCCACCACAGGTCGTGCCCGTACGTGAGCACGTTCGTCTTGGCGCACAGCGTCAGCTTCCTGTCCCTGTTGCGCTGCCGCGTCAGCTCGAACGCGTACCGCACGCACCGCTCGACGCCCTTGCGGGTGTTGACGCTCGTCTGGATCGCCACCTCGTCCGGCGTGCCTTGCTTGAAGAACCCGCCGACCCCGACGTAGAGGTCCTCGGTGTTCTCGCGCACCACGACGAAGTCGATCTCGTCCGGGCCCTTGTCCTTGAGCGGCGTCTCGACGCCCGGGTAGAGCTTGACGGGACGCAGGTTGATGTACTGATCGAAATGAAACCGCAGCTTGAGCAGAATTCCCTTTTCGAGAATCCCCGGCGCCACGTCCGGATGACCGATCGCGCCAAGGTAAATGGCCCGAAACTGCGCCAGCTCATCGAGGGACTCGTCGGGCAGCACCTCGCCCGTGCGCTTGTAGCGCTCGCCGCCGAAGTCGTACGTCTCGGTCTCGAGCGAGAAGCCGTACCGCGCGCCCGCTGCTTCGAGCACCTTCAGCCCCTCGGCCACCACCTCCGGCCCAGTCCCGTCACCGGGAATCACTGCGATCGTGTGCGTCCGTCCCATGTCTTGCGTGCCTCACGGTTGAAGCGCGCCCGGTGGACGGGCCGCCGCAACACGCATCCGGCGCGCGGCGGATTGCCAAAGATCAGGGGAACATGACCCTTGGCGCAAGAACCGTGCCACTCGGCACGCGCTGGTGTGCGAATCGTCTCTAAATCAACTACTTGCGAGTCTTGGCAAGGTATGCCAACAGCCCGCCCGCCGACACAAGCTCGCGCATGAACGGCGGGAGCGGCTTCGACTGATAGCTCCTGCCTTTCGTGTGGTTCGTGATCGCCCCGGTCGAGGCGTCGATTTCCACCACATCGCCCGCGCCGATGTCGCCGCTCGCCTCGGCCGACTCCAGGACCGGCAGCCCGATGTTGAACGAGTTCCGGTAGAAAATCCGGGCAAAGCTCGCCGCGATCACGCACGCGATCCCCGCCGCCTTGAGCGCGATCGGCGCGTGCTCGCGGCTCGAGCCGCACCCGAAGTTGTTGCCCGCCACGAGGATGTCGCCCTCGACTACCGTCTCGGGCCAGCCCGGCTGTACATCCTCGAACGCGTGCGCCGCCATCTCCGCCGGGTCCGTCGTCACCAGCCACCGCGCCGGGATGATCATGTCCGTGTCGACATTATCACCGAACTTGTGCGCTTTGCCCTTCATGGTCACACAACCTCGTCTGGCCCGCAGACCTTGCCGGCGATCGCGCTCGCCGCGGCCGTCGCGGGGCTCGCCAGGTAGACCTCGCTCTTCGGGTGGCCCATGCGGCCGACGAAATTGCGGTTCGTCGTGCTGACGCACCGCTCGCCCTCGGCAAGCACGCCCATGTGCCCGCCGATGCACGGCCCGCACGTCGGCGCCGAGATCGCCGCGCCCGCGTCGAGGAACACCCCCAAAAGACCCTCGTTGAGCGCCTGCCTGTAGACGTGATGGCTGCCCGGCAGAATGATGCACCGCGTCCACTTCGCGATGTGTTTGCCCTTCATCACCTCGGCGGCCACACGCAAATCCTCGATCCGGCCGTTCGTGCACGAGCCGATCACCGTCTGGTCGATCGGGACTTCTTTGGTGATTTCGCTCACGCCGCGCACGTTGCCCGGCGAGAACGGCAGCGCCACCTGCGGCTCGATCTCCCCGACGTCGAACTCGACCGTCCGCGCATACGCCGCGTCCGCGTCGCTTTCGAACACGCGCAGCTCGCGATCGAGCGGTATCGCGTCGAGGTACGCCCGCGTCTTGTCGTCGACGTGGAAGATGCCGTTCTTGCCGCCGGCCTCGATCGCCATGTTCGACATCGTGAACCGGTCGCTCATCTCGAGCGCGTCGATCGCCGGGCCCGTGAACTCCATCGCCATGTAGCGCGCGCCGTCGACGCCGATCCGCCCGATCGTGTAGAGAATCAAATCCTTGCCGCTCACCCACCGGCGCCGCTCGCCGCGATAGACGAGCTGGATCGTCTCCGGCACGCGCAGCCAAATCTGCCCGCTCAGCAGCACGCCCGCCAGGTCCGTCGAGCCAACGCCCGTCGAGAACGCCCCGAGCGCGCCGTACGTGCACGTGTGGCTGTCGGCGCCGATCACCAGCTCGCCCGGCGCGATGCACCCCTCCTCCGGGAGCAGCACGTGCTCGATGCCCATCTCCGACTGCTCCCAGTAGTAGCCCACGTCCTGCTCGCGCGCGAACTCGCGCATGAACTTGCACTGCTCGGCCGACCGCACGTCCTTGTTCGGCGCAAAGTGATCCGGCACCAGCGCCACCTTCGCCGGGTCCCACACGCGCGTACCGCCCGCCTTGCGGAACTCCTCGATCGCGATCGGCGCCGTGATGTCGTTGCCGAGCGCCAGATCGACGTCACACATCACGATCTCGCCCGGCTCAACGGCGTCCTCGCCGGCCTCGACCTCGTCGCGCCCGCAGTGCGCCGCCAGGATCTTTTGGGTGATCGTCATCCCCATCGTCGCATAACCTCGTCGCTGCACGGCATGACCGAACAGGCAGGGAAGCCACATACTAGGTGCACCCCCATGCACCGTCAACCCCAAACGCCCGACGGAGCCGCTCCCGGTACGTTACGCCCGAGCGTCGCTGTGTGCCGCGTCGCCGACAACAGACCCTTTTCCCGCCGAGGCCGCACCTTGCGCTGCAAGGCCGGACGCAGTATACGAGTAGGCAGGTGACTGTGACGGAGGACAGCGTGATGAATAGCTCGCGGTTCGTTTCCACACCGCAGGCCTTATGCACCGCCATCATCATCTGCGCGCTCGCCACGTTGAGCCTTTCTTGTGGCTGCAGGAAGAAGGTCGTGGCCGACAAGCCAACGGAGGATGTCGAGGAGTTGCTGCGCGGGTCGTTGCTCTACGGCCAGCTCACAGCCGATGCACGCGACCCCATCTTCTGCGCCGCCAGCTATCTGAGACGCGCCGGTGGGCCGGACAGCCCGACCCCAAAACCCGAGACACTCAAGGAGTGGCAGGCGCACGGGAAACGGCTCTTGGCCTGGCTCAGGAAGCAGGACGCGGGCCGCGTGGAATCTCTGGTGGAAGGATTCCCGGATTTCGTGCATAGGTGGTCGCCGTTCTATCTCGACCCCGACAAAAGCGCCGAGTAGCGTGCGGTGCCCTGCAATGAGTAGCGGCTGCATGACGAGGGACATCCTGTGAGCCAACTCCGGTTGCACGGATTCATCGCATGTCTCATCGGCTGTGCGATCTTGATGCTACCGGCGGCGGCGCGCGAGAGCGAGGACGAGCAGGACAGGGCCGCGCGCGCGGCTGAGCTGCGGGCGCGGTTGCTCGCGGCCGACCTGGTCGTGCAAGCGAAGGTGGTCAACGTGGTCAGCGTCGGCGGCAACGCCGTCGTCGTCCTCGAGGTGAGCAAGACGTACCGGGGCGCCACGGCCCGCACGACGATCTACGCCGAGACCCCGAAAGAACACGCGACCGACCTCGCCGACCGCGAGGCGATCTGGCTCCTCAAGGCCACCAACGACCCGCGACGATTCGTCCTTGACGGTCCCGCGTCGATCCTGGCCGTCGAGCGCGCCGCCGACGTCGCCGAGCTCCTCGACAACGTCACGTACGCCACGCTCGACGACCTCGTCTTCACCGTCTCGCTTGACAAGAAGACGTACAAGCTCGACGAGCCGATCCGGCTGACCTGGTCGATCGAGAATCCCACAAAGGACCCGATCGTCATCGCCGAGCCCGAGGGTTGGGGCGCAGCGCTCGGCCTCGTCCTGACGCCGCGCACACGAGGCGCCGACGACACCGGCGCCGTGCTCGAGATCAAACCCGCCGCAAGGCCCGAGGCGGACGCGACGGCGCGCTTCCGCACGCTCGACCCGACCCGGCATAAAATCGGCGACTCGGAATCGCTGCTCCGGCTCGTCGCGGTCTACGGCAACGCCGAGCAGCTCACACCGCCCACGCTCGAGCCCGGCAAGTACGAGCTGACACTGCGCGCCGACACGTCGGACATCGCCACGGACGACGCTACGACACCCAAAGAAGCCGCGCTCGGCGCCCTCGCCACGGACCCGATCACCTTCCGCGTCGCCGAGGACGATCCCTTCACGCTTGACGAGGCGAAGGCCCTCCTCGCCGATGTCGCCGGCATCGAGGACATCGACACCGCCGTCACCTCCGACGACTCGAAGCTCCGCGCCCGAGCACTCGCGGCCGTCCAGGACTACGCCTGCCCCGCCCTGCTGCCGCTCTACGAGCAGATGCTTCGCGCCGAAAACGCCGACACACGCGCCGCCGCCTGCCGCGCGATCACGATGTGGGCCCGGCACCCGACCGTCGTCGAGGCGAAGCCGTTCGCCGACCTGATCGACGACCTGCCGCTCGACGCCGACCTGTCGGCCATCGCCCGGGCGGCCGCCGACGTCGCTGAGGCACAGGGCGATACGACCATGGTCCCCGTTCTGCTCCGCTTCATCCAGGTCGAGACCGTCACCGAGGTCAGCAAGCGGAGCGTCGTCCTGAGCATCGCCCAGATCACAGGCCTCGATCTCGACGAGACCGACCTCGAAGAGTCCGAAACGCTCGTCAAGGACTGGATCCAACGCCATCCCCCCGACGACACCTCACCAGACGACGACTAGGAGCGGCGCCCCGGAGCGCGGTCTGCAAAACCGACCCTTGACTGCCAAACACGCCTGAGGTATCCTACGAAAGAAAGTTGGCGCATCAGCGAACCCACGGAGGGAGTGCCCGGGCGCGGGTCGCTCCCGTTTGTATCGGACAGAGCCATTATGGCCGACGACGACCTGATCCCAGTCGACATCAAGAAGATCGCCATCTCGAACATCGCGTGCGCCGTCGCCGTGGGCACCGACGAGAGGGAGTTCCCGATCTACATCGAGCCGGCCATCGGCGCGGCGATCAGGATGTTTATCGAAAAGGTCGAGAAGCAGCGCCCGCTCACCCACGACCTGATCGGCAGCCTCCTCGACGGCTTCGGCGCCACGGTCGAGCGCGTCATCATCAACGATCTGCGCGACAACACCTACTTCGCCCGCATGATCCTGCGCGCCGAAAACGAGCTCGGCACCAAGCTCGTCGAGATCGACTGCCGGCCGAGCGACGGCATGGCTGTGGCCAAGATGAAGGGCGCCCCGCTGTTTGTGGCCCGCAAGGTCCTCGACGCCGTCGGCAAGTCTGAAGACGAGCCCGGCTAGACCGGCCCATCCGCGAGCACGACGGTGTCCCCACCAGACCCGAGACAGTGCGCGCTCGACGTCCTGCACGCCGCCTCGGACCGGCCGAAGCGTTTCCTCGACGAGATCCTCGACCAGCACGCCGCCGCGGCCGGCCTGTCGCACGCCGACCGCGCCTTCATCATGGAGCTCGTCTACGGCGTGACACGCCGCCGGCTCACGCTCGACTGGCTCATCGAGCACACCTCGAAGCGCCCGCTCGACAAGCTCGACCTCCGGCTCCGGCTCATCGTGCAGCTCGCCCTCTACCAACTGCTCTTCATGGACAACGTGCCCGACTACGCCGCCGTGAACGAGGCGGTCGAAACCGCCAAGCGCCGCGTGCACGCCGGCGCCGCCAAGTTCGCCAACGGCCTGCTGCGCGCCGTGCTGCGCGCCAAGGACGCGCTCCCTTACCCGTCACCCGACGAGGACCCCGTCGAGCACATCGCCGTCGTCCATTCCCATCCGCGGTGGCTCGTGCGCCGGTGGCTCGAGCAATCCGGCCGCGACCGCACAATCGACGTCTGCACGGCCGACAACCTCGCGCCGCCGGTCACGCTCCGGGCCAACACGCTCAAGGTCACGCGCGACGAGCTCGTCGACCACCTGCGCGCCGAAGAGGTCGAGGCCGAGCCGGCCGGCGGCGACGAATCGGCCGTCCGCGTTCACACGAGGACGCCGCTCGACGCGCTGGCCGCATACCGGCGCGGCGAGTTCTACGTGCAGGACGTCAGCGCCATCCGCGTTGCCCGCCTGCTCGACCCGCAGCCCGGCGAACGCGTTCTCGACCTGTGCGCCGCGCCGGGCGGCAAGACGAGCCACTGCGCCGAGCTGATGCACGATGAGGGCCGCCTCGTCGCGTGCGACCTCGACGAGAAGCGGCTCGACGTCCTCCGCGCCAACATGGCCCGCCTCGGCATCACGTGCGTCGAGCCGGCCCGCTGCGACGCCCGCCACGTGCCGCAGCTCATCCCGGCGGCCGCGTTTGACCGCGTGTTGCTCGACGTGCCGTGCTCGAACACGGGCGTCCTGCGCCGCCGCGTCGAGGCACGTTGGCGCATCGCCCCGGAAGACGTCGCGTCACTCGCCGCCCGCCAGGTCGAGCTCCTCGAGGCCGCAAGCCGGATGCTGCACACCGGCGGCGTCCTCGTCTACAGCACGTGCAGCATCGAGCCCGAAGAGAACGACCACGCCGTGCGCGCGTTCCTGAGCCGGCACGGCGAGTACCGGCTCGAGCACGAGGACCTGGTGCTACCGACCGCCGACGGACCCGACGGCGGCTACATGGCACGCATGGCGCGGCGCGAATAGACAGAAACGCCGCGGCCCCAACAAGAGCCGCGGCGCTCAATATGCTCTCGCGTTATGCTGCCTTCGGTGTGGCCGACTACTCGCCGGAGTCGGCCGGCTCGCCCTCAGCCTCCACGGTTGGCTCCGTCGCCTCGCCCTCCGCAGGCGTTTCAGCCTCAGTCCCATCCTCGGGGACCGGCACTTCGTCGACCGTCTCTTCGCTCACCTCGCCCTCGGCCTCGGGCACGGTAGAGATGTGAAGCAGCTTGATTTGGAATGAGATCTCATTGAGCGCATCGGCTGAGTCCACGTCCTCGTCGAAAAACGTGTTCTCACCTGCTTCCACGGTAACGTTCCGAATCTCGGCTCCCGCGCGCGACGCGACCACTTCGGCAGCCTGCTCGGTGTGGTTGGCGATGCGGAAGAAGTAGCGCGGCTCGGCGCCCGGCACAAACCGCGGCACGATTTGCACGCCCTCCGGCTTCCGCTCCGGTAGCGCGACGTACCCGCGCACACGGCACACCACGTGCGGCTGCTCGTCCGAATCGGTCCGGACGCTGAAATACGTGTCGATCTCGCGGCCGGCATTACCCGGCCGGGGCGTGAACTTCAGCTCGAACTCCTTCTTACCCCCCATCTTGAGCACCGTAGGCCCCGCGTCCTCGACAACCTCGAATCGGTCATCCATCCCGGGGTACTTGAGCGGCCGAAGCTCGAGGTCCGTGCTGCCGGCGTTCTCGCATTGGTAGCGAAGCGTCGCCGCGCTGCCCGGGCGCACGAGCCCCACGCTGCGCTCTTGCTGGCTGACGAGAAGCAACGTCTCGGGTCGCGGGATAACCTGCGCTCTGACCGTCAAAACCGTTGGCGTCTCGATGCCCTTTGCCTTGACCGTGATGTGCGTCTCGATCCGGCTCGGCTCCATCCCCTCAGTGCAGAACGCCACCCTGAGCCGGCTGTCTGTGCCCGGCGGGATCGGCTCGGACGGCAGCTCAACCGTCAGGAACGATTCGGCCGCGCTCGCCTCGATGATCTCGAGCGGCTCGTCTCCCTCGTTTCTCAGCACGAACTCGTGCTCGACCATCTTGCCGATTCGGACCCCGAGCGGCCGCTCGTTCGTCAGGTCCCAGACTCGCTCCTTGTCCAAGACCCGAAGCCTCGGCTGAGCCTGTGCGCTCGCGGCCACGAACACGCACACCGCAAGCACGCTGATCCGAACCCACATACCCCTGGTCTGTCGCACGCGCTGTCTCCTCCGTTACCTGGCTGGCTTCGACAACTGCATCGCCACGAGCGCCACGATCAGCAGCCCCCCGCCGCCGCCGATGAAATACCACTTATTGTCCGAAAAGAAACCGCCGCTGCCGCCGCTGTCCGACTCGTCGTCGTCGCCGCCGTCGCCATCGTCGTCGATCTCTGGTGCCTCTCCCGGTCCCCCGTCATCGTAGCTGTCCCCACCGTCGTTGAAACTGGATGCCTCGCTCATTGCCTTCTCGATCGGCTCACGCGTGCCTCCGGCCTTGACCGGCAAGACACCGCTCCCGCCGCAGTTGAAACACGCGGTGATAGGCCCCTCGTCCTCAGCCCTAAGCGAGCCGACGCCTCCGCATACCGGACAAACGCCGTCCTTCGGCCCGATCCGCAGGATGCGGTACCCCTTGCCGGCACACGCTGGGCAGCGGGCCTTCACGATGACATGACCGTCATAGAGGCGGTCCGCGTAGCCCGTCCCTTCACAGAACGGGCACGACACCCGGACCAGCAGCGTCCCCGGCTCGACCCGCTTGATCCGCGTCGGGTGGGTGGTTGACCTCTTGGGGGTGGTTCGCTTGATCACCGCTCTGCCGGCCCATTCGTAGTCCTTGTTGTACAAGCCGGCCTTCTTGAACAGCTCGATGGCCGTCTGCTTCCGGCGAAGCTCCACCATCTTGAGCCCAGCCTGGAAGTACTCGTCCCCCGGACGCTCAGTCGTGCTTCGTTGATGCCAGAAGACGCGTTCCCGCGGGTACCTCAGCTCCCCGTAGGGGCCCTTGATGGCGAGCCCTTCCTCGCTCTCGCTTGTGATCGTGCAGTCCTCGTAGCTGCCGTCCTTGAAGATGACGATATCGCCCAGCGCCCCGACCATGAGGCCGCCTAACAGCACAACCAGAATGGCAACGAGTGCCGATTTCATCTCTTGTCTCCCGCTCGTGTATGTGAAGGACACCTCTATAATACCCTGCAATCGGCACCTCGGCAAGGGGCCGCTTGCACACCTGTTGGACAACGACCGAGCCCGGCTCGTCCCGAGCACTCGGGCAAGAAGGCCGGCCGCCCCGTCAGGTGCACGAACCCTGGAACACAGGGCCGAGGCAAGCCCGGGATGCACCAGGAGCGCTAGTCCCTTTTCCCGGTCTCGCCGCCCGCCCCATGCGGGGCGTCCCTGATGACCCCGAGCGGGTAGTACGGGATCACCTCGTCCTCGATCCGCTTGAGCGCCTCGAGCGGCTCGAGGCCCCAGTAGGTCGGGCAGGGCGAGACGATCTCCACGAGCGAGAAGCCGGCCCCGTCGATCTGGTACTGGAACGCCTTCTTGAGCGCCCGCTTCGCGGCCCGGATGTTCTTCGGTGTATCGAGCGCGCAGCGCGCCAGGAACGCCGTCCGGTCGCACACGGCCAGCATCTCGGGCACCTTGAGCGGCTCGCCCACGTCCTCGGGCATCCGGCCGCGCGGCGTGGTCTTGGTCACCTGGCCGTCGATCGTCGTCGGCGCCATCTGGCCGCCCGTCATGCCGTAGACGCCGTTGTTGACGAAGATAACCGTGATGTTCTCGCCGCGGTTACCCGCGTGCATGATCTCGGCCGTGCCGATCGCCGCCAGATCGCCGTCGCCCTGATAGCTGAACACGATCAGGTCGGGCCGCGCCCGTTTCATCCCCGTCGCCACGGCCGGCGTGCGGCCGTGCGCCGCCTCGCTCACGTCGAAGTTGAAGTAGTCGTACCCGAGCACGGCGCAGCCGACCGGCGAGATGCCCACCGTCCGCTCGCGAATGCCCAGCTCATCGACGATCTCGCCGATCAGCCGGTTCACGATCCCATGGCCGCACCCGGGGCAGTAGTGCGTCACCACCTGCTTGAGGCTCTCGGGTATTTGCCACAGGGTCTTCGTCATGACGCACCCTCCCGCGCGAAGAGCGCCTCGAGCTTCTCGACCACCTCGTCGACACCCATCACCGCGCCGCCCGTGCGCCCGTAGAACTCGACCGGCCGCCGACCCTCGACGGCCAGCCGCACGTCCTCGACCATCTGGCCCGCGTTCATCTCGACAACCAGGTAGCCCTGCACCCGGTCGCGGGTGGCCCGAAGCGCCTCGTATGGGAACGGCCACAGCGTCATCGGCCTGAATAACCCCACCTTGCGCCCGCGCTCGCGCATCGCGCGCATGGCCGAGCGGCAGATACGCGCCACGGTCCCGAACGCGACGAGCAGCACGTCGGCGTCATCGGCCTTGAGCGTCTCGTAGCGGAGCTCGCGCCGCTGTATCTCGGCGTACTTGGCCTGGAGCCGATCGTTGTGCGCCTCGAGCGCGAGCACGTCGAGGTAGAGCGACTTGATCACGTTCGGTTCCCGTCCCGCGCAGCCCGTGAGCGCCCATGGCTTGTCCGGCTCGTCCGTCTCGGGGTTCTCGGGGATGACGACCGGCTCCATCATCTGGCCCAGCACGCCGTCGCTCAGGAGCATCACCGGGTTACGGTAGCGGTCGGCGATGTCGAACGCCTCGATCGTCATGTCCGCAAGCTCCTGCACCGTCGAGGGCGCAAGCACCAGGTGCCGGTAATCGCCGTGGCCGCCGCCGCGCGTGGCCTGGAAGTAATCCGACTGCGACGGCCCGATGCTGCCCAGGCCAGGCCCGCCGCGCATCACGTTGGCGATCACGGACGGCAGCTCGCACCCGGCCAGGTACGAAATCCCCTCCTGCTTGAGGCTGATGCCCGGGCTCGACGAGCTCGTCATCGCACGCGCGCCAACGGCCGCCGCGCCGAACACCATGTTGACGGCCGCCAGCTCGCTCTCGGACTGCAAGAACACGCCGCCCACCTCGGGCATTCGCTTCGCCATGTAGGCGGTCACCTCGTTCTGGGGCGTGATCGGGTAGCCGAAATAGCAGCGGCACCCGGCGGCGATCGCCGCCTCGGCCATCGCCTCGTTGCCGCACATCAGGACCCGCTGGTCGCGGGCGTCGTCGCCGTCAGTCCGAGCCATCTTTGTACACCTCGAATACCATGTCCGGACACACGACCACGCACGTGCGGCAGCCGGTGCACTGCTCGGGGCGAGCAGCAACCACCGGATGGACCCCGCGCACGTTCAGCTCGTCGGAGAACTCAAGAACATCCTCCGGGCACGAGGCGATGCAGTAGCCGCAGCTCTTGCACCAGTCGCAGCGAATCGTAAGCTTGAACATCCTCCTCCTCACGCCAGCACCCATTCCGGCCCAGGCCTCGGCGCCCCGCTACTCGCCCCTGGCGCCCCCCCACCGGAGCCTGTCCTTGAGGATCGCCAAGTACGAGCGCTCAGGATGCGTAACCAACCGAACAGAATCAGCCGATCGGCTGATGCTGACAACGTCCGTTGCCTTCAGCCTGATGCCGACTTGTCCGTCAATCGTCAGGCCGGCGCCGTCATGCTCCTCGTCCAGCTCGACTGTCACCGACTGCTCGGCCGGCAGCACGATCGGCCGGTTCGTCAGCGTGTGCGCACAAATCGGCGTCAACACAATCGCGCTCATATCGGCGTGCACGATCGGCCCGCCGGCCGAGAGCGAATACGCCGTCGAGCCGGTCGGCGTCGCCACGATCAGCCCGTCGGCCTCGTAGCGCGTCAACGGCTCGCCGCCCACGGAGACCCGGAGCCGCAACATGCGCGCGAGCGTGCCCGCGTCGATCACGACGTCGTTGAGCGCCGCGTGCGTCTCGGCTGCCCGGCCCGCACCTTCCACCGTCACCTCGAGCATCATGCGCTCGGAAACCTCGCACGCGCCGCTGAGCAACCGGTCGAGCCAGTCGAAGAGCGCCTTGGCCGTGAACTCGGCCAGAAACCCGAACCCGCCGATGTTGACACCCACGACCGGAACGCCGCAGTCGCCGACGCGCCGAATCGTGCTCAGCATCGTCCCGTCTCCGCCGAGCGAGAACACGAGCTCGCCGTCGCACAGCCGCGCCTTCTCGTCGAGCGGGCTGCCTGTGAGGCCGTGTTCGCGCGCCACCTCCAGCGGCATCGCCACGCGCACGCCGCGCTCCTCAAGCGCCGCGAGCAGCCGCCGGGTCAGCTCGAGCCAACCCGCCTTGGTGGTGTTGGGGACGATCGAGACAACCTTCACTCGAGTGCCCTGTCCAGAATCGTGCCGTGTGAGAACGACGCCTGCACGCGCTCGGCGATCGCGCGCGGCGTCAGCCCGAGCCGCTCGCGGAGCACGTCGCGCGGCCCGTGCTCGACAAACTCATCGGGAATCCCGACGCGCAGACACGACACCGGCTGCCCCGCCCTGTCGTTGAGCCACTCGAGCACCGCGCTGCCGAACCCGCCGCGCAGCACATGTTCCTCGACCGTGACGATCCGCCCCGTCGACGCCGCCCGCGACAGCAGCTCCTCGTCGAGCGGCTTGAGGAAACGCGGGTTGATCACCATCACCGACCACCCGGCTTTCTCGAGCAGCTCGGCCGCCTTGAGCGCGACCGACACCGTCGTCCCCACCGCAACAATGGCGAGATCGTCGCCCGGCTTCTCGACGACGCCCCGGCCGTACTCGATCGCCTCGACCGGCGCGTCCAGGCTCACGCCGGTCGCCTCGCCCCTCGGGTAGCGAACGGCCACCGGCCCGTCGAAGCCGAGCGCGAAATGTAGCATGTCGCGCAGTTCACGTTCGTCTTTCGGCGCGAGCAGCGTCATGTTCGGCATCATGCCAAGGTACGAAATATCAAACACGCCGTGGTGCGTCGGCCCGTCCTGGCCGACGAGCCCGGCTCGGTCGATCGCAAACACAACGGGCAGCCGCTGGAGGCAGACGTCGTGCAACACCTGGTCGTACGCGCGCTGCAGGAACGTCGAGTACACCGCCACGACCGGCCGCATGCCGGCGATCGCGAGCCCACCGGCGAAAATGGCCGCGTGCTCCTCAGCAATGCCGACGTCGTGGAATCGCCGTGGAAACCGGCGCCGGAACTCGTCGAGCCCGGTGCCCCTGGCCATCGCGGCCGTGATCGCCACGATGCGCGTGTCGCGGGCCGCCAGCTCGCACAGCGTCCGGCCGAACACCTCGCTGTAGGTCGGGTGCTGTCCACCGGGCTCCGAGCGACCGGTCCGCGGCTCGAACTTGCCCGCGCTGTGGAACGTCTCCGGCGCCGTCTCGGCCGGCGCGTAGCCTTTGCCTTTGCGCGTGAGCACGTGCAGCAGCACGGGCTTCCGCTCTTTCTTGATCTCGCCGAACAACCGCAGCAGCATCGGCAGATCGTGCCCGTCGACCGGGCCGAAGTAGCGGAACCCCATCTCCTCGAAAAACAGGCCCGGAACAAGCAATCCTTTGATCGTCTCGAGCACGCGCTCGCGCCACCGCACGAGCCGCAGGCCCACCGTCGGGATCCGCAAGACCAACCGGTCGAGCGCACGGCTGAAGCGGTTGTACAGCGGGCTGGCGATGACGCGGTTGAGGTAGCGGGCGATCGCGCCCACGTTCCGCGAGATCGACATCTTGTTGTCGTTCAAGACGACGAGGATGTCCTTGATCCCCGAATGGCCCTGGTAGAGCGCCTCGAACGCGGTGCCGCCCGTGAGTGCGCCGTCGCCGACGACGGCGATCACCTTCTCGCTCCCCCCGCGCATGTCGCGCGCAACCGCCAGGCCGAGCGCCGCCGAGACCGCCGTGCTCGCGTGGCCGGCGCCGAACGCATCGTACTCGCTTTCGGCCGGCTTCGCGAAGCCGCTCACGCCGCCCCATTGGCGCAGCGTCCGGAACCGCTCGCGCCGGCCCGTGATCAGCTTGTGCGCATACGCCTGATGCCCGACGTCCCAGACGATCTTGTCGTTCGGGCCGTCAAAGGTCCGATGCAGCGCAAGCGTCAGCTCCACTACGCCGAGGTTCGACGCCAAATGGCCGCCCGTGCGCGACACCGTCCGGATGATCTCCTCGCGGATCTCGCGGGCGAGCGTGTCAAGCTGGCTGAGTTGGAGCTTCGCCAAATCGCGCGGCGAATCGATCATATCGAGGTAGCGCGACACGACCTCGTCATCCTTCGTCTCGTGAGCCTCTAGGTGGGACGCCCCCGGCCCGGCTCAGTCCCGGCTTCGAACGGCTTCGTCTCGACGGTGCCGTCCTCGTTCTTCACAAGGAGCTCGATCGCGCGTTCGGCCTCGTGCAGGCGCTTCGAGCACGCCGCGGCGAGCTGGACGCCCTCCTTGAACTTGGCGAGCATCTGGTCGAGGCTCAGCTCGTCCGTCTCCATCTCGGCGACGATCTGCTCGAGCTTCGCCAGCGCTTTCTCGAAATCGATCTTCGCCATACGGCTTACTCGACCTCGTCCCCGGGCGGAGCGTCCTCGGCCTCGACCCGTTCAACGTCCGCCGTGAACGCGCCGCGGTGGAGCTGTGTGCGCACCCGCTTGCCGGGCTTCAACACGGCCGCATCGGTCACGATCCGGCCCGTTGCCGCATCGGTCGTGACGCTGTAGCCGCGCAAGAGGACCGCCGCCGGGTTCAGCGCCCCGAGCCGCGCCTCGAGCCCGCCGACGCGGTCCGCGAGCCGGGCGATCCGGTGGCGCGCGTGCAGCGCCATGCGCTCGAGCGCGTCATCCACCCTCTGTTGATACTGCCGAACCAGGCCGGCCGGTTCCCGGAAGACGTAGCTCTTTCGAGCCAGCTCCAGCCGGCGCGACAGCTCGGCCACCCGGCCCGTCGCGGCAGTGTAGAGCTTCCCGCGCAGGATGCCAACCCTTTCGAGCAGCTCGGCCTTGCGCCCGATCACGAGCTCCGCGGCCGCCGACGGCGTCGGCACGCGCAGGTCGGCGACGAAGTCGCTGATCGTCCAGTCGATCTCGTGACCGACGGCCGAGATGACCGGGATCGCCGACCGGGAGATCGCCCGCGCCACCTGCTCCTCATTGAACGGCCACAGGTCCTCGAGGCTGCCGCCGCCGCGCGTGACGATGATCACGTCGACGAGCCGCAGCGCGTTCAGATCGTCGAGCGCCGCGGCGATCTCGCCCGCCGCGCCCTCGCCCTGCACCCGCACCGGAGAGACGATCAGCCGCACCTCGGCGAATCGCCGACCGAGCACGGTGAGGATGTCGCGAATCGCCGCGCCCGTCGGCGAGGTCACCACCCCGATCCGCTCGGGCAGCATCGGGATCGGCACCTTGTGCGCCTCGTCGAACAGCCCCTCCTCGAACAGCTTCCGCTTGAGCCGCTCGAACGCGAGCTGAAGCGCACCGACGCCGCGCTCCTCGATCCGCTTGACGATGATCTGGTACGCCCCGCGCGGCTCGTAGACCGACACGTTGCCCTGCACGACGACCTTCATCCCGTCGGCAAACCGAAAGCCGCTCGGCGGCCGCGCCGACTTGAACATCACCGCGCTGATCTGCGCGAACTCGTCCTTGAGCGTGAAGTAGCGGTGACCCGCCGGCGACGCGCGGTAGTTCGACACCTCGCCCTCGAGCCAGATCGACGGGTACTTGGCCTCGAGCAGGATCTTTATCCCGCGCGTCAACTCCGAGACCGTCAAGACGTTCTCGGTTTCCCGGTCGGCCATGCTTACGGGGACCCCTCTGAATCGAGCGACACCTGGAGGCGCTTGATCTCCGTGGCTCGGCCCGTCTGCTCGTCGACGGTGACAACGATGCCCGAGATCCGCACGTCGCCGGTCGCCACCTCGAAGCGCGCCGGCACGCCCGTCGTGAGCTTCTTGAGCACCGGTTTGACCTCGCGGCCCAGCACCGAGTCGTGCGGCCCCGTCATCCCGACGTCCGTGATGTAGGCCGTGCCGCCGGACAGGATCGTCTCGTCGGCGGTCACCACGTGTGTGTGCGTGCCGAAGACCACGCTCACGCGCCCGTCGAGGTACCGGCCCATGGCAATTTTCTCGCTCGTTGCCTCGGCGTGCATGTCGACGACGATGATGCGCGTCTTCGGCGCGAGCTCGGCGATCGCCGCGTCCGCCGCGCGAAACGGGCACTCGCTCGGATCCATGAAGATGCGCCCGACAAGGTTGATCACCCCGACCCGAAGCCCGCCCTCGAGCTCGACGAGGCACGCCCCCCGCCCCGGCGCGCCCGACGGGTAGTTGGCCGGCCGCACCAACGTCGAGAACTCGCCGAACGCCTCGAACACGTCGCGCTGTCCCCACGCGTGATCGCCGAGCGTGATCGCATCGACGCCCGCCGCGAGCAGGTCGCGCGCGATTCGTTGGGTGATCCCCGAGCCGCCGGCGGCGTTCTCGGCGTTGACCACGACGCACTCGGCCCCGGTCTCCTGCCGCAGCATGCCGACGAGCCGCTCGACCGCCGTCCGCCCGGGGCGGCCGACCACGTCGCCTATGCAGAGCATTCTCATGGCAAACCCGCTCCAGGCGCCTCTAGCGAGCGTACTCGATCGCGCGCGTCTCGCGAATAACCGTCACCTTGATCTGCCCGGGATACTCCAGCTCGCCTTCGATCTTCTTCGACAGCTTGCGCGCGAGCACGAGCGCCTCGTCGTCGCCGATCCGGTCCGGCTCGACGAGCACGCGGATCTCGCGCCCCGCCTGCATCGCGTACGCCTTCTCGATCCCCCGGAACGACCGGGCGAGCTCCTCGAGCTTCTCGAGCCGCTTGACGTAGATCGACAACGTTTCCGAGCGCGCCCCCGGCCGCGCCGCCGACAGCGAGTCGGCCGCCTGCGAGAGCACGCCGTAGATCGACTTCGGCTCCTCGTCCATGTGGTGCGAGGCGATGCCGTTGACCACCGTCGCCGACTCGCGGTAGCGCTTGCAGAACTCGGCGCCGATCAGCGCGTGCGGCCCCTCGACCTCGTGGGTGAGCACCTTGCCCACGTCGTGCAGCAGCCCAATGCGCGTGGCAAGCTGCGAGTCCAGATCGAGCTCAGACGCCATGATGCCCATGATGTGCGCGACCTCGCTCGAATGGCGCAGCACGTTCTGCCCGTAGCTGTAGCGGTACTTGAGCCGCCCAAGCGCCTTGACGATCTCCGGATGCAAATTGTGCACCCCGGCCTCGAACGCGGCCTCCTCGCCCACTTCCTTGATCGTCTGATCCATCTCCTTGCGCACCTTGGCGACAACCTCCTCGATGCGCGCCGGGTGGATGCGCCCGTCGAGCATCAGCCGCTCGAGCGCGATCCGCGCGATCTCCTTGCGCACCGGGTCGAACCCGCTCAGGATCACCGCCTCGGGCGTGTCGTCGATGATCACGTCGATCCCCGTGGCCGCCTCGAGCGCGCGGATGTTGCGCCCCTCGCGCCCGATGATGCGCCCCTTCATCTCGTCGTTCGGCAGCGACACCGACGTGACCGTCACCTCCGGCACGTAGTCGCTCGCGATCCGCTGGAGCGTGTCGCCGATGATCTTCTTCGCCGTCTTCTCAGCGGTCTCGCGGGCCTCGCCCTCGATCCGGCGGATCAGCGTCGCTGCGTCCCGTGTGACCTCGTCCTCCATTCGGATCAACAGTTGCTCGCGCGCCTCGTTGCGGCTCATGCCGGAGATGCGCTGCAACTGATGGCTCTCCTCGTCGATAAGCTGCGTCAGCTTCCGGTCCTTCTCCTCGAGCTGCTTGCCCCGCTGCTCGACATTCTTCTCGAGCTCGGTGATCTCCTCTTCCTTCTTGTCGATGAGCGACACCTTGCGGTCGAGGTTCTCCTCGCGCTGCTGGATCCGCTTCTCGAGCTGGCGCAGCTCCTTGCGCGTATCGCGTGTCTCTTGCTCGAACTCGGCGCGCAGCCTGAGCTGCTCGTCCTTCAGATCAAGCGAGCGGCGTTTGCGCTCCTCCTCGGCCTCTCTGATCGCCCGCTCGACGAGCTCGTCGGCCTGGGCCTTGGCCGACCCGATCCGCCGGGTCGTGAGCCGCTTCTGAACCCACACGCCGATCAGGACCCCCACCACCAGCGCTGCCGCGCCGATGAGAATGGCTGGACCAGCGTCCGGCCTCGTCCCGGTCTCCTGCGCCCACAACCACCACCACGCGTATGCAAAGACGACCATATCAGACTCCTTTACCCAATCTATCTCAATGTATGATTACCTTGCGTCGTCACATCGAACCGTGGTGCCTTCCGTCACCACGGTGTGCATCGGCACGTCGTGCCCGTCGTGCTCAACGGCATCGACGAGTTGAAACTCGTAGGCCAATCCCACCCGCACGGCCCGGGCATCGGCCACGGCCAGAAACGCGTCGTAGTACCCGCGCCCCCACCCGATCCGGTAGCCCCGGCGATCGAACGCAAGGCCCGGCACGACGACCAGATCGATCTCGGCCGGCGAGACGACCTCGGTCTTGGCCGGGTCCGGCTCGACCAGGTCCATCCGCCCGAGCACGAGCTGCGTCGCCGGATCGTCCACCCGGTGGGCGACGACCCCGTCCTGCTCGTAGTCCATGCGCGGCAGCACAAGGGCCTTGCCGTCATTGAGGCAACGGGCGACCACACGCGTCGTGTCCACCTCGTTGCGCACCGGCAGGTAAAGCATGACGCTCCCCGCGCGCTGAAATACCTCGAGCTCGACGAGTCGTGCGACGATCGACTCGCTCCGGCGCTGCACCTCGGCCTTGCTCATCGCCAGGCGGGTCTGCTTCATCTGTTCGCGCAGCGCCGCCTTCATCGCTCGCCCTCTGCCTGCTTCACGCGCCGCGCTGCGAGCGCAGCACGCCACACCTCGAGCCGCTCGGCGATTCGCCGCTCGTAGCCTTGATCGCTCGGCACGTAGAAGCGCTCCCCATTCGGAACGTACTCCTGCTCGACGATGTGGCCCTCGAACTCGTGGGCGTACTGATAGCCCTCGCCGTGGCCGAGCTGCTTGGCCCCGGCGTAACTCGCGTCGCGCAAGTGCACGGGCACCTCGCGCGTCTTCTCGTCGCGAACGGCTTCGCGCGCCTTGTTGATCGCCACGACCGCCGAGTTGCTCTTCGGCGCCGTCGCCACGTAGATCACCGCCTGCGCGAGCGGGATCTGCGCCTCGGGCATCCCAACGAAATCGACCGCCTGGAACGCAGCCGTCGCCACCCCGAGCGCGTGCGGGTCGGCGTTGCCCACGTCCTCGGCCGCGGCGATCACGATCCGGCGCGCGATGAAGCGCGGGTCCTCGCCCGCCTCGAGCATCTTGGCGAGCCAGTACAGCGCCGCGTCCGGGTCCGAGCCGCGCATGCTCTTGATGAACGCGCTCGCCGTGTCGTAGTGCTGGTCGCCGTCGCGGTCGTACACGACCGCCTTGCGCTGGATCGACTCCTCGATCGCCGCCCGTCCCACGACGACCGTGCCGTCGGCGCGCGGCAGCGTCGAGAGCGACGCGATCTCGAGCGCGTTGAGCGCCTTGCGCGCATCGCCGTCGCTCACGGCAATGATGTGCTCGAGCGCCTCATCGGCCAGCTCGATCCGCACGCGCCCCAGGCCGCGCTCGGGATCGGCGAGCGTCCGGCGCACGATCGTGCGGATCGCCTCGTCGTCGAGCGGGCGGAGCGGCAGGATCTTCGACCGCGAGACAAGCGCCGCGTTCAGGTAGAAGAACGGGTTGTACGTCGTCGCGCCGATCAGCGTGAGCACGCCCTGCTCGACCAATGGCAGGAGCACGTCCTGCTGCGCCTTGTTGAACCGGTGAATCTCGTCGAGGAACAGCGTCGTGCGGCGACCCGATTGCCGCACCCGGTTCGCCGCGTCGGCGGCAAGCTGCTTGAGCGCGGCGACGTTCGAGGTCACCGCGCTTATGGCAACGAACCGGCTCTCGGTGACCGTGGCGATCACGTGCGCGAGCGCCGTCTTGCCCGAGCCGGGCGGCCCGTACAGGATCACCGAGCCGACCCGGTCCGCCTCGATTGCCCGGCGCAGCAGCGTGCCCGGGCCGACCAGGTGCGTCTGCCCCACGAACTCGTCGAAAGACTGCGGGCGCATGCGGGCCGCCAAGGGAGCATACGCTGGGGGCTCATGCTCAGCCCGTTCGTCGCCGAACAGGTCCATCGCGTCTCCTTCTCGACCGCAAGCTCCCCCGTGGGCCTGGCATCTGCAGGCACCCTCGCAGCCGACTCCCAAGGCATCAGCGCGACGGGCATCGCATAAAGAAATACCCTGCGCAGTGCCG
Source organism: uncultured Verrucomicrobiota bacterium (assembly GCA_964500825.1). Classification (GTDB taxonomy): domain Bacteria; phylum Auribacterota; class JABMQX01; order JAFGEW01; family JAFGEW01; genus CAYUZG01. The sequence goes on along the minus strand of CAZCQN010000029.1, from coordinate 1,991 downwards.
TCTGGACGGTTTCTTTGAACGCCTGCTCATGCAGGTGGGTGCCCTGAGGACCGCCGGCGCCTCGGCCGCGGCCGCCCGCGACAGCCGGTGCCGGCCGCCGCACGCGCCGTCCAGCCCTATCCGGGCTCCCTGGCTGAAAGTGTTGGCTCAAAGAAACTGCCGTTCCATTACGGACACAGCAGGGTATTTCACGTCTGCATCCGAGCCCGCGCCGCAGTCGCCTTGCCGGCTACTGGGCGAGCTTCTCCTCGACCATCTTGATCGCCTTCGACACGCGCCCCTCGACGAGACTGATGAACTTCTCCTTCTCGTTGCGTAGCCGCATGTACTCGTCGGCGATATTGAGCGCCGCCAACACGGCCACCCGAGTCGCCGTCGCCGTGTCCGCACCGCCGCTCACCTCGTTCATCTTCTCATCGACGAACGCGGCCAGCGTGCGCACGTACTCCGGGTTCTGATCGCTGGCGATCGGGTACTCCTTGCCGAAGATCCGGACGGTCGTTATGCCTCTATCATACACTGAACAACCTTGCGCCAAACACTCTCAGGTTATGTCAACACCTGTTTATCGCTCTGACTCTCGTATCTCACACTCGAGCGCGTCAATCAATGCTTTCTTGATGCGCCCGTGCGCCTTTTCGACCTCTTTGTCGGTCAGCGTCCCGGTCTCCGACCGGTACTCGAACGCCAGCGCCAGACTCTTGCGCCCCGACCCCACCTGCTCGCCCCGGTACAGGTCGAACAGCCGGAAGCCACGCAGAATCGGCACGTCGACCGACTCGACCGCCTGGCGCACCGCCTCGAACGGCGTCGACTCGCCCACAATCAGGGCGACGTCTCGCCGCGTGCCAGGGTAGACGGGCGGCGGCTCGTACTCCCCTGCGAAGCGCACCAGCCTGGCGAGCGCCTCCAGATCGAACTCCGCCACGTATGCCGGAGCCCCGAGCTCGAACGCCCCCGCTGCCTCGGCGCTCACCCGGCCGCACAGGCCGAGCGCAACCTCACCGGCCAGAACGTTCGCACACTGACCGGGCATGAAGAGCCGGTTCGCGGCGGGCTCAAACGCAACTGCTTGGACCTCAAGCGATTCGAGATACGCCTCGATCGCACCCTTCAAGTCGTAGAAGTCCACGTCTCCCGGATCGAGGTCCCAAGCGCTGCCGTCCCGCTTGCCCGAAAGGCCCACGGCCAGCATCCCCCGCTCAAGCGGCTTGCCGCCCTCACCGGGCAGATGGATCTGGCCGACCTCGAACAGCTTCAGGTCGAAGCGCCGCTGACGGTGGTTGCGCGAGATCGTCTCGAGCATCCCACCGAGCAGGGTCGTCCGTAAGTTGCTCAGGTCAGCACTCTTAGCTTGGAGAACCCGAAGCGCATGAACCGGAGGGTCAAAGAGCAATTCGCCGACGGCCGATACCGTCCGGTCGCTGACTAAGTTGCAGTTTATTGTCTCAAAAAAACCGGTCCCCGTCAACAGGTTCCTCGAAATTGACTCGAGCCGCTCGGCGACGCCCTTCTCGTGCGGCACGATCTTTGCCGTCGACACCGGCGTCGGGATGTTGTCGTACCCGTACAGCCGCGCGATTTCCTCGATGTAGTCGATCTCACGCTCGAGATCGACCCGGTACGACGGGTTCTCGACCACCGTCTCACCGTCCCGGGTCTCGATGACCAGGAACCGCATTCGCTTGAGAATCGTCTCGACCTCGCCCTGGCTCAGCTCGGTGCCGAGCACCAGGTTCACGCGCGCCGTCCGCACCGTAACTCGCTGCGGCGCAATCTCGCGCGCCACAATGTCGAGCGCCCCAGGCATCACGCGCCCGCCGGCAAGCTCGGCCATGAGCTGCGCCGCGAGGGCCGCCGCCCGCGCCTGAAGCCCGGGGTCGACGCCCCGCTCGAACCGGTAGGACGACTCGCTCGGCAAGCCTAGCCGCTTCGACGTGCGCCGGATGCACCCGGCGTCGAAATGCGCGCTCTCAAGCATGATCGTCGAG
>CAZCQN010000028.1:4636-25133 GCA_964500825.1 uncultured Verrucomicrobiota bacterium | reverse complement strand
TCGACCCGATCCTGCGCGCCTACGTCGAGGAAGGCAAGGGGCGCGATGAGATCATTGCCGCCGGCCACGACCGCGCGCTCGTCGAGCGCGTCATCGGCATGGTCGACCGCAACGAGTACAAGCGGCGCCAGGCCGCGCCCGTGCTCAAAGTGACGGGCAAGGCATTCGGCACCGGCCGGCGGATGCCGATCGCCTGCCGCCTCCAGCACTTCACACCCGCGCGGAAGAAACCGTGATGGACGAGAGCACGCCGCTCATCGACGAGCGTTGCCGCGGCGGCAGGTACGCCTGCCGCCGCCAGCACTTCGCACCCGCGCGCGAGCGAAAGTGATGATGCACCGTCGCGTGCTTCTGCTGCCGGCCATCCTGTCCGCGCTTTGCCTGAACATCTCCGTCGCACGGGGCGCCGGAGGCAGCCATGACGATGCCATCGCCGTCGTCGACGAGCTTGCGCGCCTGAATGGCCTCGACGCCGAGTACCGCAGACTCAAGGCGACGCTCGCCGGGCACGGCATCAACCCACGGGAGTATGCCCACGTCTACTACCAGCGCCGCAGCCGGGCTAACGCCGTCCACGGCGATCCGGCCGCCCTGATCCGCGCGGCGGACAGCGCCACGGCCGCACTCAACGACGCGGCGCGCGACCGCGACCTGATCGCGGCGTACGCGGTCCTGCTCGAGCAGCTCGACCTCAACGTGCCAACGCCGAAGAAACCGGACGCCAAGACGGGCACCGAGGTCGTCAAGGCCATCCTGCGCGCACTCAAGGCCGACGCCGAGGAGCCGGCTGCCGCCCTGTTCCATGCCGAGGCCGCGCGCGCCATCTACAAGCTCGACGAGCCGACGCGGGCCGACGTCGTGCAGCGGCTCGCACGCGACTCGAAGATCGAGATGTGCGACCGACTCCTCACGCAGCCGAACGTGCTCATCTTCATCGGCGACGAGGCGCGGCACGAGGAAAGGTGCGTGCGCCTGTGCGACTACGCAAACGGCGTCGACTGGCCGCGCCTCTACGCCGCCGCCGGGCGGGTCGTCGCTCTGACCGACCCGGACTACCTGGCCCTGCTCAAGAAGGTGCTCGAATCGCTCGAGAAGAAAAAGCCCGGCGAGCCGATCCTCTACGACAAGGACAGCGCATGGGGCCACATCGTCTTCGCCGGCTCGGGCAACGCGCAGCACGAGATCACCGACCAGCGCGTCATCGTCGACCTCGGCGGCAACGACACCTACATCCTGGCCGACGGCGCGAAGCCGCCGGTCCTCATCGTCGACTTCGCCGGCAACGACACGTACCGCGCCGAGCGTGACGTCGGCTTCGCCTGCGGCCAGCTCGGCACGGCCGTCCTCGTCGACCTCGACGGCGACGACACATACGCGACGAAGGGGCACGCGCTCGGCTCCGGCCTGTTCGGCGTCGGCATCCTCGCCGACTACGCCGGCAACGACACGTACACGTCCGAGGGCGGCTTCGCCCAAGGCGCCGCCGCGTTCGGCATCGGCCTGCTCGTCGACGGCGCCGGCGCCGATACGTACAAGGCGCACGTCTACGCGCAGGGCTTCGGCCTGTGCGACGCGGCCGGTGCGCTCGTCGAGCTCGACGGCGACGATACGTACGAGGCCGGCGGCAAGTACCCCTCGACGAGCCGCTACGAGGAGAACGACGAGAGCTTCCGCTCGTGGTCGATGGGCGTCGGCATGGGCCTGCGCGGGCTTACCATCGGCGGGATCGGCATCCTGAGCGACGCCGCGGGCGACGATCGCTACCTGGGCGACGCCTTCAGCGCCGGCGCTTCGTTCTTCTACGGCCTCGGCGTCCTCGTCGATCGCGCCGGCAACGACACCTACCGGGCGTTCCGCCACAGCCTCGGCGCGGGCGTTCTGTACAGCAACGCGGTGCTCCTCGACGGCGCAGGCAACGACGTCTACGATCTCCGCTTCGGCAGTGGCCTCGGCTGCGGCCTGAGCAAGGCGACCGGCGTGCTCGTCGATGCCGCCGGCGACGACACCTACACCACCTCGCGCACCTACGACCCGTCAACCGACAAGTACAGGCCCGAACGCGGGGTGATCCGCGCGTTCGGCAACAACCTGAGCATGGGCGCCGCCGAGGACCAGGCAATCGGCATCCTGATCGACGAGCAGGGCGACGACCGATACGTCTGCCACGACGGGCGCGGCCAAGGCTTCTCGCCCCCGTTCAACGAGAAGGGCGCCCAGTTCGGCGTCCTCATCGACCGCGGCGGCGACGACTACTACTCGCTCCTCCACGAGAACAACAGCCGCTGGACGAACAGGAACGCCGTCTTCGCCACGACGTGCGGCGGCCTGGGCGCCGACTACGAGGCGGCGACAAGGCACGCGCTCCCCGAACCGTCGGCACGACGGGCCTACATCTGGAACCTCGCGTCGAGCGGCGAGGTGGCGAGCTTCCGCGAGATGATCGACGTGAGCTACGACAGCAACATCGTCACGATGACGACCAACACGGACGGGGCCGCGTTCAGCCTCACGCTCTACGCGCCGATCCCGGCCGAGTACAACAAGATGATCGTCAAGCTCTGGGCCGACCGCGAGACCTCGTTCAGGGTCCGCTTCACCTCGCCCCGCAACCTCGCCCTTGGCGACAACCTCGGCCTTGGCGGCAACCTCGTTCCCGGCGAGAACCTCACCCCCGGCAGCGGCCTCGAAGCCGTCTCGCCGGCGGCAAGGGTCGCGCCGGGCCTCAACGAGCTCAAGCTCGACTTGGGGCGCGCGCAGTTCGAGCGCACCGACACGGAAGGCGTCATCGCGTGGGGCGGCCCGTCCAGGCTGATCAGCTCACTCACCCTCGAGCCGGCCGACCGCGGCAGCGTGCAGATCAAGCTCCGCTCAATCGTCCTGTTCAAGTAGCCGGCTGAAAAATAAGGACAGGCACCTATTCTTACAGGAATAGGTGCCTGTCCCTATTTTTCCGTGACGAACCGGGTGAGAGGCCGCGCCGCCTACCACGCCATCCGCTTGAGCTTCGCGCCCGGGAAGTAGAACGACAGGATCCGGCGGTACGACTTGCCGTTGTCGGCCATCACCATCGCGCCCCACTGGCACAAGCCCACGCCGTGACCCCAACCCCGGCCGGTGAAAACGAACTTGCCGTCCTGCGCAGACAGCGTGAAGAAGCCGCTGCGGATCACGTCCGGCCCGACGAGCAACCGGAACTTGTTGATCGGCACGACGGTCGCGCCCGCCGTATGCGTGATGCGCAACCGCGTGATCCGCCGCGCGGCACGGCTGCGCTTGACGACGCGGATCGACAGCACCTTCGCCACGCCGAGCGAGCGCAGCGTGCGGCCGAGCTCGTCGCCCGAGAGCGTCGCCGTCCAACTGTACTTCGGCGTCCCTTTGCAGTACGGGCAGCGCACGGGCCGCGTCATCGTCTGCTCGGTGGGCCAGACGTTCTTAGCGTACTCGGTGTGGCCGCCGCAGCACGTGCAGAAATACGGCAGCATCAGCCGACCGCGGCGCGTCAGCACGAGTCCACGCGTCGCGGCGACGGCTCGGTCCGTCCTCGCGTCCTCGCGCTGCATGCCCTCGTAGACGATGCGCCGCGCCGGGATGTCGAACGGCCGCTGGCTGTTGCGCTTGACGTGATACGCACCGAACGAGCGCACGACGATTGCCTGCGCCTCGAGCGCTTCCTCGTCGGCCGACGGCAGCATCTCGCCCGGCACGACCGACCGCGTGTAGTCCTCGATCGGGAGCGTGTTGATCACGGTCAGCTTGCGATCGGTCCGCAGCACGGTGACGTACCCGCGATATGGGCGGCCGTTGACCTCGATGCCCGCGCCGCCGTCGATGCGCGCCTCGAGCCGGTCGGCCTTGTAGCGCGTGCCACGGACAACCACGCCCTTCGAGTGATGCTGCACGCGCACCCCATCGCGACCCGGCGTGCCCGAGTAAACTGCCTTCCCACCCGGGTGCGTCCGGATCGTCACGCGCTCGGCGCCGCCGATCCTCACCTCGGGCACGCCCTGCAGCAACGCCACGCGAATCTCGCCCCTGCGCACCGCGCTGCCCGGACCGCAACTGCACCCGAGCAGCGTCACCAGCGCAAGCACGGTGAGAACCAGGCACGCGCGCGCATAGAGCCCGAAGCGATCGCGATGTGAGCCGAGTCTCACTGCTTCGTCGCGCCCCTTGTCGCTTTCATCCCGAACCGCTCGTGCTCGCTGTAGATGCAGCCGCAATACTGCTGCCGGTACAGGCCGTACTTCTCCGACAGCGCGTAGTGCTGCTTGAACCCGGGCCGGAAATCCTCGTAGTGCAACGGCACACCCACTTCGCCTGCGACCTGCTCGCCGATCGAGCGGATCGTCTCGTGCTGCTGGTGCGGGCTGACGAGCAGCGTCGTCGTGAACGCGTCGAAGTGGCCGCTCTTCGCCACCGCCGCCGTCCGCCGCAAGCGCATCTCATAGCATACCGGGCAGCGCTGCGCCTCACGAAACGCCACCGCCCGCACGAACTCCTTCAGGCCGTACTCGTCGTGCACGATCAGGTGCAGGCCGACCTGGTCCACGTACGAGCGCGCCGCCTCGAGCCGCCGCACGTATTCCTGGTACGGGTGCACGTTCGGGTTGAACCAGAACCCAGTCACCTCGTGCCCGGCCGCACGCAGCACCTCGACCGGATACACCGCACACGGCCCACAGCAGATGTGGAGCAGTATCTTCACAAGGCCTCAGCCACCATGACCATCAACCGTAGGGTTATCGTTCTCTGCCGTCTCAGAGCTGCCGGCTTCACTTGCCCGCCTCAGGTGCCGACCCGAACTGCCGGCTTCAGCCGGCATGCCCGCCGAAGCGTAAGCGAAGGCGGGTTGCCACCGGCTTCAGCCGGTGGTGGGCGGTCCCCCATCGCTATCTTGTCTAGCCGGCTTTGAGCCGGCTTCTCGACAGCGGGCTTCAGCCGTTGTTTGAGCATGCCTGAAGGCTGTTGTCGAGAAGGCGCGCCCGAGGCCCGTCGCTGAAGCGGGCTGGGATGTCTATCCTCGTCTTACTCACCCACCGGCTGAAGCCGGTGGCAAGGCGCCTCCCTCGCGGGAGGCGAATGGCCGACTGAAGCCCGGCCACCAAGAAACAGCCGTTGAGCGGTAGCCAAAGCCATCTACGGGATACGCCGCGCACGGCCCGCAGCAGATATGGAGCAGTATCTTCATGCTGTCACGCGAAGGCCCAGAGCCGCCAGGACATCGCGCGCTTTGCGCCTTCGCGCCTTTGCGTGAGGTCTTCCTGCCCAAGACCCGGTGTGGCCTCTGTCAGAACAGATCGTCCTGCCCGGCGCGCGGCTTCGAGATCCCGAAGTGCTCGTAGGCGTTGTGCGTCGCCACGCGGCCGCGTTGGGTGCGTTTGAGGAAGCCGGCCTGGATCAGGTACGGCTCGTAGACCTCCTCGATCGTGTCGGCCTCCTCGCCGATGGCGACCGCGAGCGTGTTGATCCCGACCGGCCCGCCGCTGAACTGCTCGATCACGGTGCGCACGAGGCGCTTGTCCATCTCGTCGAGGCCCTCGGCATCGACGTCGAGCAGTTTCAAGGCGGCCAGGGCCACCTCGTGCGTGATCCGCCCCTCGGCCTTGATCTGCGCGTAGTCGCGCACGCGCTTGAGCATCGTGTTGGCGATGCGCGGCGTGCCGCGCGAGCGCCGCGCGAGCTCGCCGGCCGCGTCGCCGTCGAGCTCGACCGTCAGGATGCGCGCCGACCGCTCGATGATGCGCTGGATGTCGGCCACGCCGTAATGGTCGAGCCGGACCGTCATGCCGAACCGGCTCCGCAGCGGCGAGCTGATCAGGCCGCTGCGCGTCGTCGCGCCGATGAGCGTGAAGTGGTTCAGGTTCAAGCGCACGCTGCGCGCGCTCGGCCCCGAGTCGATGACGATGTCGAGCCGGTAGTCCTCCATCGCCGGATAGAGGTACTCCTCGACGACGCGGTTGAGCCGGTGCATCTCGTCGACGAACAGGACGTCGCCGTCCTGCAGGTTGGTCAGCAGCCCCGCCAGGTCGCCCGGCTTCTCGATGACGGGGCCGGAGGTGTTGACGAGCTTCACGTCCATCGCGCGCGCCATGATGTGCGCGAGCGTCGTCTTGCCGAGGCCCGGCGGGCCGTAGAGCAGCGTGTGGTCGAGCGCGTCGCCCCGCTGCTTGGCCGCGGCGATGAAGATCGCGAGCCGCTCCTTGACCTTGTCCTGGCCGATGAACTCGGGCCACGTCTGCGGCCGCAGCGTGGCGTCGAGCTGTGTGTCGCGCTCGCGAAGCGCCGACGTGATGAACCGCTCAGACATGACGCAAGGCCCGCGTGATGATCTCCTCGGTCTCGAGCTCGTCGTCGGCTTCTTCGAGGATGCGGCGCACGGCCTTATGCGCGGCCGCGTACGCGTAGCCGAGCGTGAGCAGCGCGCTCACGGCGTCGCGCACGGCGTCGGGCTCCTTGGCCCCCGCCGTGCGGGCAAGGGCCTGGATCGCCGGCAGCGTGCCGACGCGCTCCTTAAGCTCGACAATGATCCGCTCGGCCGTGCGCGCGCCGACGCCCTGGATCGACTTGATCAGGGCGACGTTACCGGTCGCGATCGCCTCCTTGAACTCCTCGACGGACAGCCCGCTGAGCGCCGCGAGCGCCAGCCGCGGCCCGACGTTCGATACGCCGATCAGCATCCGGAACAGCTCGCGCTCGGCCTCGGTCGCGAAGCCGTAGAGCACCATCTGGTCGTCGCGGTGGTGGAGGTGAGTCAGCAGGCGGCATGGCTCGCCCGTCTTCGGGAGCCGGTCGTACGTGCTGAGCGGCACGGCGACGTCGTAGCCGACGCCGCCGACGTCGACCACAATGCGGCCCGGCATCGCCTCGACCAGCGTCCCCTCGAGATGCGCGATCATGCAACCATCCTATGTCCGTTCCCCGCCGCCGCGCGGCGAGCTTGCCGCCTGCACGTGGCAGATGGCCACCGCGAGCGCGTCGGCCGCATCGTTCGGCTTCGGCACCTCGGCCAGGCCGAGCAGCGCCTTGACCATCTGCTGCACCTGGACCTTCGACGCGGCGCCCCGGCCGACGACGGCCTGCTTGACGCGGCGCGGTGCGTACTCGTACACCTCGAGCCCCGCCTCGGCCGCCGCCAGCAAGACCACGCCCCGCACCTGCGCTAGCTTAATGGCCGAGGACGCATTCCTGCAAAAAAAAAGGCTCTCCACCGCCATCACGTCCGGGCGGTGGCGCCCGATCAGCTCGGCCAGTGCGTCGCGGATAACCAGGTACCGCTCCGACGCCGGCGCGGCCGCGTCGGCCCGGATCACGCCGTAGTCGACGGCCCGCAGCTCGCCGCGCACCTGCTCGACAATCCCGTAGCCCGTCACCCGCGACCCGGGATCAACGCCAAGTATCGTGCCCACGGAACCTCCGGTTCCAGAACAGGTGAGAACGGCTGCCGATGTTCCCTGTCACCTGCTCACCTGGTCTCCTGCTCAACTCTCCAGCTGCTAGTCCTCCGACAGCTCGGCCAGGACCTCGTCGGGAATGTCGAAGTTCGCATGGACGCGCTGCACGTCGTCGGCGTCCTCGAGCGCGTTGACCAGGTCGAGCACCTTCTTGGCGTCGGAGCGCTCGATGGGCACCGTGTTGTGCGACACATAGACGAGCGTGGCCGAGTCGGCCTCGATCCCGGCCGCTTCGATCGCGCTCCGGACCGCATCGAATCCCTCGAGCGACGTGGTGACGACGAACGCGCCGTCCTCGTTCTCGAGGTTCTCGGCGCCCGCGTCGGTGGCGATCAGGAACAGGTCGTCCTCGGTCGTCTTGTCGGCCGCGATCCGGATCTGCCCCTTGCGCTCGAACTGGAACATGACCGCGTTCGTGCCGGCCAGCGAGCCGCCCCGCTTGGTGAGCAGCGACCGGACCTCGCCGGCGGTGCGGTTACGATTGTCGGTGAGCACCTCGATCACGAGCGCCACGCCCGCCGGCCCATACGCCTCGTAGACGATCTCCTCGTAGTTGGAGCCCTCGACGTCGCCCGTGCCGCGCTTGACGGCGCGCGCGATGTTGTCGTTCGGCATGCTGACGGCGCGCGCATTGGCGATCGCCGTACGCAGCCGCGGGTTGGCGTCCGGATCGCCCCCGCCCATCCTGGCGCCGATGATGATCTCCTTGGCCAGCTTGCTGAAGAGCTTGCCGCGCCGCGCGTCGACGATGCCCTTCTTGAACCGGATACTATGCCATTTCGAATGCCCCGACATAGCCCGTCACAGCTCCTGGATGTCTTCGTACCCGTCTCGCCGCAACACGTCCCGTTCGTCGTGCCTCGGGGCCGCGCAGCGGCGACTGGGAGTAGCCACGGGCGCAAGCCCGTGGGTGCAAGCGCGCCGACCAACACCGAGCCCCTTCAGGGGCGATTGAAGACGTCGCACCCGGGCCCTCAATCGCCCCTGACGGGGCTCTGGGCCTTCTCGCCTGACACGCTACCACGGGCTCGCGCCCGTGGCTACTCCCAGACGCTCCTGCGGAGCTGATCAGAACGCCGACCGAAGTCTTGAACACCACGCCCGGTGCCGGACAATGCGTGTCGACGGAGCCGGCCTAGCTTTCTTCCTTCGTCTTCTTGGCCGCCTCGACGAGCTTCGGGATGATCTGGCCAGGCACCTCCTCGTAGTGCGAGAAGCTCATCTCGACCGAGGCGCGGCCGCCCGTGATCGAGCGCAGACTCGTAGCGAACGTAAACAGCTCCGCCTGCGGCGCCTGCGCCTTGATCACCTGCAGAACACCCTCCGGCTCCATGCCCTGGATACGGCCGCGCCGGCTGTTGAGCTCGCCGGTGATATCGCCCATGTAGTCGGACGGCACGGTCACCGCCACGTTCATGATCGGCTCGAGCAGCGTTGCACTCGCCTCCATCATCACCTGGCGGAACACCTGCGCGCTTGCGATCTGGAACGCAATGTCCGACGAGTCGACCGGGTGTTCCTTGCCATAGAAGACCGTCGCCTGCACGTCCACGACCGGATAGCCCGCGAGCGGACCGGCCTCCATCGTCTTCCGGAAGCCTTTGTCGACCGACGGGATGAACTGCGTCGGGATCACGCCCCCCTTGACCTCGTTGACGAACTCGTAGCCGCCGCCGGGCTCGCGCGGCGCCAGACGGCAGTGCACCTCGGCGAACTGCCCCGCGCCACCCGTCTGCTTCTTGTGCCGGTATGAGCCTTCGGCCTTCGCCTTGATCGTCTCCTTGTACGGCACCTTCGGCGTCGTGAGCCCAACCTCGACGCCGAACTTCGACTTGAGCCGCTCCATCATCACCTCGAGGTGGATGTCGCCCATCCCCTCGACCACCAGCTCGCGCGTCTCGCCGTTGCGCACGGCGTGGAACGTCGGGTCCTCGTCGGCCAGCCGTGCAAGGCCCGTGCTGATCTTGTCCTCGTCGCCGCGCGACTTGGCGTGCACGGCGAACGAGACGACGGGCGACGGGAACTCGAACGGCGCGTACGCCACCTCCGTGCCGGGCATGCAGATCGTGTCGCCCACGTGCGTGTCCTTGAGCTTCGTGATCGCCGCAATGCAACCCGGGATCGCCGCCCCGACCGGCTCGAGCTCCTTGCCGTTGATGAGCTGGAGCTTGCCGAACCGCTCCTTGTGCCCGCGCGTGGCGTTGAGCACCTCGGTGTCGGACCGGATCACACCCGAGAACACGCGCAGGTAGGTGAGCTGGCCGACGAATGGGTCCGTCACGTTCTTGAACACCTGCGCTGTCGCAGGCGCCTCTTTCGTCGGGGCGAACGTGCGGCCCTGGGCGTCCTTGACCTCGCCGCGATCGGCCGGCGACGGCGCCACGGCCACGATCGTATCGAGCAGCTCGGTGATCCCGATCTCCTTGGTGGCCGCACCGCACAAGATCGGCACGACCTTGCCCGACGAGACGCCGGCGCGCAGCCCCGCGCTGAACTCCTCGTCGCTCAGCGTGCCCGCCTCCAGGTACTTCTCGAGCAGCGCATCATCGGCCTCGGCGATCGCGTCGACCATCGGCTCGCGGTACTCATCGACCTGGGCCTTCACATCGTCGGGCGCGCCCTCGACGCCGGCCCCCGTGATCATGTTCGCCACGCCCGAGAGCGCCTTCTCGGAACCGATCGGAAACTGCACCGGCACACACTTGGCGCCGAACGCCTCGCGGATCCCGGCGACGACCTGACCGAAGTTGCCGTTCTCCTTGTCGAGCCTGTTGACGAAGATGAGCGTGGGCATCGAGCTCGCCTCGAGCAGCCGCCACACCTTCGTGGTCAGTACCTCGATCCCGCTCACCCCGTCGACGACCACGAGCGCGCAGTCGCATACCGGCACGGCGCTCAGCACCTCGCCGAAGAAGTCGGCCGCGCCCGGCGTGTCGAGCATGAACAGCACCGTCTCGTTCCACTCGCAGCGCAGCGCCGAGGCCGAGATGCTGATCTGGCGCGCCTGCTCCTCGTCGGTGTAATCGCTCACCGTCGTGCCGTGTTCGATGCTGCCCAGACGGCTCGCCGCGCCCGCAGCGAACACCATCGCCTCGCACAGCATCGTCTTGCCGCAATTGGCGTGGCCAAACACAGCCAGCGTGCGAATCTGGCCAACGTCGCGTTGCTCCATCAAGTACCTCCTCGGGCTTGCAGCTTCGTGCGCCTGGCTGGACGTCGTCCGCCGCGGCAATCCACAGTAAACGGCGACCGCAGCGGTCGCACATCCGGCGACCGCAGCGGTCGCCCGTCGAGCGTACGGTTCGTGGAAGGGGCTCGCTGGCTCATGCGAGCTGCGTCGTCGAGGCAAGATGCCCGCGGATCTCGCCGATATGCCTGATGTCCGTCGCCGTGCGGCCCACGAGCTGGCGCACCGTGCGCCAGTCCGCGTTCCGCTTGATCGTCGCGGCCAGGAAGCTTCGCTTGTCGATCCACTTCATGTACAGGTTGCCGTTCTGGCCGGCCACGATCACGAAGCTCGTCTCGCCCAGATCGAGGTTCTCGGCCGAGCGCGACGCGTGCCGCATCGCGGCCGCCGCCAACGCCGAGAACCGGTCCTTCTGCTCGCCGTTGTCCGACGTGCACACGAGCACCAGCCCCTCGTCCGTGATCAGCGCAGCCTCTTCGACGTCCGGGCAACTGCTCTTGAGCTTCCTGACGAGGTAGTCGAGAATCTGGGCCTTGTTGCGGATCATGACGTTCCCTGGGGCCTCCCCGAAACTGCACATTCGGCCCCTATCTCCAGCGCGCTAAGGTAGGCGGCAGTCGGGTCGAAGTCAAGCGGTTTCGAGGTCAGCGCCTGTGCTGACCAGTGCCACGCTCATGATGAGGTAGGCAAGCTGAACACCCAGAAACGATCATGCCGCCTTGCCGGCCCGGCGCGCCTCGAGCAGCGTGCGCCAGCGGTTGATGTGGCCGCCCTCGTCAGCCTGGTTCTTCTCGACGATCCGGCGCGTCTCGTCGTCCCAGTCGACCGTCTCGATCAGCTCGGCGTAGTGGTCGACGGCCTTCGACTCGGCCCAGATCCCCGTCCTGAGGATCCGCGTCACCCCCAACAGCCGGGAGAAGAAGCCGAAGACCCAGCCGACGATCCAGTAGGCCCACCGAAACCGGCTCGGCGTCCAGCCGTACTCGTAGAGCTTGACCTGGACGTCCTGCAGGTGGGTCATCTCATTGCACATCGCCGTGACGAGCTGCCTGTTGAGGTCCGTCCGCTTCCGCGTGAGCTGGAACTTGTAGATGTTGACCGCCATCGTCTCGAGGGTGTGCAGCGTGCGCAGCGCCTTCTTGATCTTCTTGAGGCGCTCCCTCGGCATCCCCTCGCCCCGGAGCTTGAAGCGCTCGGCCCGGAGCTCAGGCCGGATGATGCTTACGTCGTAGCGCGGCGCCCGACCGCCGCCTTGCTCTTGCCCCACCATCTCGAGTGCCTTTCTGCGCCGTCCGCAACCTGCGACCGTCTGGTCACAGGACCAGCAAGCCGAGTCAACGCCGCCTGGCCTTCTTGCCCGGCTTCTTGCCCGGCTTCTTGCCCGGCTTCTTGCCCGGCGACTTCTTCTTCGCCGTCTTCTTGGCTGGCTTCTTCTTGGCCGCCTTCTTGGCCGCCTTCTTGGCCGCCTTCTTCTTGGCCGCCGGTTTCTTCTTCAACGCTGCGACCTTGGCCGGCGGTTTCCTCGAAGGGGCGGCCGCCGGCTTCTTGGCCGCCTCCGGCTTCTTGGCCGCCACGGGCTTCTGGGCCGCCACGGGCTTCGCAGGAGGCCTGATCGCCTCCGCCTTGAGCGCCTTGAGCTTCTTCATCGCGCTCTCGGCGTCGCGGCCCAGCAAGTTGTGCATCCGCTCGTAGACCTTGAACAGCCTTCGGTACAGCCTGTTATTCTCGGGGTTGGGCTCGTAGTGCTCATCCTTGACGCCGGCCATGTACCGGGCCGCGTCGACGATCGTCTCGTACCCGCCGGCATGCCGGCCGGCCGCCACGGCCCCGAACATGGCCGAGCCGAGCGCCGAGGCCTGCTCGCTGCGGGCGAGCTTGATCGGCCGGTTCGTCACGTCGGCGAAGATCTGCATCACGAACGGGTTCTTCGTCAGCCCGCCGCAGGCGTAGAGCTCCTTGACCTCGACGCCGGCCTTGACCGCCTGGTTGATGATGATGTTGGTGCCGAACGCGGTCGCCTCGATCAGGGCCCGGTAGATTTCTTCCGGCTTCGTCACGAGCGTCATCCCCATAAGCAGGCCGGTCAGGTCGGCATCGACGAGGACCGACCGGTTGCCGTTCCACCAATCGAGCGCCAACAACCCGCTCTCGCCTGGCTTGAGCTTGGCTGCCTTGCGTGCCAGCAGCTCGTGCAGGCCGAGCCGGCGCGACCGGGCTTCCTTCACGGTCGCCTCGGGCACGCAGTTCTCCACGAACCACGCGTAGATGTCGCCGACGGCCGTCTGGCCGCCCTCGTAGCCGAAGAAGCTGGGCACGATCCCCTCGTTGACGTAGCCGCAGTAGCCCTCGACTGACTGCTTGCGCTTGGCGAGCACCATGTGGCACAGGCTCGTGCCCATAATCATGAGCATCTTGCCCTCGCCCGTGATCGTGGCGGCCGGCACCGCCACGTGCGCATCGACGTTGCCCACCGCCACGGCCGTGCCCGGCGCGAGGCCCGTGAGCTGGGCCGCCTCCTCGGTGATCTCGCCCGCGCGGGTGCCCTGCGGGTAGATGTCGCGCGACATCTTGGTGTCGACCACGTGCTTGAACGCCGGGTGCAGCGCCTCGAAGTACGCCTCGGACGGGAAGCCCTCGTCCTTGTCCCAGATCGCCTTGTAGCCGGCCGTGCAGGCGTTGCGCCGCTCCTGGCCCGTCAGCACAAGGACGATCCAGTCGGCCCCCTCGATGAGCCGGTCGCAGGCCCGGTAGATGGCCGGCGCCTCGTGCAGGATCTGCAGCGCCTTCGGGAAAAACCATTCCGAGCTGATCTTGCCGCCGTAGCGCGCGAGCCACTTCTCGTTGCGCTTGCGCGCGGTGGCGTTGATCAGGTCCGCCTCGGGCTGCGCCGCGTGGTGCTTCCAGAGCTTGGCCCACGAGTGCGGGTTCTTGCGCCACCGCTTGTCCAAGCACAGCGGGTTGCCTTTGGCGTCGATCGGCATCATCGTGCACGAGGTGAAGTCGATGCCCACGCCGATGACCTCGTCGGCCTTGATGCGCCCCTTGCGCATCGCCGCGCGCGGCGCTTTCTTGAGCGCGTCGAGGTAATCGGCCGGGTCCTGGAGGGCCCAATCGTGCTCGAGCTTCGGCCCGCCCGGGGGCCGCTCGTCGATCACGCCGCGCTTGTAGACGTGCACGGCCGAGGCAACCTCCTCGCCGTTGGTCACGTCGACGAGCAGGGCGCGGGCCGACTCGGTCCCGAAGTCGATGCCCAGTGCGTAGCGCTTCGCGGTCACCATGGCCCGTGGTCCTCCCCTCTGCGTCCTCATCAGCCTGTACGCCAGCCTGTCCATCACTGCCCCCTAGGCGGTGCGCCGCGACTCCTCATCAGCTTGATCAAGTCAACGTAGCTGAATGCCCTCGACCGCTTCCCATGTGGGTCCGTCAAACTCATCCCAACCGTGATCGACCCGCGCACGTCACGGGCCGCCCCGAGCCGCACAACGACCTCGTTCAAGCCCGGCCTCAGGGTGATTCGTCGAACACCCGAGTCCGCCTCGCGCTCGGCCAACTCCCTGTTGACCCAGACCACCGGCGGCGGCTCCGCACCGGCGGCCGAGCCGACCAGCTTGAGCCGGGCCTCGCACGCCGTGCTTGCAGGCACCTGGACGAATGTGACCCCGAGGTAGAGCGCGTCGGCCGGCGAGCGCGGCGCGTCGAGCCCGAGCAGAAGCGTCTCGGCATCGACCAGCTTCGAGCCCCACCGGACCGGGCCGTCGAGCCCGGGAAACGGCTCGCCCTTGCCGGGCACTTCGTCCGGGAACTCGGTGGGGAGCCGGCCCGGCTCGGTCCACTCGAGCGGCCCGATCACGAGCCACATCTTGGCGAAGGCCGCCGACGCCTCCAGTGCCTCGATCTCGTCTTCGAGGCGGGCCTTGAGCGCGTCCGCCAAGCCCTCGAGCTTGAGACGCGAAGCCAACAGGTCGCTCACGTCGCCGTCCTTGACCAACCGCAGGTGCAGGCGCGCGCGCCAGCCGAGCTCGGGCCGGTACTGGGCCACGTCAGCCGGCAGCATCCATCCGTCAATGAACGCGGGCGGAAAGAACCGCTTCGGGTCCGGCACGTCAAGCGTGCCGATGCCGATTGTCAGCTCGTACGCCCGCAGCAGGTCGCGCCACAACTCGTCGGCCCGGCCCGCAGGCACCTCGCCCACAAGCGGCTCCATCAGCGTGACGGCCTCTCGGTAGTCGGCCTGCCGCAGGTGGGCTACCGCCCGGCGCCACGTGCGCGACCACTCCGGCTCGTCCGGGTCCTCGACGAACCGCGGCCGCGCCAGGGGATCGCCCACGTAGACAAGCCGCCACGGTCTGCGGAACGGCTCGGGCAGCGTGTCCTTGCGCTGGAACGCTTCGCCGTACGTGCCGCCGGCCACCAGCGTCTGGGCCACAGTCTGCGCCGCGTTGAACGACGGCGCATACGGTTCCGAGGCGGCGCCGTAGTAGACGTACGCGCCGTTGAGCAGCCACCGCCCGGCGATCGTATCGGTCAGGGCCGGGTTGCCCGCCGACCCGCTTTGGGCGAAATAGACGGCGCACGGCCGCCCTTCGGGGATGTCCTCGACATGGGTACCTGACCACACATACGCTGTCCCGGTCGCCGCCACGTGGATGAATCCGAAGCCATGGCCACCGCCCATCAGGCGGTTCCACTGCTCAAGACTCACGCGTGGGGCCTCGCGCCGATCCCGGTTGACCGTGTTCACCTTCGTCCTGAGCACCTGATACCCCTTGACCCCCTCGAGCCCGTGAATCCGACCCCACATGTGGTAGTAGAGGGCCCTCGGCGTCTCGGCGAACAGGCTGGCCATCGCCTGGTACAGGGCCATCTGCGGGGCGGCCTCGATGAGCAGTCCGCAATAGGCGTACACGGCCGGTTCGCCCTTCTTGGGCCCGCCCGGCTTCTCCACCTCGACGAGGCCGGACGCCGTCAGCCGGCCGATCGAGTCGGTCATCGAATAGCCCCATGCGGGGTCCTTGGGCAAGTTGGCACGTTGAAGGCGATAGGTGTGCCGCACGCTGAGCGCGAGGGTGATGTAATCGATCCCCTCGCCCAGCCCTTCGTACGGGTACCCCCACTCCTTGACCTCCTTAAGGAACTGCTTGCGGAGGCTCTCCTTGGTCAACTCCGGGGCGGAGTTCTTCGACGCTCCCAGCTCCAGCGAGCGCTTGAGCCGGGACCTGTGGAACACGAGCGGCTGCTTGTGCCCGGCCGCCAGGGCGAGCCCGCCGGCGAACTCGGCGTCGCGGAGGCTGGTGACCACAATCCCCTGGGGGACAACGCCGAGGGCTTCGAGCCGGGCCTTCAGATCGTCACGCGACACCTTGGACGGTGCATCGTCAAGCGTCTCCGGACCCCAGGCGGCATACAGCGCCCGGTACACGAGCTTCTGCTTGACCGTGCCGACCTCCTTGTGCTCGAGCCGCTTGAGTTCGGCGCCCGGATACCCCTTCAGAAAGATGTCGAGGAACCGACCCTCGCCCAGGAAGATGGGGAACCGGACCTCGTTGTCCCACAAGCTGATAGCATACAAGTACGTGCCGAGGTCGGGCACGATGTACACGACACGCGCCTCCGGCTCGGAAGAAGCACTCGCCCCAGGGAAGGCCAGGACGGCACAGACAAGGCATGCCAGGAAGATGACCGCTTTGTGGCTAAGCCCCATCGAGAATCTCCTTGTACCCTGCTCCCGCGTCCGCCAGAATTGTGTGAAATCCGTCAGGCCCGTGCAACAGTTTTGTCGAGCCCCCGCCTGTGGCGGGCGAACCTGCTCCGAGCAGGCCGGCACGCTGTGTTGGACGGCGTGAGGGACATACGGGTTCATTCCGGCCGCACGCCGCGAAGCCGGCAACCGCCGCAAGCCGACAGCGCCTGGTAGCTTCAACCGCCTGAGGCCCAACAACTCCGGGACACCGCCCCGATGCCGGTAGACAAGAAAGCCATCGCCGCCCTCCGCCGGATCGTCACCCCGGACCGCTGCCGGACCGACCCCGAAACCCTCACCTGCTACGCCTATGACGCGACCCGGCAGCAGGCGATGCCGGACGCGGTGGTCACGCCCAAGACCGCCGAGGAGGTCTCCGCCGTCATGAAGCTGGCCTACGAGCGCGGCGTTCCGGTCTACGCGATCTGCGCCAGGAAGATCAACGAGGACGTCTGCGTGCCGCGCAGCCGGCTGCTCGACAGTTTCCGCCGCATCGACGAGATCGGTGAGCGCGCCGGGTTCACGATCGCCAAGTTCGGCCACGCCGGCGAGGGCAACGTGCACGTCAACGTCTTGCTCGCCGACAGCGAGCCGGCGACGCTCGAGCGGGCCGAGCGGGCCGTCGAGGCGATCTTCCGCGCCGTCATCGAGCTCGGCGGCACGCTCACGGGCGAGCACGGCATCGGCAACACGAAGTCGGCCTACCTGCACCTCGAGTGCGGCCCCAGAGAGATCGAGCTCATGCGCCAGCTCAAGCGCCTGTTCGATCCAAAGGGCCTGCTCAACCCCGGCAAGATCTTCCCGGCCTCAGTTGATGGCTGACACTGGATTTCACCGCAGAGCGCGCGGAGCACGCAGAGAGAGTCTGACTTTGCGCGCTCCGCGCGCTCTGCGGTGAGTTCTTCCGCACACAGACTGACGCGGAACAAGTGCGCAGCACTTGTTCGGCGTCTTTCGGGGGCGCGCACGAGCGCGCCCCCGAAAGACGCCTTTACAGGGGTGTGGCTCCCTGCTACCGTGTGGCGTTCAAGAGGATCGGGTAGTGCATCCGGAGGGACGAGCGTGCGTCGCGTGCTGGTTGCAGGGCTTATCGCAGTGACGTGCGGCTGCGTCGTCCTGCTCGCCGTCTCCGGGGGCGAGAACAAGCTCGCCGTCCTCAAGCGCGCCGCGCGCCTCACCGAGAAGAGCCGCTACACCGACGCGGTCGAGGCCTATGAGCACTACATCGAACTGGTCGGCGAAGCACCCGAGACCGCCTACGAACGAGCCGAGGCCTACTACCAGATCGGCCGGCTCCTGACCTACCACCTGCGCAAGCCCGAGCGCGGGCGCGCGGCGTTCGAGAAGGCCGTCGCGCTCCGGCCCGACTACGCCGAGCCGCAACTCCACCTCGGCATCATGTACATGGAGATCGAGCCGCAGCTCCCCGACGAGGCCGAGGCAGCTTTGCGCCGCGCACTCGAGTCGCGGCCCGAGCTCACCGAGTACTCGATCGCCCCGAACCAAGCACACCGCCCACGTGTGATCCTGGCCCAACTCGAGCGGCGCAAGGGCCGCCTCAACGAGGCGATCCGCCAGCTCTACATCCACGAGCACTACTCGGAATACGACGCCGCCGATTGGCATGAGCTCGGCCGGCTCTTCGCCAGCCAGCAGGAGCAGGCAAAAGCCCTCTACTACTTCAAACGCGCGTTCGAGACCCTCTCCGACGCCGAACGCGGAATGCCGCCCTACATGCAACTGCGCAACGACCTGATCGCCGCCTACATCGCCAACGGCTACGTGGCTGAATCGTCCGAGCTGATCGACGAGTCGTTCGACGTGCTCGGGCAGTTCGAAGCGGTCTACGGGGCGCTCAGCGGCTGGCACCTGGCCGAGGCCAAAACGCTCCGGGACGTGATCGAGCGAACGCGCCCTGGGCTGCTCAGGCTCCGCGTGGTCATCAGCAACGCGGCCGGCGATTACGACACAGCACTCAACGCCCTGCGTGAGTGCAAGACCCTGGCGCCAAAAGCGGTTGACCTGCTGCTGGACGAAGCGCGCCTCCTCGCCATGAAGGGCGAGTTCAAACGCGCCCGCGAGGAGCTCGACAAGTTCCGGCGACTCGCGCCCCACGACGCGGACGGGATCATGGCCGACGCGCTGATCTTCTACGAAGAAGGCGACCACAGGGCGTATCTCAGACGGGTCGAGGAGTACCTCCTCGCGGCGCCCCGCAAGATGCAGCCGCGAGCGCTCAGGGCGCTCGCCCTCGTCCAGACCGGGCGCACCGAGGAAGGGCTCGAGCAGCTCGAGGCCTACTGCCGGGCCGAGCCGAACTTCCCCCAGTTTCAGCTCAAGATGGCCGAGGCGCTCGCGATCGCGGGCCGGCCGCGCGAGGCGATCTGGTGGATCCGCCGCGTCGCCGAGACCGACCTCGTGCCGTCACACCTGCTCGAAACCGACCGGAACCTGCGGTCGCTTCGTGACGATCCTGCCTACCCCGAACTGCTGCGCGACGTCCGCTACCGCATCGCCCTGCGCCAGCAGGTGCACGAGGCCGAGGACCTCGTCTACCGGGGCGAGAGGACCCGCGGCCTGGGCGGGCTCGAGCGCATCCGGCAGCAGAACCCCGACATCACGTTCACCACCTCTGCACTCGCCCGGGCCTACGTGTTCGTCGGAGACCACGACAAGGCCTTCCCGCTGCTGGTCGACTGCGCCAAAGCCGGCTACTTCAGCGCGGCGAGACTCCGACACGACGTCTACCTGACCGAGCTGCACGACGACGCGCGCTTCCAGCACGTGCTCGACGCGATCGACCAGCCCTGGCCCGAACCGGCAGAACCCGAGCAGCCGGAGCCTGAACAGCCCCCGGAGTGAGCAGTGACCGATGCTTGAGCTGAGAGCGATTCGAGACGACCCCGACGCGATCGAGGCGGCCCTGCGCCGACGTGAGCCCGGGTTCGTTATCGCGCCCATCGTCGAGGCCGACGCCGCGTGGCGCCGCCTGCTCCAGGAAACGCAGGCGAAACAAACCAGGCTGAACGCCGCGTCGAAGGAGATCGGCGCGCTCAAGCGCACGGGCCGCGACACGAGCGCCGCCCAGGCGCGCCTCCGAACGCTGAGCGACGAGGTGGCCAAGCTGCGCCGCGAGGCGCGCCAGGCCGAGACCGCGCTCAACGAGCTGCTCGCGCAGGTGCCCAACGTGCCCGACCACGACGTGCCCGCCAGCCAGAATGCCGACGACAAACCCGTGCTGCGCGAGCACGCCTCCAAGCCCGATTTCGACTTCACGCCGCGCGGCCACCTCGAGCTGTCCGACGCGCTCGGCCTGCTCGATTTCCCGCGCGCGGCCCGGATGGCCCAGACGCGGTTCCCGATGTACATCGGGCTTGGCGCGCAGCTCGAGTGGGCCCTCATCACGTTCATGTGGGACGTGCAGGTGCGCGAGCACGGCTACACGCCCGTGCTGCCGCCGCTGCTGGTGAACGAGGCGACCATGTTCGCCACCGGCCAACTGCCGAAGTTCGAAGACGACCTGTACCGGTGCCGCGACGACGCGCTCTACCTGCTGCCGACGAGCGAGGCGGCGCTGACCAGCCTGCACCGCGACGAGATCCTGCCCGAGGAGGCGCTGCCGCTCAGGTACGCCGCCTACACGCCGTGTTTCCGACGCGAGGCGGGCACCTACGGCGCCGACGAAAAGGGCTTGATCCGCGTGCATCAATTCAACAAGATTGAGATGTACTGCTTTTGCACGCCGGAACAAGGCGCTACCCTGCTTGAGGGGCTCGTGGCGGACGCCGAGGACGTCGTGCGGCGGCTGGGGCTGCACTTCCGCACGACGCTGCTGGTCACCTCCGATATGGCACAGCAAGCAGCCAAGACGATCGACGTCGAGGTGTGGCTGCCGGCGCAGGGGCGCTACTACGAGGTGTCGTCGTGCAGCAACTGCCGCAGCTACCAGGCTGTCCGCGGCAACATCCGCTACAAGACGGCGGCGACCGGCAAGAACCGGTACGTGCATACGCTCAACGGCAGCGGGCTGGCGACCTCCCGGCTGCTCGCGTCGCTGCTCGAGTCGAACCAGGAGCCTGACGGCCGCGTGCGCGTGCCCGAGGCGCTCCAGCCGTA
>CAZCQN010000028.1:0-4536 GCA_964500825.1 uncultured Verrucomicrobiota bacterium | reverse complement strand
TCGCCGAGGCCGAGGGCAACGTCGTGCTGCGCGTCGGCACCGAGCTCTTCGTCACCTGCGTGCGCCTACGCTACGACCTCGACAGCGGCCGAGGCGTGGCGGCCTTTACGATGTCCGCGTCCGACCCGTGGTTCGCCTGGGGCGAGAAGATCTACCGGATCAGCGCCGACGAGTACCGCGTCCACAACGGCTACGTCACGACCGACGACTACATCCGGCCCAACTGGCGCATCAAGTCGAAGACGATCGTGATCTACCCCGGCATCAAGGTCGTCGCCTACAACGCCGTGGTCTACGCGGGGCGGGTGCCGATCATGTACTGGCCCAAGTACGTCCAGCGCCTCGACGACAAACGCTCGCCGCTCACGTTCCGCGCCGGCCGCACGGGCGATTGGGGGGTGTTCCTGCTGACCGCCTACAACTTCATGATCAAGCAGGCGCGGGCATCGCTCCACGTCGACTACCGCCAGGAGCAGGAATGGGCGACCGGCTTCGACCTGACCGTGCCGACGCCCAACGGTGGCGAGGGCGACTTGCTCACCTACTACGCCGACGACCGGAGCGGACAGCGCGACGAGGACGAACGCTGGCGCTTCGGCTACCGCCACCGCCAGCCGCTCGGCCAGCGGTGGGACGGCTGGCTCGAGCTGCACAAGCTGAGCGACGCCGACATGCTCGAGGACTTCTTCCGGCGCGACTTCGAGAACGAGGTCCAGCCGCGCAGCTTCCTCCACTTCCAGCGCTACGACCCGCACTTCATGATCAACATCGACGCGCGCAAGCGGCTCAACGACTTCTACGAAGTCGTCGAGCGCATGCCCGAGATCTCGATCGAGTTCCCCCAGCAGCGCATCGGCCGCTCGCCGTTCTATTACGAGGGCGTCTCGAGCGTCGCCTGGCTCGAACGCCGCTACGCGCGCGACGCCGTCGACGACGAGGGCTCGGCGCTCGAGGACTACGACTCGGCCCGCGCCGACAGCTTCCACGAGCTGTCGTATCCGAAGAAGTACTTCGGGTGGCTCACGATCGTGCCGCGCCTCGGCCTGCGCGGCACCTACTACACCGAGGCCGTCGACGAGGACGAGCTGTTCCGCGGGATCGTCTCGACCGAGCTCGAGTTCTTCACCAAGATCTACCGCGTCTGGGACGTCGAGAAACCGGCGCGCAACATCCACGGCCTGCGCCACGTCGTCGAGCCCCGGCTCGCCTACCTCTACACGCCCGAGGTGAGCGAGCGGCCCGACGCGCTCCTGCAGTTCGACCGGATCGACGAGCTCGACGAGGAGAACCGGTTCCGGCTCGGCGTGCGCAACAAGCTTCAGACCAAGCGCTACGGCGGCGTGTGGGACCTGGTGGACTTCGACACGTTCATCGACTACTACCCCGAGGACAACGACGAGGGCGAGGCCTGGGGCGACCTGCACCACGACATCGAGATCCGCCCGAGCCGCTCGTTCTGGATCGACATCGAGGTCGCCTGGGACGTCGACGACACGGACCTGAGCGAGGTCGGCACGCAAGTGACCGTCTTCGACGAGGACGTCTGGCTCCACAGCCTCGAGTACCTGTACCGCCAGGAGGACGATGCGCACCTGATCGCGCACCACTACTACCAGAAGCTCACCGAGCTGTGGTGGCTCGAGACCTACCTGCGGCACAACATTGAGACCGACGACCTCGAGGAGGGCGAGATCGCCCTGTCGCACGATATGCGCACCTGGGTCGTCACGTTGGCGTACCGCAACCTCGACGACGACGACCAGGTCTGGGTGATGTTCCACCTCAAAGCGTATCCGGAGATGGGGATCCGGGCAAGCCAGTAGAACCTGCGGAACCGGCCCGAACTGATAACGGCAATAAGCATGCCGGGTGCCGCGCACGGCGCCCGGCTTTCTTCCCACACGAGAAACACCGGCGCACGAGCGGCAAGGGGACGCACACGCTATGGGCAAACGAGTCGGCATCATCGGCGTCGGCTACGTCGGCCTCGTGACCGGCACCTGCCTGGCCGAGGTTGGCCACGAGGTCTACGGCATCGACAGCAACACGGCCAAGATCGACATGCTCCGCCGTGGACAGGTGCCCATCTACGAGCCCGGCCTCGCTGAGCTCATCGCGAAAAACATGGCCGAGGGCCGCCTCGCCTTCGGCACCGAAACCGACGAGTGCGTCAGGCGCTCGGACATCATCTTCATCTGCGTCAACACGCCGCCAAAGCCGAACGGCCAGGCCGACCTGCGCTACGTCGACCTCGCCGCCCGCAACGTGGCCCAGGCGATGGGCGGCTACCGGATCCTCGTCGACAAGAGCACCGTGCCCGTGCACACCGGCGAGAAAGTACGCGAGACCGTCAAGCGCCACAACAAGAAAAACCTCGAGTTCGACATCGTCTCCAACCCCGAGTTCCTGCGTGAGGGCAGCGCCGTCGCCGACGCCATGCACCCGGACCGCATCGTCGTCGGCGTCACGAGCGAACGGGCCGCCACGGCCATGCGCGAGCTCTACGAGCCGTTCGGCGCGCCGATCATCGTCACCGACATCGAGAGCGCCGAGATCATCAAGCACGCGTGCAACTCGTTCCTCGCGATGAAGATCTCGTTCATCAACTCGATCGCCGCGATCTGCGAAGCCGCCGGCGCCAAGATCGACGAGGTCGTCGAGGGGATGAGCCTCGACAAGCGCATCGGCCGCGAGTTCCTGCACGCCGGCATCGGCTACGGCGGCTCGTGCTTCCCCAAGGACGTCTCGGCCTTCATCCACATCGCCGAGGACTTCGGCTACGACTTCACGATCCTCAAGGCGGTCCAGGCCGTGAACGCGCACCAGCGAACCCGCTTCGTCAAGAAGATCGAGCAGACGCTCTGGGTCGTCGGCGACAAGACGATCGGCGTGCTCGGCCTCGCGTTCAAGCCGAACACCGACGACATGCGCAACGCCCCGTCGATCGACATCATCCAGGCGCTCGTCCACGATGGCGCCAAGGTCCGCGCGTACGATCCGGTCGCCGTGCCGAACGCCCAGAAAATCCTCGACGAGGGCGTCACGTTCTGCAAGGACCCGTACGAGGCCGCCCACGGCGCGGACGCGCTCGTGATCGTCACCGAATGGGACGAGTTCCGCGAGCTCGACCTCGAGCGCGTCCGCGAGCTGCTCGCGCAGCCGATCATCATCGACGGGCGGAACATCTTCGACCCGGCCCAGATGAAAGCGCTCGGCTTCGTCTACGAGAGCATCGGACGCTAACACGTCACGGAGCACGCCGATGAGCGTTCGCACTGAGCTCGAGAAGAAGATCGAGTCGCGCGCCGCGCGGCTCGGCATCATCGGCATCGGCTACGTCGGGTTGCCGCTTGCCGTCGAGTTCGCCAAGGCCGGGTTTCCCGTCATCGGGTTCGACGTCAAGCTCCACAAAACCGAGGCAATCGGGCGCGGCGAGTCGTACATCGGCGACGTGGCCGACGACGAGATCCGCCGCCTCGTCGAGGCCGGCACGCTCTCGGCGACGACCGACTTCAGCCGGCTCGGCGAGTGCGACGTCGCCATCATCTGCGTGCCCACCCCGCTGCGCAAGACGAAGGACCCGGACATCTCGTACATCGTCGGCGCGTGCAACGAGATCGTCGAGCACGGCTGGAACTGCCGCCTCGTCGTGCTCGAGAGCACGACCTACCCCGGCACGTGCGAAGAGGTGATCCTCCCGATGCTCACCGACGGCGGCCGCGAAGCGGGCAAAGACTTCTTCCTCTGCTTTTCGCCCGAGCGGGTCGATCCCGGCAACGCCGAGTTCCCGACAGGCCGGATCCCGAAAGTCGTCGGCGGCATCACGCCGGCCTGCACGGCGGTCGCCGCGAAGCTCTACGAGAAGGCCATCGTCCAGGTCGTCCCCGTCTCGTCGGCGCGCGTGGCTGAAACGGTAAAACTGCTCGAGAACACGTTCCGGAGCGTCAACATCGGCCTGATCAACGAGATCGCGCTCATGTGCCACGCGATGCAGATCGACGTGTGGGAGGTGATCGCCGGCGCCGCGACCAAGCCGTTCGGCTTCATCCCGTTCTATCCCGGCCCCGGCCTCGGCGGCCACTGCATCCCCATCGACCCGCTCTACCTGTCGTGGAAAGCGAAACTCGCCAGGTTCAACCCGAAGTTCATCGAGCTCGCCTCCGAGATCAACGCGTCGATGCCCGCCCACATCGTCCAGCGCGCCGCCGATATCCTCAACGAGCGCGCCAAGCCCCTCAACGGCTCCACGGTCCTCGTGCTCGGCGTCGCCTACAAGCGCGACGTGAGCGACACGCGCGAATCGCCCGCGATCGAGATCATCAAGGGCCTTCGGGCCAAGGGCGCCGTCGTCGAGTACGCTGACCCCCACGTCCCCGTCATCGACGAGGAGGGCCTCGACCTCACCGCCATCGAGCTGACGCCGAAACGCCTCGTCGCCTGCGACCTCGCCGTCATCATCACCGACCACGCCGGCTTCGACTACGCCGCCATCATCGAGCACGCCCCCGCCGTCTTCGACACCCGCAACGCCACAAA
>CAZCQN010000027.1:0-27312 GCA_964500825.1 uncultured Verrucomicrobiota bacterium | reverse complement strand
GTAGGCGACGGCCGCGATCTCATAGTCGCGTTTGATAAGGTGGTCCTTGCGCAAATCGCGATCGTCTTGCAGAACTGCGAGCAGGCGGCCAAGGTCGCGGGTCCTCCGCACCTCCTCGATGATGCCCCGCGCCCCGGCCACGTCGCCTCGAGACTCGGCCTCAGCCGCTCGTCCGAGCGCATTCGCAAGCTCCTCCTTGAGTTGGCCTATCTCTTCATGAAGCCTTCCGATCTCCTGGTCCTTGACCTTGCGCTCAGACTGCGCGGAACGGACCAGTTGATCGGCCAGATCAGCGTACGCTGCGCCCTGCGCAGTGAGTGCGCGCTCCGTGATTTCGGCGGCTTCTTCGCCATTGAGGCCCGTCCTCTGGCTCTGGTCTATGGTCATCGTGACGTCGCGCGCGTAGCGGACTCGGCTCACCTTGATCCTGGCGTCTCGACCGGCACGCTGCCTCTTGCGCAAGAAAAGCGCACCGAGCCATCCAAGGAGGGCGACAAAAAGGCCGCTGAAGAGGACGTGTGCGTTCTTGATGATCCAGTCGAGAATGCCTTGTATGAATCCTGACACGGTCACGATGGATGCCTTCGATCGTTTGCGGAGGCTTCCGCTCTCGGCGAGCGGTAACGAGTCCCTGGATCTCGCTCTCCAACGACGAGGATGGCTTGGCCGGCGCGGTCGCGGAGGATCTCGTCGAAGCGTTTGAGTTCGGCTTTCCGGCCGACGAAGATGCGTTGTTCCTCAGCCACGGCGGACGTCTCCAAGACATGCCGACGGGTGCATCGGCTTCAGGTATGCGGATTCTAGCTGAACGGCATGCGCGGCACAATGCTCGCCATTGCCGGCTTCAGCCATCAGCCGAGGGAATCTACTGAAAGGGCGTTCTATGGAAGCCTTTCAGGCTAAGGCTCTCTTTCTTGGGGTCCCAAACCCAGGGTTCTACCCTGGGCTATTCTATGAAGCCCCGTTGGGGCAATCGGCTATGCTGAAACGCTCTGAGAAATGGAGCTACAGGAATCATCCGCCCGACCAACTGAAGGGCCTGTTGAGAAGAGCAGGCGCCGTCCTGACGATGGATGCCCCGAAGGGGCTTCATAGCTCAGCCCAGGGCAGCGCCCTGGGTCATCGAACCACATTGGAAAGAACCCTAGCCTGAAGGGCTTCCATAGAACGGGTTCTTCAACAGGCCCTCAAACCGGTGGTTATACTCGCTTGGATGCGATGGGAGCGTTGACAGGAATCTCATGGCAGGATATGGACTGCGGGCAATGAGCAGCGCGAGGTCAACGGGCTGATGATCGGAGGAGCTAGGCGGATGCGGAGCGGTGTGCGGGGGCACGCAGTGTGGGTGTATTGGCTGATTGTCGTCGCGCTCGCGATCGGCAGCGTCGGCTGTCAGGCCGGTGAGGAGGCTTCCTCGCGGGACGAGGAGGTTGTCGAGACAATCGATGCCGAGTCGACTGGGCCGGCCACGGAGCAGCAGGCGGTCGCCTACCCCGCGCTGTGTGCGTACGGCGAGGCGATCGAGCCGTATGTGTCGTTCGTGGGGAGGCAGGAGACGGGGGCGGTCGAGTATGTGCTCGCGCTGTTTGAGGAATATGATGTGGTGGTGGTGTGCGAGCGGTCGCATCCGGAAGTGACGCAGTGGGAGTTTTTTGGGGAGATCACGAGCGACGAGCGATTCATTGATAGCGTCGGTGTTGTCTTCTGCGAGTACGGCGCGTCGTCGATGCAGCCGCAGCTCGACGAGATTATGGCGTCGGCCGATCTGACGGACGAGGAGTTGCACGGGCGGCTCATCGGCCTCATGCGGAATATGAGTTTCTGGCCTCTATGGGGGAATCAGAACTTCTTCGACTACCTCAGAAAGCTCTACGCGCTGAACCAGGAGCTTCCAGACGGCAAGAAGGTCGAGCTCTATCTCAGTGACATTCCGTTGTGCTGGGATGACATGACGAAGGAGAAGCTCGACGAGGGCTGGCGGAAGCTGGTGTGGAACCGCGACGTGCTGATGGCGTACCGGATCGTCACGGAGCGGAACCGGCTCATCGAGGAAGGCTCTTTGGGCAAGTGCCTGGTCATTCTCAACTACCGGCACGCGTTCGCGCCCGTAAAGAACAAGGACGGCGAGCTCGCCAACAACGCGACACGCTACCTGTTCGAGGCATACCCCGGCAAGGTCGCCAACGTGCTGCTCAACACGGTCCGGCCGGTGAGCGCCGAGACCGACTTCACGGTGAAGTCGGACCTGATCCAGGACGGCAAGTGGGATGCCGCGTTCGAGGTCGTCGGGAATCCGGCGCTCGGATTCGATTTGAAGGGCACGCCCTTCGGCGCGGATTCCTTCGACTTCTTCCCGTTCGACCCCGCGATCGCAGCGCTCAAGTACGAGGAGGTCTTTACCGGGTTCATATTCTACAAGCCGCTCGGCGCCCAGCGGTGGGTCGTCGGCGTCCGCGGCCTGCTTGACGACGAGTTCGCGCAAGAAATCCGCGAGCGCTGCAAGCTGGCCGAGGGCACCGGCTTCGCCGGCCACTTCGCTGATTTTTTGGCGAACTTCGAGGCCGACGTCAAGAACGCCGCCGACCAGGGCATCCCGCTCAACGAGTACATCCGTACCCAGACCACGGCGGACGAGGTCCCCGACTTCCGCAAGAAGCTGGACCGCTGGCTGGCAGAAGAGAACTAACCACGGAGGGCACGGAGAGCACCGAGAACGTACACTTCCGTTGACGCCCCGTGTTCCCTGTGTTGCGCGCGCCCCTGTGGTTCGAATCCGAAGTGCTCTGGCCGTGTCTGGAAGAACGAAGAAAACCGAAAGAGGCGGTTTTCTGCTTGACTTCTGCTGTATGGGTGATATGATACAGCCGAAGACTGGAACAGGGGACCTTGATGCTTCACTTCCAGATCAACCCAAGCTCGGGCGTGTCTGTCTACAGGCAGATCATGGATCAGATGAAGTATTACGTTGTGTCGGGAATGCTAAGATATGGCGACCAGGTCCCTTCGATCCGCGAGCTGGCGCGGTCGTTGGCGGTGAATCCCACCACAATCGTCAAGGCCTACACGGAGCTGGAGCATGAGGGCGTCATCGAAATGCAGCAAGGCAAAGGGGCGTTTGTGACCGATTCGGGTCGGCGGATGTCTCCCGCCAGGCAGGAGGCAGCTCTGAGGCCCCAGGCCCGTCAGCTCGCGGTGGAGGCCGGCCAGATGGGCGCGGCCGAAAACCTGGTTTTGCGGGTTGTGAAGGAAGAGCTGGGACATGTGAACCGCTCGGCCCCTATCGCAGAGCCAACGGACAAGGAGAAACGTGATGGGTAAGCTGGCCATCGAGGCAAGAGGCCTCAGGAAGCGGTTTCGGGGCGGCGTGGTGGCCGTGGATGGGCTGGAGCTGGAGATCGAGCGCGGCATGGTCTACGGCCTGATCGGCCGCAACGGTGCGGGCAAGACGACGACGCTCCGGCTGCTGATGGGCCTGCTGCGTGCGAACGCCGGCACGGCGCGTGTATTGGGCATGGATATGTGGACGGTGTCGGCGGCCGAGCGGGCCCGCGTCGCCTACGTCTCGCAGGAGCAGCAACTGCACGACTGGATGACAGTCGGCGAGTTGTGCCGCTACGCCGCCTACCTCTATCCGGCTTGGGACCAGCCGTATGCGGAGCACCTGACCAAGTACTTCGGTCTTGTGCCCGACCGCGAGGTGGGCCGGATGTCGGGCGGCGAGAAGCGCAAGGTAGCCATGCTGCTGACGCTGGCCGCGCGGCCCGAGGTGCTCCTGCTCGACGAGCCGGCGGCGAACTTCGACCCGATCGCCCGGCGCGAGTTAATTGGGGAGCTGGCGAGCGTGCTGGTGGACGACGGCGGCTGCACGATCCTCTTCAGCACCCACATCATCAGCGACATCGAGCGGATCGCCGACCACGTCGGCATCATGGACAAGGGCAAGCTGGTGACGTCGGCGCGGCTGGACGAGCTGCAGAGCACGACGAAGCGCGTGCAGGTCGTCTTTGAGGGGGACACTCCCCCACCCGGCTTCAGGGTGCCCGGCGCGGTGCGGAGCGAGGTGTCAGGGCCGGTTGTGTCGGCGGTGGTTCGTCTCGAGCGAGAGGATGCGCTCGACGAGGTTCGCCGCATCCCGGGTGCGCGCGTGAACGTCTTCCCGCTCGGCCTGGAAGACATGTTTATTGAGCTCTTTGGGGCGAAGACCGCCCAGGAATTCGTTGAGGGAGAAGGCAATGGACAGCGTGGCAGTGAATAGGCGCAACGCGACACGCGCCGACGGACGGGGCATCCGGGCCCGAGTCATCCGGGGTTTGCTTTACGAGGAGTGGTTGGCCCGCGGGCGTCTCATCATGGTCTGCATGGCGATCTGGGTGATCGGCGCCTGGGTGTTGTCGACGTTCACGCACCCGGCCTGGTACATGGCCTGGGGCTTTCTGGTTCTAGCCACGGTGGGCAGTCAACTCGCCCGGGCCGAC
The DNA here is from genome assembly GCA_964500825.1 of uncultured Verrucomicrobiota bacterium. Taxonomy (GTDB): domain Bacteria; phylum Auribacterota; class JABMQX01; order JAFGEW01; family JAFGEW01; genus CAYUZG01. The sequence goes on along the minus strand of CAZCQN010000027.1, from coordinate 22,837 downwards.
GTATTCGAGGGCACCGAGGAGTTCGCCTTCGCCCTTCCGGCGACGCGGCTGACGCGCTACCTGGTGCGGTTCGCATTGGGGCTCGGCCTGCTGCTGATTCCGACGTGCGTGGGGCTTCTGGCCACGCGTTTCAACGTGCCCCAGGCGCTGTGGGGATTGATCGTCGAATCCGGCTTCACCGAAGCCGGGCCGGCGGTCGGGGCCGAGTGGTACGCGCGCGCGCTCACCTATCCTACGGCGGCGTTCGCGCTGCTGTTCGGGCTGACGGCCCTCTGCCAGTCGCGGACCCAGTTCTCGAGCACCACGGGGCTTGGCTCCTTGGGGCTCGTCGTGCTCACCGTCTTCCTGGAGCGCTGGCTTCAGCCGAGAACGTCCTGGTGGACTCCCTTCGCTGTCCTGGCGCTTACGGCCGTCGTGGCGGTGGTCACGAGCGCATTCCTGTACATGCGCAAGGAGGGCGTGAGCCGGCCGGTGCGGCAAGGCCATGACCGGCGTTGGATCGTCGTCGTGATCGCGGGCGCGCTCCTCTTCCTGCTGCTGCTGTTCTCTACCGGCCGACCGTCGGTACGCCACACGCCGACTCCAGGTTCGGAAACCGACTCCCACAAACATGAAACAACCAATACAAACGGTGGATTCTGATGGGCGTTTCATTGCTCGGCGTTTCATTGCTCCTGGTGGCAGTCCTCATTGCTTGGGCGGTTCTTGCGAAAGGCGGGGTCGTGCTCGCGCGGAGGCGAGCGGCCCCAACGCGACATCCGGGCCGATGGCTCGCCCTGCGCATCGTGTGCGCAGCGGCCGGCGTGGGCCTTCTTGCGGCCGTCGGTTTGGTGACGCGCTCCGCGGCATACGGCGTCTACGCGGATCGCGAGACGAGTGCGCACCTTCGCGTGCATGTGCCGGCCGAGGCAGTGGATGCAGCGTTGGCCGGCGCGGCCGACCTGGACGAAGCGGAGGCCAAGTACCTCGTCCACTTCATCGTCGCCGAATTCGATGCGGCGGGTGTGGCGCCACTCGCCGTCGAGGAGTTCCAGATCAACTGGCCCGCCGACAAGCGGAAGTTCTTCAAGGGCACCATCGAGTGCGCCGGCGCGGTCGTGGAGACGGGATTCACGGTGGAGCGCATCGAGAGGGTTCTCCCCTCGGAGCATCCACTGCACGAACGAGAGCCGTGGGCCGAGACCGAGGCCGCATTCGGGGGGAAGGCGACCGGTATGTACGGACAGACCTATCCCGACACCCCGGAGAGCCTTTCGCTGCACGGCTCACACTCCGTCTCTGTGCAGAATCCGAAGAGGCGCTCCAGCAGGTCGGGCGGCGGCATCGGAACGCCTGGAGGGACCATCCTGGTTGCGTCGTCTCGGCAGAAGCCGTTGCTGCTCTCGGCCACGCACAAGCGTATGGCCTGTATTCGGGTCTTCTATCTCATCACGCAAGCCGGCCTCGACGATCCGCTGACGACGGTCTCTGTCGATGAGCTGTTGGCGAGCCATGCGCCCGCCGTCGAGAACCTCAGAGAGCAAGTCGAGGCAACGCGACAGGAGCCGGACAAGTTGGGTCTGTCTGGAGGCGTCCGGCTCGCCCTCTGGCTCGGGCTCACGACCGCCGTGCTGGTCGTGGCCGTCGCCCTGCTTGCGCTGGCCTTGCCCATGCCCAAGCGTTCGGTCGCCGCAATCGGAGCGACCCTGATCGTTGTGTTGTTCATGGTAGCCGTCGACCGCTCGATGCTCGCGTACCACCTGGATCGTATGGACGACAAGACGGCGACGGTCGAGGAGCGGCTCCTGGGATGTGCGCAGGCGACCGACACGTTCTTCTTCCGCAAGACAGCCCTCAAGCACGTCGAGGCCGTGGTGAAAGACGGGAATGCGCCGCCGGAACTCCTCTCGCTCGCAGAGCCTGTATGCATATCGCTTGGCAGATAGCGGGGAAAGAGAACTCCGGGGAGCAGGACGGCGGGCCGAGGGCGACCCGCCCCACATCCAGACGACGACACGCGCCCCTGCAATTCGGCGACTCGTTCCAGATTCGGGGAAGCGAGGCACTGTGGCAGGTGTAGGGCGGGTCGCCCTCGGCCCGCCGTCCCCGTGTTCCCCGTGGCCCCCGTGGTTACTTTTTCTGAAGTAGGGCGTCGAGCGAGTAGCGGTTGCCGCGGGTAGCGAAGTAGTAGGCAAGCGCGGCGAAGACAACGTACTGGCCGTTGTTGGCTACCACGGCATGCTGGTGCTGCAAGGCCATGCCGAACATGAGGTGGCCGAGCAGGAAGGCGGCGATAACGAGCACGGTGCGGGTCCTGAGTCCCAATGACACGGTCAGGCCGAGACTGATTTCGGCCCACGGCAGGACGGCGGCGAACGCGTAGATCAGCGCGCGGAACGGCCAGTTGTACGCCCAGCTCTCCTTGATGCCGTCGACAAAGCCCTGGATGAACGTGCCGTAGCCGACCGAGCCGCCGATGATGTTGATCAGCTTGCCGATGCCGGCGAACAGCAGTACAACGCCGACAACGAGCCGGATGAGCAGCGAGACGACCGAGGCGGTTTTTTCTTTCTCTTCCTCGTTCATGGCCACGACCTCCATGTGACTTGATCCGTTGTCCGTGGGCGTTGGGGGCCTCTTTGTTACATAACAGGTCAAGTTGGGCGTGGAGTTCCTGGCGCGAAAACGAGGGAAAACAGAGACGGTCAGCCTCTGCGTTCAGCATCCGCAGAGGCACAAGTGATTGTCCGGTTCCTTATCTTGGCGGGGTTTGTTTCCCGGCCCGGTCGCGAGCCTGGCTGGTCATGTCCCACACGATGAGGGCGATCCCGAACAGGGCAAGGCACCACGCCGCAACCGGCGGGAAGACGGCGAGCAGCGAGTGGGCGTAGTTGCCGCCGCGAGCAACGGCCTGTCCATGAATCGCCTGTCCATGAACGTAGCACTTCCCAACGTACATCAGGGCCGCTGACAGGATCAGGATTGCTCCGGAGATCATCTTCACGGTGCGTTCTCTCCCGAAACGTCAGGCAACGTGCGTGCGCATCAGATCTCGTCCCCGACTTCGCTCTCCGCCGGTGTCTCGTCATGCGGCGATTCATCCTCCGAGGTTCCGGCGGTGTCGGGCGGTGCCTCGGTTTCCTCGGACACGATGCGGGCGACGTCGGTGATGCGGTCGGCGACCTGGCCGGACTCGTCCTTGCCGATCTTCATGAGCCGGACGCCCTGAGTGGCGCGGCCGATGACGCGGATGTCTCTCACCGGCATGCGGATCGTCTGGCCGCCGGCGGTCATGATCATGAGGTCGTCGGCGTCGCGGACGCTGAGGGCGGCGACGACGACACCGTTCCGTTCGGTCGTGCGCAGCGTGATGATGCCCTTGCCGCCGCGCGACTGCACGCGGTAGTCCTCGAATGAGGTCCGCTTGCCGTACCCGTTCTCGGACACGACGAGGAGCGACGCGCGCGGGTCCGCGATCTGCATCCCGACGACGGCGTTGTCCTTCTTCGCGAGCGTGATGCCGCGCACGCCGCGCGTGGCGCGGCCCATGAAGCGCGCATCGGTTTCGGGGAAGCGGACCGACATCCCCTGGCGCGTGACGAGGATTACCTCGTCCTGGCCGGACGTGAGCTTGACGGCGATGAGGCGGTCGTCCGTGTCGATCTTGACCGCGATGATGCCGCCGCTGCGCGGGTTCGAGAACTCGGTCAGGCGCGTCTTCTTGATCGTGCCGCGCTCGCTCGCCATCAGGATGCCGTGCTCCCCTGTGAGGTCGCGCACTCGGATCAAGCCGGCGATCTTCTCCTCGCTCGTCATGTTGAGCAGGTTGACGATCGCCTTGCCGCGCGCCGCCCGGCCGCCGGTGGGCACCTCGTAGACCTTGAGCCAGTAGCAGCGGCCCTGCTCAGTGAAGACGAGGATATAGTCGTGCGTCGTCGCGGTGAACAGGTGCTCGACGAAGTCCTCCTCGCGCGTCTGCATGCCGGCGACGCCCTTGCCGCCGCGCCGCTGGGCGCGATACGTGCCGACCGGCACGCGCTTGACGTAGCCGGCGTGGCTGATCGTGATGACGCACGCCTCGTCGGGGATCAGGTCCTCAGCGTCGAAGTCGCCTTCGGCCTCGATGATGTCGGTCCGGCGCGGATCGCCGTACTTGCTGCGCACCTCGTCGAGGTCTTGCTTGATGAGCTGGCGCACGATCTCGTCGCTCGCGAGGATCGACTTGTAACGCGCGATCTTCTTGATGAGCTCCTTGTACTCCTCGTCGAGCTTCTCGCGCTCGAGGCCGGTGAGCTGGTAGAGGCGCAGCTCGAGAATAGCGTTGGCTTGCGCCTCGGTGAACTTGAACTTGCCCATCAGCTTCGTGCGCGCCTCGTCGCGGTTCGACGATTTGCGGATGATGGCTACGATCTCGTCGAGGTTCTTGAGCGCGATCTTATACCCTTCGAGGATGTGTGCGCGCGCCTCGGCCTTGCGCAGGTCGTGCTCGGTGCGGCGCACGATGACCTCGCGCCGGTGGGCCACGTAGGTCTCGAACAGCTCCTTGAGCGACATGACCCGCGGCTGGCCATGGTCGAGCGCGAGCATGATGGCACCGAAGGTGGTCTGGAGCTGCGTGTGCTTGTAGAGCTGGTTGAGGATGACGCGCGCGATCTCGCCGCGCTTCAGCTCGATGACGATGCGCATGCCGTCGCGGTCCGACTCGTCGCGCAGGTCGCTGATGCCCGTGATGACCTTGTTGTTGACGAGCTGCGCGATGGTGTCGAGCAGCGTGGACTTGTTGACCATGTACGGGATCTCGGTGACGACGATGTATTCCTTGCCGCCGCGCGCCGGTTCGATCCCGGCGCGGGCGCGCACGGTCAATCGCCCGCGGCCCGTCGCGTACGCTTCTTTGATCCCTTTGCGCCCGACGATGAAGCCGCCGGTCGGGAAGTCGGGTCCCGGCATGACGTCCATGAGCTGCTTGCGCGAGATGTCCGCATCGTCGACGTAGAGCTTGAGCGCTTCGGCGAGCTCGCCGACGTTGTGCGGCGGGATGTTGGTCGCCATGCCGACGGCGATACCGGTCGCGCCGTTGGCGAGCAGGTTGGGGAATCGTCCGGGCAGCACGGTCGGCTCGGTCCGCGTGCCGTCGTAGTTTGGGATGTAGTCGACGGTGTCTTTCTCGATATCCTCCATCAAGACGACGGCCGGCCGCGTCAGCCGCGCCTCCGTGTACCGCATCGCCGCGGGCGGGTCGCCGTCGATGCTGCCGAAGTTGCCCTGGCCGTCGACGAGCGTGTAGCGCATGCTGAAGGACTGCGCCATGCGCACGAGCGTCGGGTAGACGACGCTCTCGCCGTGCGGGTGGTAATTGCCCGAGGTATCGCCGGCGATCTTGGCGCACTTGCGGAAGCCGCGTCCGGGCTGGAGGTTGAGGTCGCGCATGGCGACCAGGATGCGGCGCTGCGACGGTTTGAGGCCGTCGCGAGCGTCGGGCAGCGCACGCGAGATGATCACGCTCATCGCGTACGTCGTGAACGACTCGCGCATCTCGTCTTCGATGTCGCGCGGGACAACCCGCTCGTTGCGTGTGTACATGTCCCTCCTGTCACACCGCGCTGTTGAGATCCTCGCTTACTCTAGCCAGCCGCCCCTTCCGGGTCAAGATTTCCGTCGAGCAAGCACCATAACCGCTCGCACGCCAGATGCAGGGCGGCAGCGGTTCGCGCGCTGGATGTAGGGCGGGCGCCCGCGCGCGCGGAACGCGCGACGCCCGTCGCAGCCTGCATGTAGGGCGGGCGCTCCTGCGCCCGCCGAAGCCGCGGAGCGGCGTCACCGCTTGCTCCCACGCGCTACGTACCGCGCCTTCGGCGCTCGGCGGGCGCAGGGGCACCCGCCCTACATCGCCGTGACTCGCCGTCCGCTCGATGAAGACGGGCGTTGACGGGCCGGGCACCGGGTCCTACCATTGCCCGAGAGGAAAGAGAGTGCACTAACCCACCCGACGCCGGATGAGGGGAACATGGGCGTTGAAAAACAGCTCGCCGCCATGCGCCGCGACCTCAGCGCGCTGCGCGAGCAGGTAGCCCACCTCTCGAGCCTGATCGAGGTCAGCCACGTCATCAACTCGACGCTCGAGCTCCAGAGTCTGCTGACGATCATCATGGACATCGCCAAGACGGTCATGCACTGCGAGGCGAGCTCGCTGATGCTCATCGACGAGGCGACCGACGAGCTCGTGTTCAAGGTCGCACTCGGCGACAAGGGCGAGATGGTCGAGAAGTTCCGGCTCAAGATGGGCCAGGGCATCGCGGGCTGGGTCGCCCAGCACGGGCAATCGGCGCTCGTGGCCGACGCGGCAAAGGACGAGCGGTTCTTCAGCGCCGTCGACAAGGAGTCAGGGTTCCAGACCCGGTCGGTCCTCTGCGTGCCGCTCAAGGTCAAGGACAGGATGATCGGTATCCTCGAAGCGTTCAACCCGACGGACCGGCCGATGTTCGACGAGGCCGACCTGAAGCTTTGCGAGGCGTTCGCGAGCCAGGCGGCCGTCGCGATCGAGAACGCGCGCATGCACGAGCGCATCGTCCACCAGCGCGCCGTCGAGCAGGAGCTCCAGATCGCCAGCCAGATCCAGCAGAGCTTCCTGCCGAAGCGCTACCCCGACATGCCGGGCGTGACGATCGCGGCGATCAGCGTGCCGGCGCGCAACGTGGGCGGCGACCTCTACGACGTGATCGACCTCGGCAACGACCGCGTCGGCGTCATCATCGGCGACGTGGCGGGCAAGGGCGTGCCGGCCGCGCTGTTCATGGTCAAGGCGATGAGCGAGCTGCGGTTCCACACCGCGTCGATCCCGACAACCGCCAAGGTGCTGCAGACCGCGAACGACATGATCGAGGAGAGCGACCTGGGCGTCTTCATCACGGCCGTCTACCTCGTGCTCGACGTCAAGACCGGGCGGCTCGAATACTCGAACGCGGGCCATCTCGCGCCGATGGTCGTCCGGCCCACCGCCGACGAGGTCATCAGCCTCGACGAGGGTCGCGGGCTGCCGCTCGGTGTCGCGCCCGGCAGCGAGTTCGAGCAGGGCGAGTTCACGCTCCAGCCCGGCGACTCGGTCTTCCTGTACACCGACGGGATCATGGAAGCGCGCAACGCCAAAGAAGAGGAGTACGGCGAGGAGCGGCTGGCCGAGCTGCTCGCCGGTAAAGACGCCGTCCCCGAGGAGCTCATCGAGCTCGTCCGCCACGACGTCGCCGCCTTCACCCAGGACCGCCCCCAGCACGACGACCTCACCGCCCTCGCCTTCCGCTACGAACCGAGGTAGAACTCGAGAAATGGACAGAAAGATATGAAACAGATGTGGAAGGTTCGGCCGGGGTTTCTCGCGGTGCTTGGTGTCGTCATCGTCGCCGTCGGCGCGTGGAAGCTACAGAAGGCGTATACCGCTCGCCGGGTATCTCTCGACAACGAACTGGGCCGGGCGATCGTGTCGGGCGATACGGATGCGGTCACGGCCGTGCTTGACCGCGGCGCGTCTGCACGCGGGGCCAGAAACTCGTGGTCCGACCTCCCTCTCCACACGGCGGCGGAATGGGGTCATGTGGACATCGTGAAACTCCTCGTCGAGCGCGGCGCCGATGTCAACGCACGCTCGCCCTGGGGCACGACGCCGCTTTTCCAGGCGGCGCGCGAGGGGCACATCGACGTAATGGAGTTCTTGCTCGACAACGGCGCTGAGGTGAACGTCGACGCAGGCGATGTCTACAACCCGCTGAACATGGCGATCTTGTGGGGTCATTGGCAGGCTGCCGAGCTCCTCGTGTCGCGTGGTGCCGACATCAACCCGGACCGTGTCGAGCTGTACACACCCCTCATGGCTGCCGTCAGGCACGGGCACGCGGAGACGGCACGATGGCTGCTCGACCTCGGGGCGGACGTCAACGCGACAGACAAGCTTGGCGGCACCGCGCTTCGCCTCGCGGCGCTTCGAGAGGACCGCGCCTTGGCCGACCTGCTCATGTCGCGCGGTGCGAAGGTCACGATCCACACCGCCGCCGCTCTCGGTGACGTCGAGGCGGTGCGCGGTTTCCTTGCCGATAGGGTCGATCCAGATGTTCAGGACAGCCGCAACAACCCGCCCCTGCTCTTCGCCGTCAAGATGGGGCGGGTCGAGGTTGCCGACGAACTCATCCGCGCAGGTGCCGACGTGAATGGCCCGAAGAACCCCGAGCTGATCGACCGGGTCAGCGGACGGAGAGTGGTGGCGGATTGGGAAAGCTATCTGCACACTGCCGCCCGTCGAGGCAACAAGGAGATCGTGCGGTTGTTGATCGCCGCCGGCGCGGACGTGAACGCGCGGGACTGGAAGGCTGGCGTGACGCCGCTGGACGGAGCACTTCGCGCGGGGCGCAAGAACATCGCCGAGATTCTTCGCGAGAACGGCGGGAAGACCCGGCGCGAGCTCCTGGAGGCCCAGCGTGAGCAATAAGCCGACTCGGATTGTCACCGGTGACCCGAAGGCGCAATGGCACCGAGTCGTGTTCGTGGTCAATCGAGAGGCCAAGGAGGACGAGCTGGGCATACTGATGGTCTCCCATACCGTCGAGACGATCTCCCCGAACTGAAAGAATGCGCGCAGTACCTGTTTGTCCAGCGGGGAAACGAACATGGCTTCCGCAAAGAAATCGCGCCGGCTGAAGGGCGTGGTCGTGGCGCGACGTTGTGATCGAGACCAACCTGGAAGGGGCGCTGTCGGAGCCATGTTTCTCCGCGGAGGCAGGTCTGTACCGTCGCGTTTCGGAGCCCGGTGAGAACCCGGCTTTCGTCTGCACAATCTTCGAAGAGGTTCGCCCATACGTGCTTCGACATGACCCAGGCCTTACCAAGCGCGAAGCCCGGCTGACATTCGAGCTTCGGGGCATTGACCCCGAATCAGGCGCAACGAGACGTGAGCGGCACCATCTGCGCCTCGTCGAGAATCCCACAGCCGGGGATGACCTATTCGAGCCGTCCTTCGTGATCACGTCCTACACGATCGAGACGTTCGTCCCCGTCCAGTCTGATTAGCCGGCATTTCGCGCCATGTCATGAGCACAAGCCCCGCCAGGGGCGTATGAGAGTAGCCTCGGGCGCAGACCCTCCGAAGCCTTGGCGAAGGAGAGCAAGCCCGTGGAACAGGATGCGACGCAGCACATCAGAGCCCCTTCAGGGGCGACTGAGGCCGAACCTCGTGCGCACTCAGTCGCCCCTAACGGGGCTCGGGGTGTTCGTTGATTCCACCTTCCACGGGCTAGCGCCCGAGGCTACTCCCAATCGCCGCTGCGCGGCTCATCGGGGGAAGACAACGTCCTCTGCGGCTCGCTCGGTCGATAACACGCTTGGCCTCACTCGCTCGAAGCTGTAGACTACCGCAAACGCGACGCGAATTCTGGAGGAGAGGAAACGATGGCTCCGTTCAACGGACTTGGGATGAGCTTGGGGAATCTGTCGCGGCTGTCGAAGGCGAAGACGCGGTCGATTAGCGCTGAGAATCCGACCGGCGCAAAAGGCAAGGGCGCGATGGCCGACCCGCACCCGGGCGCGTCGCTCGAACACCTCGGGAAAGGGTGGAAGTGCCAGCCGACGGTCCCGTTCAAGCCGGGCGAGACGGTCACGATCGCCGATATCAAGGGGCCCGGCGCGATCCAGAGCATCTGGATGACGACGGATCTGGGCCGCGACCTGATCCTGCGCATCTACTGGGACGGGCAGAAGCGGCCGTCGGTCGAGTGCCCGCTGTTCGACTTCTTCGGCGTGCCGTGGTCGTACCCGGGGCGCGGGACGAAGCCGACGGCGCCGTTTGCGCAGCTCAACTCGCTGCCGGTCGTGGTGAACCCCCGCTTCGGCCTGAACTGCTACTGGGAAATGCCGTTCCGCAAGCGGTGCCGGATCACGGTCGAGAACATCAGGCCGGCGGACAAGCGGGCCGAGGACGCCGCGAACAAGCCGAACAACTTCCTCTACTATCAGATCAACTACACGCTGACCGAGGTGCCGGCCGACGCCGCGTACTTCCATGCGCAGTTCCGGCGCGTCAACCCGATCCCCCAGGGCGAGGTGTACACGATCCTCGACGGGGTGAAGGGCCGCGGCCACTACGTCGGCGTCTCGACCGGCTGGGGCATCAACCAGAACGGCTGGTGGGGCGAGGGCGAGATCAAGTTCTACATCGACGGCGACGGCGAGTTCCCCACGATCTGCGGCACGGGCCTCGAGGACTACTTCGGCGGCGCGTGGGATTGGGACGTCGACAAGGAATACGTCACCTACTCCACCCCGTTCCTCGGCATGCACCAGGTCATCAAGCCCGACGGCCTCTACAGCGCGCAGCACCGGCACTCGATGTACCGCTGGCACGTCATGGACCCGGTCCGGTTCGAGAAGGATTTACGGGTCACGATCCAGGTGCTCGGCCACGCGCCCGACGGGGGCTTCGTCCTCGGCAACCACGACATCTCGTCCGTCGCCTACTGGTACCAGACGCTGCCGACCGCCCCGTTCCCCAAGCTGCCGGGGCGAGACGCGCTCGTGTCGTTCTGAGCACGATGCACGCTTCTAGGCAGGTCTGTCGGCGGGGGTGGTGGTGACGCGGCCGGGGGCGGGCTGGTCACATCAGAGATCGCCCCACGGCGGCAAAAGGCCCGCCCAAGGACGCTGCCCTTTTGACCCCCTGACTACCGAAAGGGTGTTGTTGGGTGTTCCGTAGGCAAAGGAGACAAGCAAGCCTTTCTCCCCGAATCCCAGAGGATGGTTGCCCGCCTGTTGGCAGTAGCGCTTGATCGTGCGTTTGTCCCCGTCAGATAAAGCGGTGTTCGCCTTCGCCATAAGCTCTTGACGGGAGCCGATGGTGTGCACCGCAATGACCTTGAACGGTGTGTCTTTCTCGATGCGATCCGCTCCCTCAGCCGTGCCGGCCACAACAGCCAAGTAGAGCCTCAGGTACTCGGGTACCATCTGATGGATCGTCTCATGCCAGGCACCTGTCACCTGTTCCCCTGTGCCGACGAAATCATCCAAGAAGAACACCACTGGCTCATAGCTCTTCTTCTTCAAAAGGATGCCCTGGATGTCAAACGCCTTGACAAACTGCTCCTTCAGGCGATCCAGCTTGTTGAAGTTGCGGAAACGCCGGACAGTATCCTCACCACTCTCGCCCGAGCGGCCAAAAGGGACGTAGTACACGTCGCTCCCCGCGACGCCCTCGGACTTGATCTGCTGCTTGATGAGTCCATGTAGGGTCCCCATCAACCCGTTGATCTTGTCGGTGCTGTAGTAAGAGATCAGCCCAGCAAGCTTGAGCGCCAATTCACGGTGCTGTGCCTGAAACTGCCTCAGCCACCTTCTGAGGTGAGCTCTGTCCAGGCCACTCAACGGCTCATAGTCTGCGAACGTCTGGACCAGTTGAGTCAGTTCCTCTTCATGACCCTCACAGAAGCGCTCGAACCCATTAACAGCCACTTGCATCAGCCCTCAAGCTTGGTGAGCAAGTCGGAAACGTACTTCTGCACAGCGAGGAGCGACTTGCGGATACTCGAGCGCTTGACGACATGCTCGATCTTCAGCCAACGCATCCGCCTGAGAAACTCCTGGCAGGCTTTCTGAGCCGAATCGAGGGACTTCTCCTCCTTGGTAAGCGGGTCAAAGAGGCTCCTGATCGTGCGATCGGTAGAGGCTGCAAGGGTCCGCAGGGCATCAAGGAAGCGCTCCTTGTGATGCTCGTCAACCTCGCCGTCCACGCTGAGAAGGTCGTGGGCCTCCAGTATGCGACGAAAATGGATGACACTTGAGATATTGCCTTTCTCGTAGAGCGCCAGGAAGTGGTCTATCAGCTCGTCCCTGGATTTCCCGGCGCGCCACCGTTTGGGGAGTTTCATGTAGAGGTCGAGGACGGGATGGAGCTCGATGAAGAAATTCGCCCTGATGCGCCGTTCTGGATCTATGTCCATCATCCTCTGCTGGTACTTCTTGTGGTAGCTCAACAGGAGCTTACATCTCTTTATCTGGGGCTCAGAGACCTTAGTGAGTTCGGCAAGTCGGGCATCGCTCGTCTCACCAAGCTCCTTCATCAGAGCCTCAAGCGAAAGAGCTGTGGGCATCAACTCCCACTGCTCACGCAGGTTGTGGATATTGAACATCCAAAGCAGGTTGGCCACTGGTTCTGGTGGTTTAACGACGTTCGCCGGTATTGGAACCTCGCGCGGGGCTTTGGGGTCACTCTCGATGAGCTCAGCGCATCGCCAGCGGCGCTCGCCGTCCAGGATGTAATGCTGTCGGGTCCGTTTCTCTTGGTAGACCGTGAGCGGAACGAGAATCCCGTTGGCTCGGATGCTGTCGCGCAGGACTTCCAGCGGACCTCGGTCAAAAAGCCTGCGGGGATTCTGGGGATTCGGCTTCAGTTCCCTATAGGAAAGGGTTTTGAACATCCCAACCTGGACGGTCTTAGCTGTCTGGCGCTTCGCCATCTCGGGTCTCCATCGAACGCTCGGTGGTGCCTATGTTGGTCGCTATCAACTCATACGCGTGCTTCCGGTGCTTGGAGAAGCCAGCGATGTTCCGGCGAGTTCTGACTCGGGTCACGGTCCATCCCGAAAGAACGTCTCGTCCTTCGCGTGAGTCGGCGTAGCTCACAACGAACATCGCCCCGGCCTTGTCGATCGCTTCGAGAACATGCCGCAATCTTTCCAGGTCACCATGGTTGAAAGGCTTGGCGGAGTACTCGTTGAAAACTCTTCTTCGCGCAACCGTGAACGGCGGATCAAGGTACACGAAATCCCCGGGACGGACATCCTTCACGGCGTCGGCGAAGTCCATCGCCGTAATCTTGACGCGGTGGAGCAGTTGCGAGCACGCCCGCAGCATGGCTCGAGTTGGCAGTGCCCCTGTCTTCGACGGGGCGAAGGGCACGTTAAACTGCCCTTGCCTGTTCGTCCTATACAGGCCGTTAAAACAGAACCGGTTGAGATAGATGAAGCGCGCGGCGGCCTCAGAGCCGCACGCGCCGGCTGCGTCTTGTGCTCGGAGAAGATAGTAGAACTCCTTGGACAAAGGATAACGGGAAAGGTGCTCCCAAACCTCGTCTGGATTGTCTCTAACCTCGGCGAACGCGTCGACAAGCTCGTGGTTGAGATCGTTGAGGATTGCCGAACGTGGGGCGAGCGCGAAGAAGAGACAAGCCGAGCCCATGAAGGGTTCGACATACCGTTTGAAGCGGGGGGACCAGTAGGCACTGATCCTAGGGATCAGCTGCCTCTTGCTCCCCGCCCACCTCAGGAACGGCCTCACGCGGACGGGATTTTCGTCCCTCGTGTCCATCCTGCAACCCCACTCGGGCACGCGCGCCAGCGACTTCCCACGGGCATCTCCATGCTGCCACCGTGCTGCCTCCAGGCGCAAGCACGTTCTTCGATCTGGGCTATGACGCCCTGCCCCATGCGTCCGTTCATCACGCCGGGCGGTCGGCGGGGGTGATGGTGACGTGGCCGGGGGCGCCTTTGGCGCCGACGACGTCGATGTCGACGGGGAGGAAGCGGCTGACGATCTCGGCGTTGGTGACGAGGTGCTCGGTGATCTCGTCGGTCGTGTACTCGCTGGTGCCCTCGGCGAGGGCGAGCGGAAGGACGAGCTGATCGGCCAGGCACTTGTCGAGGGCAGCGTCGGAGCGCGCGAAGGCGATCGCCTGGTGGGCGGCGCGCGCGGCGACCTTCTCGGCGGGCAGGCCGCGCTCGCCGAGCGCGGTGTACATCCCCCCACTCCGTCCGGTCGGAATCCGTACGTGTGTTGCCGTGCCCGGTGCGATGCCGTCGTACTCCTCCACCTCGGAGTTGACTTCAAGGCCTTCTTCCTCGAGGAGCTTGTGGGCGATCCTGACCTGGCGCTCGGCGACATGGGTCGGCAGCCTCGTCGAGACAACGGTCACCTTCGCCGCAGCGAGCGTCGACTCGCGCTCCAGCTTGAGGGGCCCCACCTTGGAGCGCGGGAAGACGCGGGCGAGGATCTCGCCGCCGCCTTTCGGGTAGTAGCCGGCCCGGCGGATCTCGACTTCGACGTCGAGGCCGATGAGGGCGAGCGCCGGCCGCCATTGGTCGCGCAGGTAGTGGAACGACGGACTCCACGCGACGTGCGTGCCGCCGCGGATCGTGAGCTCCGACGGGCCGCCCGCGAGTGCGAGCGGCAGGTAGAGCGTATGCAGCACGAGCGAGGTGGCGCCCGCCGTGCCGATCTCGAAGGTGTACTGGCCCGGCACGACGTCGCCGGGCACGAACGCGATCTCGGTCGAGCCGAGCGACGCGCCCTCGACGTCGCCATTGCAGATGGCGCGCGCCGCCTCGACGGATTGCAGGTGCTGGGCGGCCAAGCCCGGTTTTTTTCGGCCGGCCCGGATGCGTGTGATGCGCAGCGGCCGGCCCGTAACGAGCGCGAGTGCGAGCGACGTGCGCAGGATCTGCCCCCCGCCCTCGCCGAACGAACCGTCGACTTCGACCAAATCACTCACGGGCCGTGCCCACTGCAACGGACACACAAGCCGAAATGAATCAACAGCACGCTTGTGTATCGACCGATCTTCCGCTGAAGCGCATCATAGCATATCATACTCATCGGAAACAGCATGGGCAGTCTCCAGGCAATGACGAGTCCGGGCTGATCCCGTTCCTGCTGCTTGGACTCGTCTATGGCGTCGCGGCGCTCTGCGAACATGCGGAGGGACGGCGATGCGCCCTCCCGCTCCTGGCGCTCATTGTGCTGGCCTCGTGTGCGTATCGGCCGCCGAAGTGACGCCGCTCTCACTGAGCCGTCTCACGCACCTCGGCGCTGTTTCACGAGGCCGGTTTGTGCTAGACTCTCCGCGCTCAGATAACGGCCACGATGGGGAGTTGCGATGAAACAGCTATGCCAACACGCCGTTGAGGCGGCGAAGCACAAGGGCGCGACGTACGCCGACGCCCGCATCGTCCGGCTGCGCAACCAGGTCATTAGCGCCGAGGACAAACGCATTGACGAGATCCGCGATACCGAGTCGTTCGGCGTCGGCGTGCGCGTGATCGCCGATGGCGCGTGGGGCTTTGCGGCCACGGCGCGCGTCGAGCCGGGCGAGATCGAGCGCATCGCCGCGCGTGCCGTCGAGATCGCCAAGGCGAGCGCGCTCGCCAAGGCGCCCGACGGGATCCGTTGGGCCGCCGAGCCGGTGCACAACGACGTGTACCGCACGCCGGTCGAGAAGGACCCGTTCGAGGTTTCCTTGGAGGACAAGACGGGTTTGTTGCTGGCGATCGGCAAGGAGGTGCTCGCGGTCAAGGGCGTCAAGAAGTACCACGGCCACATACACTTTCGGCGCGAGCACCGGTTCCTGGCAACGAGCGAGGGCACGCTGGTTGAGAGCGAGACGACGCACGGCTTGGCCTCGTACCAGGCGACGGCCGTGGACGAATCGACGGCCAAGAGCCGCTACTTCTCGGCGCCGGCGCGCAGCGCGGGCTGGGAGCACATCGAGCGGACGCCGCTGGTGGCCGAGGCGCGGCGCGTCGGCGAGGAGGCGGTCGCACATCTGAAGGCGAAGCCGACGCCGGTGGGCAAGAAGGACCTGATCCTGATGCCGTCGCACTTGGCGCTGACGATGCACGAATCGATCGGCCACGCGACCGAGCTCGACCGCGTGCTCGGCATGGAGGAGAGCCTGGCGGGCTCGAGTTTCGCGACGATCGACAAGCTCGGCACGCTCAAGTACGGCTCGCCGCTGATGAACATCGTCTGTGACGACACGATGCCGTTCGGCCTCGCGAGCCGCGGCTGGGACGACGACGGGGTGGCCGCCCAGCGCTGGCACGTGATCAAGGACGGCATCCTGGTCGACTACATGTCGGGCCGCGAGGTATGCCATTCAATCGGCGCCGAGCGTTCGCACGGCAGTTGCCGGGCCGACTCGTGGGGGTCGATCCCGATTATCCGGCAGTCGAACATCGGCCTCGAGCCCGGCACGCAGCCGCTGACGGTCGACGAGCTGATTTCGGACACGAAGGATGGCATCCTCATCGACGGCTGGGGCTCGTTCTCGATCGACCAGCGGCGCGAGAACTTCCAGTTCGGCGGCGACTGCTTCTGGGAGATCAAGAACGGCAAACGGGGCGCCATGCTCAAGGACGTGACGTACCAGGCGATCACGACGGAGTTCTGGGGCTCGCTCGATGCGGTGTGCGACCAACGGTTCTGGGAACCGATCGGCATCTTCGGCTGCGGCAAGGGCGACCCGATGCAGAGCGCCATCATGACGCATGGCTCGGCCCCGGCACGGTTCCGACAGATCGACGTGGGAGGCGCTACGAAATGAACGAATCGCACGCTTACGGCATCCTCCAAAAGGCGCTCGACGCCGCCAAGGCCGAGGCGGTCGTCGCTACGCTCAACGGCGGCACAAGCGCCACGACGCGGCTCGCCGACAACGTGATCACGCAGAACTTCGAGTCGTCGCGCGCCGTGCTGACGGTTTCGTGCGCGTACGGCCAGAGCCATGGCACGGCGTCGACCGAGGACCTCGGCGACGAGTCGATCAGAGCGGTTGTCGAGGCCGCACAGGCGATCGCCAAGAGCATGCCGCCCGACCCCGAGTACATGCCGCCCGTCGAGGCGGCGGAAACCGGCAAGTACCCGAAGGTTGACGGCTACGTCGACCAGACGGCCGGCTTCGAGCCTCAGCAAAAAGGCTCGCAGCTTGCGGCCGCCGCCAAGAGCGTGGCGGGCAAAGGGTATCGGCTCTCCGGCGCCTACACGAGCGGCGATGAGTTCCTTGCGATCGGCAACTCGGCGGGCCTGAAGGCGTACCACCGCTCGACGCAGGGTGAGGTTCATCTGACCGCCATCGGCGACAACGGCTCGGGTTGGGCCGAGAAGATCTCGAACGACACCGACGAGATCGACGTGGCCGCCGTGGCGGACGAAGCGTTGCGCATCGCCGAGATGGCGCAGGACCCAGCCGACCTCGAGGCGGGCAAGCACACGCTCATCATGCAGCCCGCGGCCGTGAGCGAGCTCCTGGCGTTCTTCCTGTGGACGGGGCTCGAGGCCAAGGCCGCCGACGAAGGCCGCAATTTCCTGCGCGGCAAGCTCGGGCAGAAGATCGCGCCGGAGACGATCACGATCCGCTCGAACCCGGCTGAGCCGAACTGCCTCAGCGAACCCTTCCAGCACGACGGCCTGGCGTCGCGCACGATCTCGTGGATCGACAAGGGGACGCTCGCCAACATGATGTACTCACGCTTCTGGGCCAAGAAGCAGGGCAAGGCGCCGACCGGCTACCCGTCGAACGTCATCATGGATGGCGGCACGGCGAGCGTCGACGAGATGGTTGCCTCGACCGAACGCGGCTTGCTCGTGACCCGCTTCTGGTATATCCGCACGGTCGATCCGATGAAGCCGCTGCTCACCGGCATGACGCGCGACGGGCTGTTTCGCATCGAGGACGGCCGGATCGCCGGCGCCGTCAAGCACATGCGGTTCAATGAGAACCCGCTCGACATGCTCGGCCGGATCGAGGCGATGAGCCCGCCGCAGCGCACGGGCGAGTGGATGGCCATGCTCATACCCACGCTCAAGGTGCGCGACTTCAACTTCACCAGCACGACCAAGTTCTAGCAGGCTGCTGAAAAACCCTGCCGGCGCCAGAGAATCTCCATCTGTTGCGGAATGCTTCTGTCGCCCCTTCGGGGCTCAAGGGTCTCTTTTCTCGTCGAGAACCTGGGGCTTACCCGCCTTCGCCAAGGCTTCGGCGGGCAGGCGCCCCAGGCTACCCTCTGCCGGGCCTCCGGCCCTTGACCTGCAACAAGTCGGGTCAAACGCCTTTTTCAGCACCCTGCTAGGACGACGGCCCGTGGGGGAAGTCTGAGCCAAACCCCGGAAGGCGGCCCTGTTCTGCGTGACCACATGTACGCGGATCGACGTGCACCCCCGACGGCGTTGATGTGAATAGCCATAGGCGATAGCCTACGGGACGGGAACGCCCCCTACACCACACCCCAGCCCTGAAGGGGCTGGACTCGCACAAGGGCTCAGCATGTCGACGTACACGCAGGTCTGCTACCACATCGTGTTCTCGACGAAGAACAGGGAACGCGTCCTGTCGCCCGAGAGGCGCGCACTGGCAAGACGGCTACGCCGCGTTGACGCACTCGGCCAAGGAGAAGGACGTCGTCATCGAGTACATAAAGGCCCAGGAGGAGCGTCATAAACGGAAGTCGTTCCACGAGGAGTTCAGAGAGCTGCTGATAGCAGCCGGGATCGAATTCGACGAGAACTATCTCCCGTAAGGTCCGACCCATTGTCCGGCCCCGCCAGGGCCGGATGGTTCGTGGTGCCCTCCTTTCCGTGGGTTTCACCCACGGCGACTCACGTTCCGCCCCTCCGGGGCGAGCCGGACAAGAACGGCGACTCACTTCCCATGCGGCGGCGTGGGCAACACACGGCGGCGTGCAAAACCGCTTGACCAGCGGTGATCCTGGGGCTATTCCTACTGTGACGGAAATCACAGTAGGCCTGTCCGCGCGCAACCATGCACTCGCCTAAGACCATAGGCCGCTTGAGCCTGTACCGGAGGCTCCTGTACGGCTTGCTCGAGTCGGGGACCGAGCACGTCCACTCGCACCGACTTGCCTCGCTGGCCGAGGTGATGGCCGCGCAGGTGCGCCGCGACCTGATGGCCGTCGGCCGCGCCGGCACGCCGCGACGCGGCTACAACGTGCGCGAGCTGATCGACGGCATTGGCCACTTGCTCGATGCGCCGAAGCAGCAAGGCGTGGCGCTCGTCGGCATCGGCAACCTGGGCCGGGCGATCCTCGCCTATTTCCCCGGCAGACGGCCCAATATGGAAATCGTCGCCGCGTTCGACGTCGATCCGGGCAAGGTCAACCGGAGCGTGCACAGTTGCCGCTGCTACCGCGTCGAGAAGCTGGAAGAAATCGTCCGCGAGATGAGCATACGGGTGGGCATTGTCGCCGTGCCGGCGAGCGAGGCGCAGCAGATCGCCGACCGGCTGGTGCGCGCCGGCGTTCGGGGGATCGTCAACTTCGCGCCGGTGCCCCTCCACGTGCCGCCGCGCGTCTACGTCGACCACATGGACGTGACGATGTCGCTCGAGAAGGTCGCCTACTTCGCCCGGCGCAACACGGTGCGCAAGTCCAAGAAAGCGTAACGCGCGCACACACGCCTACCCGTGATCCGCGCTCCGGGCTCCAGGGCGGGCGTCACTCCACGACTTCGATCTTGTAGAACTTGGCCGCTTCGACGGACGCGGCGGGATCGAGCCAGTCGGTTTCGTCGCCCGCCGACGGGACGGTTTCCTCGACGAGCCAGACGGCCCGGTCCGGGCTGCTCCAGACCCGATACAGCTTGAACGGCCGGCTCTGCCAGCGCACGACGACGCCCCCGGCGGTGTCTTCGAGCTCGACCACGGCGAGACGTGACGCCACATCCTGCGGATCCGTGTCGGCGACCATCTCGTCCTCGTTCGGCATCTCGTCGCCATCCGGATCGCCGACGGCGCCGTCGTCGCCGAGGTCGGAGCCTGGATCGAGGCCGTTCGCCTCCTCCCACGCGTCCGGCATGCCGTCGCCGTCGGTGTCGATGATCGAGACGTCGGCCTGGGCCGTGACGAGCACGTCGGTGCCGCCCTGCGCGTTGTCAGCGTCGGTGTACTCGACGGTAATAACGTCGCCGTGCGACACCTGAAGCGAGCCGACGCCGATGAACTGCGAGATCGGCACCCCGCCAACGAAGATGCCGGACGCGGCGTCCGTCTCGACGAGCGTGACGGGTAGAGGCACCGGCTCGGTCGTGCTCGAGATCTGCACCTGGGCCGTCTCGACGACCTCGGGGTCGAAATTGAGGTGGCCGTCCTTGAGCGTGATGCGGACCTGGTCGACGACTGTATAGAGCTGCCGGTCGAGGAGCAGGACGCCATGCCCGTATGGCTTCAACACGTACACGCGGAAAGCGTCCACGTACCAGCCGGGGTAGTAGAACTCGATCGTCTGGTTGGCGCTCAGCCGGAATCGGACGTTGACCGTCGAGGCGCCGGCCGACGCGAGCGACAGCGCCTCGTCGTGCCAGCCGGTCTTGGCCTTTCCTGTGTAGCCGCCGTCGCGCGAGATGTTGTCCCAGTCGACGCCGTTCGTGCTCACCTCGACGCGCCCAATCCCGTCGTCGAGGCCGTACTCCTCGATGTTGTACCAGTGCTTGAACGCGACCCACGCATCCGGCTCGAGCGTGATCGCCGGGCTCACGAGCGACGCGTCAACCGTGCCGGGATACGTACCGCTGAGATCGGTCGCCCAGCAGTTGGGCGGCGACGCGGCTGACGTGACGCCGTAGCTCGGCGCGCCTCGCTCCCATTCGTCGCCAACACCCGAGTGGGTCCAGCCCTTGTCGTCACAATCGAAGCCGTCGAGGAACAGCTCCTTGCGCACGTCGGTGTAGACGCGATACCAGCTTCCGCCGTTGTCATCGACCGTCTCGTTCCCCGCCTCGTCGGTTGCGGCGACTGCGGCGAAGTAGCCCATGTTCTCATCGAGGCCGGTGACCGTGAACGAATGGGCCGTCACGTACCCCGCCGCCCACAGCACAACGGCCGTGCCCGTCGTTTTGCCGTAATAGAGGGAGCCGATACACGGCTCGTCGGTCGTCCAGCTCACCTCGAAGCTCGTGTCGATCGGGTCGGAGAACCCGAGTCCGGAGATCTGGGGCGGGACGAGGTCAACGTCGGCTTCCCCTACTACGAGCGCCGGTGAGCCCGTCCCGTCCTCGGCATCGTTGTACTGCGCGGTGATCGTGTCCGTCGCCGCGACCTGCAGCAGCTCGTCGGCGGCTGGCGCCCCGTCGTCGAGCGTGACGACTGCCGCGAACTTGCCGGAGTTCGGCGCGGTCTCCTCAAACAACACGTCGAGGCTTTCCTGCGAGCTCGACACGGTCAACAGCACGCTCTCGGCGACTGCGGGATTCGTGTTGAGGTGCGCGTCGATCAACAGGATCTCGACGGGCGTGCTCAGGCTGTACGCTGCGCGATCAAAGAAGAGGCTGCCGCGACCGTACAGTGACGTCTGCACCAGCGACACGTCGTCGACGTACCAGCCGGCGTAGTAGTAGAGGATGATGTCCGACTCCTGCGAGTACAGGCGGAAACGCAGGCGAACGGGGATGCCTGCATAGGATGAGAGGTCAATCCTCTCGTGAGTCCACCCGTCGCTATTCCCTACGTAACCCGGATAGACGGGGGCCACGTTCTCCCAATCGGCGCCGTTCGTCGTTATCTCGATTCGGCCGTATGCGTCCTCGAACATATACTCGTTAATGCTGAACCACTGCCAGAAGGCGAACTCGCTGTCGGGCAGCAGGCCGATCCAGTCGCTCGTGATCGAGACGTCGCACGTGATCGGGTACGGCCCGTCGAGATCGGTCGCCCAGCAGTCCGGCGCGGAGCGCGCGGCGGACGGCCCGAACTCCGGCTCGCCGAGCTCCCAGACCGCGTTGTCCGACGAGAACCTCAACGGGCTCGTCTCGCCGTCACACGCGTTCGCAGCGTACGTGTACGCGGCCCGCGTGCCGAACTCGTAATCGTCGGGCGGTGAGTTGTACGGAATCGCGTTGCCCGCCTCGTCCTCGATCGTGATGATGAAGCTGTAAAGCACGTTGTCGTCGAGGCCGGTCAAGAGGAACGAGAACTGCCCGTCGGGGCTCGTGGCGCTCACTTCGTGGTCGTACACGCCGCCGGTGCCGTACGAGACGGTTGCGACCACGTTCGGATCCGAGGAGAACTCGATCAGGACGGAGCCGCACGTGACGCCGCTCACGGTCAGGCCGCTCAGCGCGCGGCCGACGAGGTCGGCCTGGGCCGTTGCCGTGCGATCGAGATTGGTGCCGCCCTTCCCGTCATCGAGATCGACGTAGGTGGCCATGATCTCGTCGCCGTCCGCCACAGCGACTGAGCCGTCGCCCGGGACACCTGCATCGGTGAGCGAGATCGCACCTGCGAAGATGCCTGTGTTCGGGCCGGTCTCGGTGAGGACGAGCGTTTCGCCGGCCGGCTCGGTGTCGCTCGCGACGGTCACCGTGACGGCCTGCACGGTGTCGCGGTTCGTGTTCTCGTGGCCGTCGATCACGGTGACGACCACGGGCGTCGCGAGCGCGTAGGTGCGCCGGTCCATCGAGACGGACCCGACGCCGAACTCGTAGTACGTGGCGACCTCGACGTCGTCGATGTACCAGCCGGCGTGCGGATCGAGGAAGTCGAACCACATGTCGGCCCAGATCTGGAACCGGAGCTGGACGGAGGCATTGCCGAACGCCGAGAGATCGATCGTTTCCTTTGTCCAGCCGTAGCTGGCGCCCTCGTAGTAGACACCGGGCGTGACGTTCTCCCACGGGCCACCGTCGGCCGAGACCTCGACGGACATCTCGTCGTTGACCTCGACGAGGTCGTACCAGTGCCAGAACGTGAGCGTCGCGTTCTCGCCGATGTCGATCGGCGGGCTGTAGAGCGATTCCACGACCCAGTACCCGTAGATGTAATCGTCGTGGACGAAGTAGCTGTCGAGGTCGGTGCCCCAGCAGTTCAGCGGCGTATGCGCACCGGCCGGCCCATCGGCGTACGTCGGCGTCCCATGCTCCCACTGATCGAAGTCGCCGGTGTGCGTCCAGCCGCCCGGGCCAAGTTCCATGTCGTCGGAGAAGGTCACGAGCAGGTAGCCGGTGGCGAACGGGTAGTAGGATCCGCCGTTGGTGTCGATCACCGTGTTGCCGGCCGGATCGGCGGACTCGACGGCGAAGTAGTAGCGCGTGTTCGGCTCGAGGCCGG
>CAZCQN010000026.1:26401-27535 GCA_964500825.1 uncultured Verrucomicrobiota bacterium | reverse complement strand
CCGTTCGCACCGGCTCGACCGGTGCGGCCGATGCGGTGGATGTAGTCCTGGGCGACGTGGGGGAGTTCGTAGTTGACCACGTGCGGGAGTTGGTCGATGTCCAGACCGCGCGAGGCGAGGTCGGTGGCGACCAGCGTCCGCACCGTCCCGCGTTTGAAGTCCGCCAGGGCGCGGGTGCGCGCCGTCTGGCTCTTGTTGCCGTGGATGGCGGTGGCGCTCACGCCGTCGCTGAGCAGTTGCTTGGCGAGGCGGTTGGCGCCGTGCTTGGTGCGGGTGAACACCAGCACCTGTCGCCAGTCGCCGTCCAGGATCAGCTTGGCGAGCAGCTCGCGCTTCCGCGTGTTGGCCACCGGGTGCACGACCTGCGCGACGGTTTCGACAGCGGCGTTGCGGGGGGCGACGTCGATCATCTCGGGGTGGTGCAGGAGCCTGTCGGCCAGGTCCCTGATCTCGTCCGAGTAGGTGGCCGAGAAGAGCATGTTCTGACGCTTGCGAGGAAGCAGCGCGAGGATGCGGCGGATGTCGGGGATAAATCCCATGTCGAGCATCCGGTCGCCTTCGTCGAGCACGAGGATCTCCACTCGCGACAGATCGAGATTGCCCCGGCCAGCGAGGTCGAGCAAGCGTCCAGGCGTCGCGACGAGAATGTCGACGCCCCGGCGCAGTTGTTGGATCTGTGGGTTCAGGCCGACCCCGCCGAAAATCGCCGTCGAGCGGAGACGTAGGCCTTTGCCGTACGTCCGCATGCTCTCTTCGACCTGGGCGGCCAATTCGCGCGTGGGGGTCAGGACAAGCGCGCGGGGCTCGCGCCCGTTGGTGCCCCGCCGGCTCAGCAATTGCAGTATCGGCAAGGCGAAGGCGGCGGTTTTGCCGGTGCCCGTCTGGGCTCCGGCGAGGATGTCGCGCCCCTCAAGAGCAATCGGGATGGCCCGGGTCTGAATCGGGGTGGGACGGGCGTAGCCCTGTGCCTTGACGGCATGGACCAGTTCGGCCTGAAGGCCGAGTTTTTCGAACGGCATAGATCAACTCCTACTGTATGCGGCCTACCCAAGATGCTTGGACCAGTCTAGGCGAGGCATGATGTGTTGCTCTGAGTGGGGCTGAAACGGGAAGGGATCAACCACAAACGCGGCA
>CAZCQN010000026.1:0-26301 GCA_964500825.1 uncultured Verrucomicrobiota bacterium | reverse complement strand
CGCACGGGCTCGGTGGCGACGTCGTTGAGGACCCGGCCGCCCTCGATGACGCTGCCGTAGATCTTCTCGACGAGCCGGCGCTGGGCGTCAACGGTGGCCGCGCGCTTCGTCGTGATCGCCGCGCGGGCGCCGAACTTGGCGAGGTAGTCGGCCTTCGCGATCTCCTCGACCGAGGCGATCGTGCCGGCGACGGCCTGGCCGAGCGTCTCGTCGAGCTGGCCAAGCTTGAGCGTGAGCGTCGCCGTGCACGCGTCGTCGTCGTCGAACCTCGTCTCGGCCGGCGCGAGCTCGGCGATCGCCCCATAGACCTTCTCGGCGAGCGCCTCGTCGTCGGCGAGCAGGTCGGCCACGGTCGTGAACTCGTTCACCGCGAGGCCGAGGACGGTCGCCGACAGCGCCGAGCGCGCGTTATCGAGCGCAGCTTCCTGCGACGCCGTGCGCCGCTCGTTGCGGCCGCTGAGCTCGTCGGGCGCGGGCGCGGTGCCGGTGACGGTCACGTCGATCTCCTCAGGCTTCTGGCGGAACTTATCGACGAACGCCTTGCCGAGCAGCGTCTCGCTTAGCAGGCCGCGGCCGCTCGCCGTGATCGTGCCGCCCTGCCAGGGCGTCGCCTCGACCTGTTGGAGGGCGGCGACCTCGACCGCCTTGTCCGGGCGATCGCGCGCCTCGACGAGCACGGTGCTCTCCACCACCTTGACCTTTGTCAGCTGCTTGAGCTTGTCGAAGCCCACGGTGAAGCCCGTGCCCGAGGCGCCGGCCACGGCCGTCGGCGACGACACCTTGACGCGCACGTCGTCGGGCAGCCGGTTGAGCCGCGCGTTCACCTCGCCGTCGATGAGCTGGAGCTCGACGAGCCGGATGACGGCGCCCGACTCGTCCTCGGACGTGTCGAGGATCTTCTCGACCTTGATCTGCGTCGTGCCCTTGATCCGGAAGCTGTTGTACTCGTCGAGGGCGACCTCGATGTACGAGCGCGAGCCGGTCTTGAGCTCCGTGCCGGTCGCGTAGGTTCGGCCGACCTTGGTGTTGGCCCATTTCTCCGCATCGAGCAGGAGCGCTTCGGTCGTGCCGCGCTGGGCCGTCACGGTGGCCGTGGCCGAGGCGGCCCCAGACGAGCCGTCCTGCGCCGCGCCGTCGAGCATCAGGCCGAGCCCGACACAGATCGTTCCGAGAAACACACACCACGTAACGAGTGACCGTTTCATACGCCTCGCATCCGGGGTCACCGGACGCCCTCCGTTGGGTGAAAAGGCATGACACACGCTTGGCGCCGTCCCGCGCCCCTGGCGCCACACGCCGCTTGCCACAGGCGGCGCCGACCGCCATTATAGATGCGGCCTCGACGCTGACAATCGTTTTCGAAGCAAGAGACCCAACGGGGCTCTTGCCGCAGACAGTTGGACGGGCGACGGGCCGCCCTCATTCATGCCTGAGCTGGTTCCAGGAGGGTTTCTGGAATGAAAACGCTCCGACGTCTCGGCACGGCCGCGCTGATCGGCCTCGTCTGTTTCGGCATCATGTTCGCCCTCGACCACACGACGAACTTCCTCGACCGCTTCGAGTGGCGCACCTACGACCTGCGGTTCCACACCCGCAACGCGCACCCCGAGCCGACGCACCCCGACATCGTGCTGATCGGCATCGACGACACGACGCGCGACATCCTGCCCTGGACGATGGGCCGGCAGTGGCACGCCGAGCTGATGAGCCACCTGAGCGACGTGCTGCCGATGGCCGTCGGCTACGACATCCTGTTCAAGGAGAAGACCCAGGACATCTTCGGCGAGACGGGCCACACGAGCGCCATCGTCGAGGAAGCGCAACGCTGGGACGACAACTTCACCCGCGGCCTCCGCTCGCTCGAGCCGCCGCCCATGCTCGCCTTCAACTTCATCGTGCCCGACGCCGGACAGCAGGACGAGGGCGAGCGCAAGGTCATCCACCCGACCGAGCAGGAACTCGCCGAGCGGTTCGAGCTGCTCAAGAGCTTCGAGGTCACCAAGGTCAGCGGCCCGGAGGACGCGCTGCTCATCGGCCGGGACCCGTCGCTGCCTGATCCGATGTTTGCCGAGGCGGCCCAGCTCGGCTTCATCAACGCGCCGCCGGAGGCCGACGGCGTCCGGCGCAAGCTCCCGATGGTGATGGGCTGCCGGGTGCGCGACCTCGAGACCGGCACCGAGCGGCTCGCCGTCTTCCCGTCACTGACGCTCCTGATGGTCGCCACGTATCTCGAGCTCGAGCCGGGCGACATCGAGGTCGAGCTTGGCAAGGAGATTCGCCTGCGTACACCCGACAGGACCTACCTGGTGCCGCTCGACGACAAGAGCCGGCTGCTCGTCAACTTCGCCGGGCCGACGACCACGGCGTTCGACGTCTACTCGTTCGTGCAGGTCCACAAGTGGGGCCGCAACCCTGAGACGGCCCACCAGCTCGAGCGATTCGCCGACAAGATGGTGTTCGTCGGTGAGATGGGCACCGGCACCGTCGACACGAAACCGACCCCGCTCGGCGAGGAGACCGAGCTGGTGGGCATGCACCTGAACGCGGCGAACAGCATCCTGCGGCAGGAGTTCGTCCGCGAGGCCTCGCGGGCGACGTGCGGCCTGATCCTGTTCGCGTGCTGTGTGCTCACGGCCGTGGTGAGCGCCGGAACCTCGCCGCGCACGAGCCTGCTCGCGGCCTCGGCGATGTTCTTCGGTTACGGGCTGATCGCGTGGCGCGCCTTTGCCGCGGGGACGCTCGTGCTGCCGATGGTGGCACCGGCGGTGGGCATCGTCTTCGTGTTCTCCGTAGTGATCTTCTACCGCTACCTGACCGAGGAGCGGCAGAAACTGTGGATCCGGCGCGCGCTCAGCCGCTATCTCTCGCCGAACATCATGAGCGAGGTGCTCGAGAACCCCAAAAAACTCGCGCTCGGCGGCGAGCGCCGCAAGCTCACCGTGCTGTTCAGCGACATCCGCAGCTTCACCCCGTTCTGCGAATCGCACGAGCCGGAAGAGGTCGTCGCGATGCTCAACGAGTACCTCAACGAGATGACCACACAGGTCTTCGAGCACTCGGGCACGCTCGACAAGTACGTCGGCGACGAGATCGTCGCCTTCTACGGCGCGCCCGGCGAGAAGCACGCCGACCACGCCCTCAACGCCGCCCGCACCGCCCTCGCCATGAAGGCCACACTCGAGAAGCTCCAGGAGAAGTGGCGCAGCGAAGGGCGCGCCGTGCTCGGCTCCGGCATCGGCCTCAACACGGGCGAGATGCTCGTGGGCAACATGGGGTCGTCGACCATCTTCGACTACACCGTCATCGGCGACCAGGTCAACCTCGGCGCCCGCGTCGAGGCGCTCACCCGCACCTACGGCTGCCACATCATCATCACCGAATCGACCCTCAACGAGATCCGCGAGCACGCCGACATCCGCGAGCTCGGCGAGGAAACCGTCAAGGGCAAGACCAAGCCGATCAAAGTCTACGAACTCGTCGGCCTCAAGGAAGCCTAACGAACGCTCGCGCACGACTAGCGCCGACCACAAACAGGACCGAGCACCGAAGGTGCGACGGACGCTAGCCCGGCCCGCAAGGGCCGGGTAACGTGCATCAGAAAGAAACCAAAGCGCCGAAGGCGCGACACGTCCCGTAGATGCGCAACATCTGCTGCCACGGCGTGCAGCGAAGATCACTGCCCTCAGCAGAGCTCGGGATCCCCATCTGCCTCGCGTACGTTGATGGTTGCTTCCGGCCCAAAGACTTCTTGAAGCTTCGTCCTGATCCACTCCTCCACGGTGAGGCCACTGAGCACGACGACATTCTCAGCCACACCACTCCTGATGAGATCCCGCGCAAATGCCGAGGAGGAAGCACATGGACCGTGTGCCAACGCGCCAATGAGCGTGTGAGCCGGGCACGAGAAGTGCGCTGTGCGATTCGTACCACTGACCCCCAGCGGGGTTATGGCAACGAAGGCGATCGCTGACCCGGAGGGGCAGTTCACGTCGGCCGTATACCTCGTCCGAACAGGCATGGGAGATCTCCGTCTTTGGCTGTTTCTGAGTGACGAGAGGTTATACAGACGGGCCGGCCGAATGACGGATCGTTTTGGCGTTTTTCTGCCTTTCTGAGAGAAAAGCCATGAGCCCAAGTCGGAAGGGTGAGCGGGCGGAACAGCCCCCATGCTCTCTTGCTAGAACCGCTTCAGCAGTTCGCCGAATTCTGATCGGACCCTTTCGTTCAGCTCAGCGATCTCGTCGATGAACTCCTCTTCAGTCAGCTCACCAAGCGCGCGCTTCATGACAATCCCCTGTTCTGCTTCGCGGGCTGAGTCCAAGAGGCGGTTGTACGACCGGGTAAGCTCTCCGAACGTCTCATCCTCGTCTCCAAGCACTACGAAAACATCAGCGTTGGTGAGCCGCTCGGGACACCACTCGTAAGTGTAGCCAATGCCGTCGGGGTGCTTGTCGAGGGAGAAGCAGTGCCGCGACGGCACGACGAGCTTCCCTGCCTGCAACTCGTTGCCAAGCGTGAAAACGACCACCCTGTGCTGCGGTGGCAGAGAACCGGGGAACCTGATAAGGACAAAGAACTTCCTACGGATTCGGAGTTCTGCCAACGCTTCCTTAGCGCTGTCAATGTCTGGCCGATCTCCATCACTCTTGTAAGCGTCAGCAGTCACATGCTTGATGAGACCCGTCCAGTCCTTGTGCTCATAGTACGCTTGGATGACCCGGACGTCCTGTCCCCGGTACTCCACCGATACTCCCATTCTCTGCAACGACCGCGACAGGTATACGCGGGGCTTTAGGTTGAGCTCAGCCAGACTCTGAAGAGTATCCTCGTACTCTTGCTCCTCTCGGGCTTCCGCCGCCCTCATCGACTCCTCTCTGCGCCTCGCGGCTTCCTCCTCTCTCTGCCTTCGCGCTTCGGCCCTGTCTCGTTCTCTCTCCTCCGCTTTCCGCCTTGCCGCCTCCGCTTGTTCCTGCTCCTCCTGTGCTCGCTTCTCTGCGGCCTCCTGATCGGCCTTGACCATCTCGCTCAACTTGCGTCTCCCCTCCTCGACGGCCTGCCGGTGGTGGTCATCGTCCTTTCGTTTGCCGCACCCCGCGTCACAGAGGGCTAAAACGAGAGCAAGCAGCAAGAGCATGAGATGATGAAGAGTCACCTTTGGCTTCGTCGTGCGTTCCATCGCATGGCCTCCTGTGGCTCAAGGCTCACTGTCCCATTCCTGCGCGAAAGCGAACAGAGCCATTTCCACGTCGCCGGCGAACCACGTGTCGTCGGGCCTATTCATAGGATTCTTCACTCCGCACTCACGGAGCTTGTCCGCAATCTTCAGGCAATCCTGTGACAGGCATCTGTACCCTTGCACATCAAGCGCATGGCCAAATGTCTCAGAGATGTTACCATCAAGAGCTGGACACAAGTCGGGTCTCAGAAAACGCAGGTGCTTCGAACCAAACGAGACACCAAGGCCGTGAACCGCGGTGATCGCATTCAACGCTTCCCGGACACCGGGGGCGTTTGTAGACAAGATCTGGACTGCATCCACAAAGTGTCCGCGTATCGCATCGAGATCGTTGTTCGCAATAACGCGGGCAGCGATGCCGGCGTACCCTCCCCATGCGCAGACTCGGCGTATGAAGCACCTCAAGTCGCCGTCTTGGAAACCGCCTTCCTGCAGCGCCTGTCCGTTCTGTTCCAGCTCCAGCGTTCCTGGCACGCAGCACCGATGGCCTTCAACAAGGGCTGGCAGCGTCGCAGTGGCGATTTCCACCCCATTGCGGAACACTATCGTCTCGCACGTGACGCGCTCTAGCATGTTCAGTTCCTCCTCTGAAACGATCCAGCCAGGAATGGACCTCTGGAGAGCACCCGGCAAATGGGCTGTAATCCCCGGTTCTCCGAACAACCACAAGCTTGTCCTTTCATGCGCCTATGTCAACAGGAATGATCCTGATCGACACATCGCCAAACGAGCCTGAGTGCCGAAGGCGCAACACACTCGACACTGTCGTGCCTTCGGCGCTTGATTTCGGAAGGCGTTCATGTCTCGAGAA
The DNA here is from genome assembly GCA_964500825.1 of uncultured Verrucomicrobiota bacterium. Lineage (GTDB taxonomy): Bacteria > Auribacterota > JABMQX01 > JAFGEW01 > JAFGEW01 > CAYUZG01. The sequence goes on along the minus strand of CAZCQN010000026.1, from coordinate 20,254 downwards.
GTGCGCACGCCACATGCGACAGCGTTGTAGGGTGGGCGCCCGCGCGCGCGGAACGCGCGACGCCCGCCCAAGCACCGAAGGTGCGACACGTCGGACCGCCGGGCGCGAGCGCAACGCAATGAAAGGCAAGGATTTTGCTTGACACGACGCTGCCAATACGCTATACACCACCACCTTTTTGCGGGAATGAGGACATTGTTTCATGAGCCATACAAGGTAAACATCCAAGTCCGATGAGTACGAGAGCCCTACACGGCCTGAAAGCGATTTCGCGCTTTAGCGCGCGGTCGTTCCGCGCGCGCCCGGGCGCCCAGGTTGTGCCCGTGCTCCGCCGGACGGCACCCCTCTTCGCAGGTTCTGGTATCGAGGAGGGCAGGTCACCCTAGAAGACTGAGTGCAATACGTGCATGTTTGGCCTTCTGGGGTGGCAACCCCGGAAGGCTTTTTTGTTGCCCACGACAATCGAGACAACGGCCAGAAATGAAGGGATAGACCGATGTTGCGGACCGCAACGCAGAAAGAAACAACGACAGACAAAGACGCGCGCATCATCCGGCGCTACACGGACCAGCCGACTCAGATGCCGGCCGATCTGCGCAACCATATCGAGGCGGCCTGGGGCGACCGGCCGCTGCAGCTCTACGCGCTGGCGGACCTGAACGAGCGGATGGTGCTTGACCGCACCTGGGTCGCCGTCGGCCCCGACCATGTCGCGGTGGCGACGGAGGCCAACGGCAAGCCCGAGGCGATCCGAAGCTTCGAGCGGACGCGGGTCAAGTCGGTCCGCGAGACACCCGGCCTAAGCTGCACGGTTATGACGATCCTCGGCCCAGCCGACCAGCCGGCGCTCGCCGTGCTGCGCTACACACATCGCCAGCGCCGGTCGATGGAGAACGTCAAGTTCGTCCTTCAAGAGGGGATCGCCGGGAACACGGTCCAGCCGAAGGACCCGGACGAGGCGTACGCCAAGTCGGTCGCCCAGTCGGTCAGGGACGCCCAGGCGTCTGTCAGTGGCCGAAAGGCCACGGTGCTCTGGCGCCTCATGGGCTACCTGAAGCCGTACCGTGCGCGCCTGGTGCTCGCGTTCGTTGCCGCCACGGCGATGACTCTCCTCATGCTCGCGCCACCGCGACTGACGCAGTACTTCATCGACAGCGTTGTCGGGTCGTTCAAAGACGGGGTGCTCACCCGCGCCCAGGCGTTCCACTCGGCCATCTTCGTGGTCATGGCCATCGCGGCGCTGGCCATCGTGCGCGAGCTGAGCTTGTGGGTCCGCCTCCGGACGCTGAGCATCTTGGGCGAGAACGTCGCGCGTGACCTGCGGCGGGACCTGTACGCCCACGTCCAGAAGCTGAGCCTGAGCTTTTTCAGCAAGAAACAGACGGGCAGCATCATCACCCGCGTCAGCAGCGACACCGACCGGCTGTGGGAGTTCATCGCCTTCGGCTTCGTCGAGACGAGCCAGTCGTTGCTCATGCTCACCGGCCTCGGCATCGTTCTGATCCTGAGCAATTGGTCGCTCGGGCTGCTGCTGATCGCGCCGCTGCCGGCGCTGCTGTGGGCGATGGTCCGCCACGCCAGGAAACAGCGATCGCGCTGGCTGCGCTGCTGGCGGAAGTGGTCGGGGATCACCGAGGTGCTCTCGGACACGATCCCGGGCATGCGCGTCGTCAAGGCCTTCAACCAGGAACGCCACGAGAAGGCGCGCTTCGACGACCGGAACGACAACGCGACGGCCTCCTTCAACGAAGTCCACACGATCTGGACGAAGTTCTGGCCGCTCTTGATGCTGGCCCTGCACGGGATGACGCTTGCGGTTTGGATCGTCGCCGTGCCGCGTGTGCTGCCGAGGGCCGGCCTCGCGCCCAGCCTGACGGCCGGTCAGTTCGTCGCGTTCCTGTTCTACATGGGCATGTTCTTCCAGCCCGTCGAGATGATCGGGATGATGACGCGCATGATCTCGCGCGTGACCAGCGCGGCGCACCGCGTCTTCGAGGTGCTCGACACCAACCCCGAGGTCGAGGACACCGCTACGCCCGTGCGGCTCGAGCCCGTCGAGGGGCGGGTGACGTTCGAGAACGTCACGTTCGGCTACGACGGCGTGCGCCAGGTGCTTAAGGGCGTCTCGTTCGACGTCGAGCCGGGCGAGATGATCGGTCTGGTCGGCCCGTCGGGCGCCGGCAAGACGACGGTCACGAACCTGATCGTGCGCTTCTACGACGCCGTCGGTGGCCGCATCCTGATCGACGGCGTGGACTTGCGCCGCCTCGATCGCGGCCACCTCCGCCGCCAGGTCGGCATGGTGCTCCAGGACCCGCACCTGTTCTGCGGCACGATCGGCGACAATATCCGTTACGGGTGCCCGGAGGCCGACGTCGAGCAGGTGATCGAGGCCGCGCGGGCGGCCAACGCGCACGACTTCGTCTGCGCGCTGCCCAACGGCTACGACACGACCGTCGGCGAACGCGGTCACACGCTCTCGGGCGGCGAGCGCCAGCGGGTCTCGATCGCGCGGGCGATCCTCAACAACCCGCGCATCCTGATCCTCGACGAGGCCACGAGCAGCGTCGACACGGAAACCGAGCGCAAGATCCAAGGGGCGCTCGAGCGCGTCATCGAGGGACGCACGGTGTTCGCCATCGCCCACCGCCTCTCGACGCTGCGGCGCGCCACGCGCCTGCTGGTGATCGAGGACGGGCGGCTTACCGAGCACGGCACGCACGCCGAGCTCATCGAGCAGGACGGGACCTACGCGAAGCTGTTCCGCATGCAGCACGAGCTGCACGAGATGTTCGCACTCTAAGAAAAGGAAACAGACGCCATGACCGATACAAAGCCACGCAAACGACGAAATGCTCAACTCGATCTGGCCACGCTCAAGCTCGAACGGCGCGCCGACGGCCAGCTCTGGCTCAAGCATGATGGGAAAGGCGATCCCTGGTTCGACGCCGCCATCCAAAAGGCGAAGGCCGACGACGGCGGCGCGGACGCCGCTTCCGGCGGCGCGGACGCCGCTCCCGGCGGCGCGGACGCCGCTCCCGACGGCGCCAACAGCGACAAGAGCGGTGGCGAGAAGAAGACGGACGTTGCCGAGGACGGCGTCGCCGTACGGATCGCGCCCTGCTTCCCGTGGTCGCGCGCGGGCCGCTATATCTCCGTGCGCACAACGAAGGACAAGGAGGTCGCCCTTATCAGCAACCTCGACGAGCTGGCCGACGAGACACGCCGCCTCATCGAGGAGGCCTTGGCCGAGATCGGCTTCGTGCTCGAAATCACGCGGGTCGAGTCGATCACCACCGAGATCGAGGTGCGCAACTGGAAGGTCCAGACGCGCCAAGGCCCGTTCACCTTCCAGACCAAGCTCGACGAGTGGCCAATCCCGCTGCACGACGGCCGTTCCAACAGGAACGGCTTAGGCGACGCATCAGCGTCGCCCGGCACACTCGTGCTGCGCGACGTCGCCGGCAACCTGTTCCTGATCCCGGACCCCAAAACGCTCGACCAACAGAGCCGCAAGCTCCTCTGGCCGTTCGTCGGGTAGCGCGGAAGGAAGAGTGTCATGCGCAAGCGTCTGAGAAAGAAGAAGCACCTGCACGAATTCCGCCAGCTGGGATTCTGCGTGAGCTTCACGTTCCTCGAGCCCCTTTCGGCCCGGGACCGCAACACGTTTCTCGACGAGTTCCTCCGCGACGCCATCGAGGCGAACGGTCTGCAGTTCGGCGGAGGAGGACCCGACAACACGTGGCAGGGATTCGTTGCCCTCGACGAAAGAAACGGCAGCGCGACCGAGGAACACCGCCAAGCGGTGGCGAAATGGCTGGAGAAGCACCCACAGGTGGCTTCGTGTGAAGTTGGGCCTCTCGTCGACGCGTGGTACGGCCACGGTGAGTAGCTGACCGGCAGTTGTGCCCAGCCTCTGTCCACAAGCAGACCAGGGTGTCTCGGATGCAGACAAAGGCGGGGGAGGGCGTCCCCTTCCCCGCCTTGTTCATGTTCGTTTACAGCTCGGCGTCCGCACCTTCGTCCTCCCCGAGTTCGCCGGCAAGTTGCGGTGGGATACGCCCAGCGGCTTGAAAAGCTCGGGAGCTTTGAGGCCAACAGAAACAGGCAGACCGTCATCACGCACCAGCGGGCAACGGGGGTCGCTTGATGGGAGATGAAGCCTACTTAAGTCCGAATTCCGCGACCAGATGCGGACGCTCTGCCAGGAGATGCTCCAGGTGGCTCTCTGGCCACATGTCGATGTGCAGCGCACGGTCCTCCTGGTTGTGCTTCTCGATAAGAGCAACCGCATCGTCCGTGAATCGGCCACTTGTGGCAATGATGAGTCTGTCTACGCGCGGAGGTTGATGAAGCCTCATCTGGTCACGAAGCAGCGACACATCACGAGGGGCCACGCTCTTCCTCAGCCAGTGCTTGCACGCCGCAATGACCCGTTTCCGACAAAAACCGCCCAATGGATCATGCTCCACTTGTTCGACCGAGAGGTCCCTCCCTCGATCAGCCGCGTTCGTCTGGGTGAGCCACTGCGGGTTCTCATAGCCCTCGGCATCGCGTACGATACAGAAGAGCAGACGTTCGAAGTCCTGGGCAGTAAGCCGCTCCCAATTGAGTTTGGTTGCCACGGTGCCTGGCGGGCCGGACACCGCAAGCTCACTCAGATCTTGGATCTCGACCGGCAGTGGGTCGTCATCGCCGTAAAGCGCTCTTTCCAGAGCAGGTTTCACCGTCGGCCAGTCGTGTTCGATTATGTCGTTGAGGTCACACACCAGGCCGAAGGCAATGTGACGGCGCACGTCATGCCATCTGGGAGGGCGTGCCACAGAACTCCCCAGCAGAGTATCGATCTGGGTGACATGACTCCGCAGTTCATCCCAATCGGGATCTGACATAGGGGCACTGGGGTTGTACGTGTGAGCATCGGATGCCATCGTGGCTGCGAGGCGCTGAAGGCACTCATCGATCCCTCGGGCAAGCTCTTGGACTGCTTTTCTTGTCAAGGTCCTACGGAATGCGTTGAACTCAAAGCGGTAGGCGCGCAACTCGTGTCCCTGCCGATGGATGCTCTCCTCGGTGGAGACGTGAATGCCGGGTTCGCCCACTTCGCCAGCGTCCCATCGGAAGAGCTTGATCTGGTTGTAGTCCATCAAGCATTCAGATGGTGACCAGCCATTGATTGCCGGAAGCTTGCCCAGTACAAGACGGAAACGCCGACACAGATCCTCGTGTGCTTCATCCAACGTCACGTCCGGAGCAGAAATGACATTCCCGTCTATGAGCTGCTCGATCTCATCCCACAGCCGCTCAAGTTTGACGAGGTTGGCCTCTGTTGCCTCCAACTGGCGGAGGGTCCCGTCGATAGGACTCACCATTGGCAGCGATCTCCTCAATCGTGACGCCCTCTGCCTCAGGTCATCCGGAGCTCCTGGGCACTAAGGGATCCTAGCTGATTGAAGACCGAGTATCAACGGATGCCGCTGAATGAGCAGCAATGCGGCGCGTCAAGACAACACAAGGCAGGGAAGGGCGTAACCTTCCCCGCCTTCGCTTATGCTCGCTGAGCACTCAGCCGGAGCCGAGCGCTCTGTTGTCTTGGCCGGTCTACTTCCTCTTCCTCGCGCGCAGCACGAGCATGCCGATGCCGGGAACCAGCGGCAGCAACATCGACGGCTCGGGGATCGGGCACGCGATGATCGCGCCGACGACCCAGCCGCCGGCGCCACCGTTGATCGCCAGTCCGGTCCCCTGTGGGGACCAGCCCGCGGTGGCCAGGTTCCACGTGACCTTCGACGCGGCCGGAACGGCCGGGAAGAAGTGGCCTGTGCCCACGGGCATGTCGTCCGGGTCGTGGATGGTCATTGTCCCGCCCGGCAGCGGCCAGTTGAATGCCGTCATCGTCACCAGGTGGCCGCCGATGGAGTCGAGCTCCGTGATACCGACCTGCGAATCATCTTCCGGCGGCCCATCGTAGCCTCCCGCCCCGGGCAGCCAGATGATCGGCAGCACGTCCTGGCACCGCTCCAGCTCGCAGCACATGAAGTTCCACATGTTCTGCGCCGAGGGGTTGAAACCGCCATCGAGGAACGTCCACGCGGTCACCACGTTCACCGTAAACGGCGTCGTCGTGTTCGCGTTGAAGTACCCCTGGAGCCCGGCGACGCAGTTCCCGATCGTCGTGCCGCCCGCGGCATCGCTGGTGGCCATCATGCCGCCCAGCGCCGTGATCAACGCGTCGGCCTTCGCCGTGTTGTTCACGCCGTTCGGGATCAGCTCCGGGTAGCCCGCGTTGCCGAAGTACCACACGCTGTTGGCCGCAGCCGTCGGCGCGCACCACTTCGTTTCAGCAACGCCGTCATTCGTGTAGTCCCGGTTCTGGTCGAGGTCCGGGAACCTGGCCGGCACATCCTTGTCGAACACATTGTTGTTCGGCCCCGGGATTGGGCCCTGGGCCAGCGCCGCTGTCGCGACGAGCAGCGCCGTCAGAAAGACCGGCAGCCATACGAATCTCTTCATGCTTGATACCCCCTCACTTCTCCCAGAATGGTATGACTATTCCGTGGAGACCCGCCCACCGGTACGGCGGCTCTCCTGTTGCCCTGGTGTTGTTCCCGCGCACCTGCAGCCGGGCGCAGAGAACAGCGAGACCCCACAATGACCCGCAATAGAGGCAGAATCCCTCAATTCAGCTAACAAAGTCTACCACAGCGCTTATGGATTGTCAACGGGAATTGCACATTGGTGCTCCACGTGCTATCTGCCTGCCGCTCAGGAGGCTGCACAGTCCAAGAACGGTCGCTCGCGTCTGCCGCCGGCCCGATCGTAGGCCGGCGTCATTGCCGGTGTTCCGGCTGCCAGGTTTCTGGTAGCGTATGGGGCCTCGGCCAAGGCAAGAACCAACGACCCGATGGCGGAGGCATAAGGTAATGAAGCTCGGCGTCCTCACGGTGCTCTTCTCCAACCTCTCCTTCGAGGAGATGCTCGACAAGGTTGCGGAGGCGGGGCTCGACTGCGTCGAGCTCGGCACGGGCGCCTACCCCGGCGACGCCCACTGCAAACCGGCCGAGCTGCTGGCCGACGACAAGAAGCTCGAGGCATTTCAGCGCGCGATCGCCGAGCACCACCTCGAGATCAGCGCGCTGTCGTGCCACGGCAACCCCTTGCACCCGGACAAGGCGATCGCCCGGGCCCACGACGAGGCGTTCCGCAACACGTGTAAGCTCGCCGGCAGGCTCGGCGTTGAGCGCGTCGTTACGTTCAGCGGCTGCCCCGGCGGCAGCGAGGCCGACACCCGGCCGAACTGGGTCACCTGCCCCTGGCCGGACGACTTCGCGGAGGCCGTCGCCTGGCAGTGGGAGGCGAAGGTGATCCCGTACTGGAAGGAGGCCGTCGCCTTCGCTCGCGAGCACAAGGTGAGCAAGGTCTGCCTCGAGATGCACCCCGGCTTCGTCGTCTACAACCCCGAGACGCTCAAGAAACTGCGCGCGGCTGTTGGCAAGGCGATCGGCGCCAACTTCGACCCGTCGCACCTGTTCTGGCAGGGCATCGACCCGCTCCGGGCGCTGCGCGCGCTCGAGGGCGCCGTCTACCACGTCCACGCCAAGGACACGAAGATCTACGCCGAGAACTGCGAGATCAACGGCGTGCTCGACCTGAAGCACTACGGCGAGGCGCCGCACCGGAGCTGGCTGTTCCGGACCGTCGGTTACGGACACGGCTTCTCGTGGTGGAAGGAGTTCGTGAGCACGCTGCGGCTCATCGGCTACGACGACGTGCTCAGCATCGAGCACGAGGACGCGCTCATGAGCACCGAGGAGGGCTTCACCAAGGCCGTCGAGTTCCTCCAGCAGGTGCTCTTGACTGAATCACCCAGCAAGATGTGGTGGGCGTAAAGGCAAGGCAACCTGGCAGCAATGACGATTCCTGACGAGCGAGTGGTTGCCGTTCCTGGAGTAGGCAAAGGAGTCCGCCGATGTTGTGGTGGATCTTAGGAGGGATGGTGCTGCTTCTGCTGGTCGGCTATGCCTTGTACCGCGCGGGGAACCCGAGCTTCTGGAGAACGGCGTCAAGGCACCCGGACGAGGCATACGACTGGTTTATGAAAGAGCGCTGCTGGTTGGTCGTCCATCCTGACGACCCGGCTTCGAACGGGCCAGAGCCGATGAGCGATTGCTTAGGTCCATTCACACTATGGGTGCCGAAACTCGGTTGGAAACGGGTGACCATCTATAGGAAGCAAGACAAGATAGAAGACTCGGAGCGTCGTTTCCTTGAGCACCTCCGCCGCGGCTACACGACAGGGCAAGTGTCAAACGAAGAGCTGGTCTTCAGTGGGAACTGGCGGCTTCAGCCGCCATGCTCACCGGAGCGTCAGCGGAGGTGAGTTGCCACCGGCTTCAGCCGGTGGGGCGCACAGAGACAAGACAGAAACTCGCCCCCCTCCCCTCGTCCTGCCCGGCTCGGGCAGGACGAGGGGAGGGGGATTGACTGAGGGTGCGCCTCACCACCACCGGCTGAAGCCGGTGGCAACAAAGGAGTGCCGGCTGAAGCCGGCACAAGACAGGCACTCAAGGCAACTCAAGGCAACGAGCGAGGTCCGAGCAAGACAGTTGATGAAACATGTCCAGACCCGACTGAAACCTCGGAGCGTCATGAAGAGCAATGCCCGTTGAGCTATTCGACAGTCATGATCATCTCTACTTCGACACGTTCGACGCCGACCGCGACGCGGTGATCGAGCGGGCGCGTGAAGCGGGCGTCGTCGGCATGGTGTGCGTCGCCGAGGACGCAGAAACCGGCCGGCGCGGCGTCGAGCTCGCGCGGCAGTATCCGGAAGTCCACGCCGCCGTCGGCCTGCACCCGCACGAAGCGAAGACGGGCTCAGGCGAGGTGTTCGAGGCCATCAAGACGCTCGCCCAGCACGAGAAGGTCGTCGCGATCGGCGAGATCGGCCTCGACTACCACTACGAGCACTCGCCGCGCGAGGTGCAGTGCGAGGTGTTCCGCCGCTACCTGCGGCTCGCGCACGAGCTGGGCCTGCCGATCATCGTTCACTGCCGCGAGGCGTTCGACGACTGCGAGCGCATCCTGCACGAGGAGCAGCGTGCTTCGTGGCGCGGCGTGATGCACTGCTACGCCGGCACGGCCGGGCAGGCGCGTGCCTTTCTGGACATGGGCCTCCACATCTCGTTCGCGGGGCCGATCACGTTCAAGAACGCCCAAAAAACGCGCGAGGCGGCCGAAGCGATCCCGACCGAACGGCTCCTGATCGAGACGGACGCGCCCTACCTCGCGCCTCAGCGCGTGCGCGGCCAGCGCTGCGAGCCCGCGCACGTCGCCGACGTCGCCGCCAAGCTCGCCGAGATTAAAGGGCTTACCGTCGAGGACATCGCGCGGATCACGACGCGCAACGCGCGCGTGCTCTTCGGCCTCGAGGTGCCGCGCCACGAGACGATCGCCTACAAGATCCGTGACTCGCTCTACCTGAACGTCACGAACCGCTGCACGAACGAGTGCGTCTTCTGCGCTCGCACGCGCGACCCGGTCGTCAAGGGGCACGACCTGCGGCTCGCCCACGAGCCGAGCGTCGAGGAGATCCTCGACGCCGTCGGCGACCCGTCGGCGCACAGCGAGATCGTCTTCTGCGGCTACGGCGAGCCGCTCATCCGGCTCGACGTCGTCGCGCAAGCCGCCAAGATGCTGCGCGAGCGGGGCGCGCGCCGGATCCGCATCAACACGAACGGCCAGGCGAACCTCGTCCACGGGCGCAACATCGTGCCCGAATTGGCGGCGTTCACCGACGAGCTGAGCGTAAGCCTCAACGCGCCGAACGCGGCCGAGTACGCGAGGCTGTGCCGCCCGACGCACGGCGCCGACGCATTCGAGGCGGTCAAGGCGTTCATCCGCGAGGCGACCAAGCACGTGCCGGCCGTCACCGCGTCGGTCGTCACCGTGCCGGGCCTCGACATCGACGCCTGCCGCGCGCTCGCCGAGGAACTGGGCGCCACGTTCCGCGTCCGAACCTACAACGAGGTCGGCTGAGCATAATGCGAGGATTCCTATTCATCTCGCAGAGGCGCAGAGCCCGCAGAGAAGAATATAGTTTCCCTCTGCGGGCTCTGCGCCTCTGCGAGAAGCCCGCAAAAGAACGGCCCCTCGGCCGGAGAAACAAGTCGTGAGCAACGACCAAGGACAGCGCGTTGCGCGGACGCACCGCCTGTTCCGCGAGCAATTCGGCGGCGAGCCCGAGCTGACCGTGCAGGCGCCCGGGCGCGTCAACCTCATCGGTGAGCACACCGACTACAACGACGGCTTCGTCTTCCCGATGGCCATCGAGCGCACCATCATGATCTGCGGCCGCCGCCGCCCCGATCGCCGCCTCGTGATGCACCAACCGCGGACGGCGTCGCGCGCCTATGCGGTGGCGGACGCGTCGCTCGACGCGATCGAGCCGGACGGCGTTCACCGGTGGGCCAACTACATGCTCGGCGTGGCACAAGAGTTGCTAAAGCTGGGCTGTTCGATCTGTGGCGCCGAGCTCACTGTACACGGCAACGTGCCGATCGGCTCCGGCCTGAGCTCGTCGGCGGCGCTCGAGGTGGCCACGGCGACGTTCTTCGAGGCGCTCTGTGGGCTCGAGATCGCGCCCGAGCAGGTCGCCCTGCTCTGCCAGCGGGCCGAGAACGAGTTCGTCGGCATGAGCTGCGGGATCATGGACCAGTTTATCTCGAAGCTCGGCCGCAGCGGCCATGCGCTCATGCTCGACTGCCGCAGCCTCGAGCACACGCAGGTGGCGTTCGACGATCCGGCCATGCACGTGGTGGTCGCCGACACCGGCGTGCGGCGCGGCCTCATCGGCAGCGCGTACAACACGCGGCGCGCCGAGTGCGAGGCGGGCGCGCGCCGGCTCGGCGAGCTGCTGGGCAAGCCGGTCGCCGCGCTGCGCGACGTGAGCGTCGCCGAGCTGCGAAGTGTTGACGCCGAGCTGCCCGAGCCGGTGCGGCAGCGATGCCGCCACGTGGTGACGGAGAACGCGCGCGTCCTCGACTGCGTGGCCGCGCTCGAGCGCGGCGATTTCGGGCGAGTCGGCACGCTGCTGAACGAATCGCACGCGAGCCTGCGCGACGACTACGAGGTGAGCAGCGACGCACTGAACTTGATGACCGATCTGCTGCGCGGCCAGCCCGGCGCGCTCGGCGCCCGGATGACGGGCGCGGGCTTCGGCGGGTGCGCGATCGGCCTTTTTCGCGGGCCCGACGAGGACGAGATCAAAACAATATGCGAGCGGATCGAAGTGCGGTATCGTAAAAAGTCCCGCCACGAGCCCGCGCTGTTCACCACACGGGCCGCGGCCGGCGCAGGTGTCGTACCCGTCTAGCACGAGCCATGATTGAGAACGAAGACAAGCAGAAGGAAGAGAAGCACTACACGGTCGTGATCGAGCACCTGGGCCTTGTCATCGCCAAGGTGGTGATCTGGATCCTGCTCGCCGGCGGCGTGCTCTTCTACTTCTGGTGGAAATACACCGAGAAGCTCGGCATCGCCTCGCCCGAGGCGTACGAGTACGCGCAGATCGCCCGCAACAACGCGCGCGGCGAGTGGTTCCGCACCGACGTGATCCGGCCCGTCGGCCTGTGGCTCGAGCCGGACGTGCGCAACCACCCCGACCTGTTTCACCCGCCCGCCTACTCGGTGGTGCTCGCGGGCCTGATGAAGATCGGCCGGGCGCAGGACCGGACGATCCTGTGGGGCAGCGGGCTGTTCTACTTCCTGACGATTCCGGTGCTGTACTTCGCCACCCGTTCGATGTTCAACCGGCGGATCGCTCGGATCGGCGTGTTCTTCTACATCATCATGCCGGCGATCGGGATCGCCTCGGTCAGCGGCACGCCCGGCACGTTCGCGGCGTTCCTGGTGACCGCAGCCTTCGGGCTGCTGTGGGCCGTGCGGCCCCGACGCTACATAGTGACGGTGGCGGCGGGCCTGGCGCTCGCGGCCTGTGCGCTCACGGCCACCCGGTACGTGTTCCTCTTGCTCCCGGCGGTTGGCTACCTTGTGCTCACGCTGCGGCGCCACGCGTGGGTGCACGTGCCGATTCTCGTGCTCGTGACCACCGTCGGCGTGCTGCCCTGGGCGCGGCGCAACGAGCGGCTCACCGGCAGCCCGTGGGCGCCGATGGAGTGGACCTCGTCGTACCAGCTCTCCGAGGAGAGCAAGGAACGCGCGGTCACCGAGATGCGGCCCACGCTCGCCTCGTCGCACGCGATCGAGCACGCGTTTGCGCCCGAGGCGCTCGGGATCACGCTGTCGGACAAGGAGGGGGTGCGCTCGCTCGCGCGCAACCTGCGGCTGGCGCTCAGCGATCTGGTGCGCTACGGCGCGCAGAGCGTGCTCGTGATCCTGTGCCTTGCCGGGGTGTTGGTGCGCTCGAAGAACCGGCATACCGAGTGGCTCAGGATCGCGCTCTATGTGGCGATCGTCATCGAGCTGATCTACGGCGCCGTGACGCGGCCCGACAGCTTCTTACTGCTGCCGTACGTGCCGTTCATGGTCGTGCTGGGCACGTTCGCACTCATTGAGCTCATCGACCGGCTCGGCTACACGCGCCCGATCTCGCGGTTCGCCCTGATCGCCGTGGCCATCGTCGTGGCGACCGCCCAGTCGATCGTGACAACCAACCCGGCGGAAGCGTTCACCGAGGCCGACCGCGACCGCTACGGCACCTGTCGCGTGCTGGATGAGCTGATCCGCGAGAACCTCGAGCCCGAGGCCGTCGTCGTAAGCAATGTACCATGGCACACGGCGTGGTACCTGGATCGGCCGTCGATCTGGCTGCCGCCGTGCTACGAAGACCTCATGCGGCTCCGGATGCAGACCGATGAGAGGATCACGTTCGCGTTTCTGGCGGGCTACGCGCTTGAGACTGAGGCGCCATCGTACCACATCTGGAAGCAAGGGCTGAGCGAGGGCCGCATGCCGGACAGCTTCGGCCTCATGCCGTTCTACTCGACCGTGCTGATGAGAACGGATGTCTACTCCTCGTTCATCTCGCCCGAGCAACGTGAGCGGCTCCGGCGCGGGCCCCGAGGCACGACGGACGAGACGGAGCCCTCCACCCCGGACGACACTGCCGGGAGCGCGACACGCCCCACGGGGCAGGACAACTCCTGAGGCGCGTCCATGGACGGCGTCATCTCGGACAGGCGAAGACAGCTCGGCAACGTCCTGGTGCTCGGCCTACTCCTGGCTGCGCTCGCCGTGTCGTTCCACAGCGCGTGGTTGTGGGCGTCGAGGGGCTGGTTCTCGCTGCGGCCGTTCGCGGGTGGCTCGAACCCCAACTACTCGCCCGGCCCGCTCATCCCCGTGATGGTGTTCGTGATGTTCGGCACGCACCTGCGCCGTCTGAGGCCGACGCCGGCGATCGCGCGCCAAGACCTGTTGTTCGCGGCGTTCCGGAAGACCCTGCTCCCCGTGATGACGGCAGTCGCGAAGGGATGGAACAGCCTCGTCCGCGGCGTCCAGAAGGGCCCGGCAGAGCTGCAGGCCGACGCATACAAGTACCGGCTCCTCGGCGTCTGGGTTGCCTGGGGAATCCTCGCAGGGCTTCTGGCGCTCACGCTGCCCTACTCCCGCCTCGCTCGCGCAGACTCGGGGCGCACGGTCGTGCAGCTCATCGGCCTGGCGCTGCTGTTCGTGCACGTGGTCCTTTTCGGGGTGGCCGTGCTCTACGTCGGGTGGCGCACGTACCATGGCGACGAGAAGCGCCTCGCCACCGCGCCACGCGCCGGCGGCCAGATCCTGGGCTTTGCGCTGCTCGTGTTCTTCTTGCTGTTCCATTTCGTCGCCATTCGCGGCGACATGCCTCGGCTCTCAGTCGTGGCGTTCCTCGGGTGTATCATCGCCCTCGTCTGGTACTTCTACGGATGGCGTGTGGCCCGGATCGTCATCTTCCCGCTCGCGTTCATGGTTTTTATGCTCCCGATGGAGTGGATCGAGGACAAGTTCGGCCTGCCCGCGCAGATCTTCGCGACGAAGCACTCCGTGGCCATCATGCGGTTCCTGGGCATCAAGGTCGAGATGACGGGCCTTACCGCGATGAAGATCCTGCGTGAGAGCGGGGCCGTCGACTTCAACGTCGCGGCCCCGTGCAGCGGCCTCAAGTCGCTCGTGGCGCTCACGGCGATCTCGGCCACGTACGGCTACGTGACACAGAGAAGCTTCGGCAAGATGCTGGCGATCATGGCGTGCGGCCCGGTGGTCGCCATCATCTCCAACATCATCCGGCTCGTCGCCGTCGGGGTGACAGCCCAGTACGGGGGGCGCGGCCCCGCGATGGCCGTCCACGACCACGCGCTGCCGATCTACATACTCGGCATCCTGCTGTTGATGGCAATCGACAAGCTGATTAACTCGAAATGGTTGAAAATCGAAGACTTCTGATCGCCCTGGCGACGGTGCTCCTGCTGGCAATCGTGGCGCGCTTCGGGCTCACCAGCGTGCACACGAGCGAGGGCGTCTACTACGCCAGCATCCCCGACGAGCTGACGGACTTCACCGCGCGCGAGGTCTACGTCTGCCCCGAGTGCCTCAAGGAGCACAAGCAGGCGTACGTGGACCTGCTCAACCACAAGGAGGCCGCGGAACGTTTGGAGAAGTACCAGGCCTACTACGCCGTCCCCGGCCCGGACGGCCGCTGCCCCATCCACCCCAACATACCGATGAGAAGCACAACCGACATCCCCGTCAGCCCGCGCGTCGAGTTCAGCCTCCCCGAAGACACTGACTTCGTCACCCGCGAATACCTTCCGAAGGACCCCCAGCGCAGCGCATACCCCCCAGCCCCGATCGAGTTGACGATCGTGATCAGCAGCGCTAACAAGCGGAGCATCCACCGAGCCGAGACCTGCCTCTCGGCCCAGCGATGGCAACATAGCCGCCAGGCGTATCACACCACAATTCCGATCGGCGGTAACCCGAACAAGACGATCACGGTTCGCTCGCTTCTGATGTGGAACGAAGTCCAGACCGAGAACGGCCAGACAATGCGCTGGAACCTCGCGGTGATGTACTGGTATTCGGCTCTGCCGGACCGGATTACGTCGAGCGAATACCGTCGTCTCGCCCTGATGTTCTACGACCGGCTTATCCGAGGGCTCAACTACCGCTGGTCCTATGTGCTCGTCTCGAAGCGGTTCCCCCCAGGCGTGAGCGAGGATGCCATCACCAACGAGCTCGAGCAGTTCGTCGCGCAGTTTGCCGAGTTCGCCGAAGTAGCCCGGCCTGACTAGGAAACGACACCCGGTGGAACCGGCGGTTCGGCTGGGTTGTTTCGATTGACAATTGGGCGGAACTGTGGTATAAATCACTCGGGTTTAGGTAGAATCAAATCTACGGGGTATCGGGGGTCCAGACCGCGGCCCGATGGTGGTGTGTTCTCGATGTCTCCCGCCACAAGGAGGGCGATACGTGATTAGGATCTTGTGGTTAGCGTTACTGGCTTTCACGCTAATTGCCTGCCATGCATTTGCTGCCGAGCCGGCAGGGCTCGAAGAAACCGACGCCGAAGGGACAGCCGACGCGGCCGAACCAGTCGTCGAAGAGAAACCGATGACGCAGGGCGAGCTGGCGATCATCATCGTGCGCATGCTCGGGCTCGAGTCGGAGGTCGACGAGGCGTACGGGGCACAGACACGCCTGAGGTACCGGCCTGACACGCCCGCGCTCGTCTTCTGCTACTTCCTGGCCGAACACGGCGTGCACCCGCTCAAGGGGTGGCACCCCGACGAGGAAGTAACCAAGGAGGTGCTTGCGGTCGTCGTGATCCAGATCACCGGGCTTCTCGCAGAAGTCGAGGACCCTGCGGACGAAAACGCCTATGTCGCGGCTCTCGAAGCGCGCGACATCGAGCTGACGAGCGTCCGCGACGTGCTGAGCGAGATCGAGAAGCGCAACTTGGTGCAGATAGTCCCGGGCAGGATGGGCACGTACGAACGGAATCTCTCCAACGTCCGCGGGTTCTAGGCCGGCGTTGACTGGGGGCGCGGAAACCCAGGAGGGGACGGAGGTCGATGAAGGGGACCACTGTGGCCGCCGTATCGGCGGCCCTCGTGTTGCTGGGCCACACCGCCCAGGCAACGCAGCAGGCTGCCGCCGAGGAGGATAGCCCATCGGCGACCGTCACGGCGCAACGGGGCAAGACCGAAGCCCTGGTGACCGGCGCTGAGCAGTGGGGCGACACCGAGCTGGGGGACACGTATGCAAGCGGCTCGGAGCTCAGGACCGGCAGGCGCTCCTACATCGAGGTCGGCCTCGACGAAGACAACGGCTTCCGGATCAAGGGGGACACCCAGGTTCGCGTCGACAAGATCTTCGAGGCGGCCGAGGACGATTCCGGCAAGGTCATCCGGCTCGTCGAGCTCCAGGTTATCGACGGCGAAGTGAACGCCCGCCTCACCCGCATTCCCGACGACTCGCGCGTCGATGTCACCTGCCCAACGGCCGTGGCCGGTGCCACGGGCACCGGGTTCACGTTCACGTTCGACCGCGCGGCGATGCGCGCGCTCGTCAAGGTGGCCGAGCACCGCGTCCTCGTCCAGGCGCGCGACAGGAAAGACAAGTCCGTCACCGTCAACGCGCTCGAACAGGTCGAGGTTCAGTCCTGGAAAGACGGCAAGATCACGGCGACCGGCCGCGGGGTGCTGAGCGAGAAGGTGCTCGGCCGCGAGTTCGTCGAGCGCTTCCGCCAGCAGGCCGAAGAGGCGACGGTGAGCGCCCGGGCCACGGCCGCCGCCCCGGACGATCTTGGCGGCACGGAGGCGCGACGCGCCGAGTCGGAGGCGGCCGCCCTTGATGCGGCGCGCGCCGCGCTCACGGCGATCGTGATGCGCCTGGCCGTGAGCGAATCGATCACGGTGGCCGACCTGCTCGCCCGAGACACGCCAGCTGCCGCCCGGGTTTACGAGATCATCAACGCCGCCGAGCCGATCGGCACAGAGTTTGCTGCGGATGACTCCTGTACGGTAGTTGTCGAGGCGAACCTCGCGGCCATCGCCCAGGCGGTCGATCGCGACCTGGCGGCGACGATCGCCTCGGTGCGCGAGATCCCGAAGGAGGACTACATCCGGATCTTCGGCGCCGACGCGCTCACGACGACGAAGCGGGCTGCCGAGGTGGACGCCAAGCGCCGCCTCGCCGGCAAGCTCAACGGGAGCATCATCGCCCGGGGTCGCACCCTGCACGACGAGTCGCTCCGCAACGGGCGCGTGCGCACGACGGTGCTCGGCGTGGTCGAGGGTGCCATCATCGAGCAGGAGCATTACTTCTCCGACGGCTCGGTCGCGCTGCTCATGAGCTGCAGGCTCACCAAGATCGTCGAGAACTTCCCGGAACTCGTGGGCGACACGTTCCTGTCGAGCCCCGAGCCGGTGGTCTTCACCGATTTCGAGGACTACCGCGTGATGCGCACGCGCTTGCTGTCGGCCCTGGCGCCTGGCGGCAAGGGAGGCAACGGCAGCCAGGGCGAGCTCGCCAAGGCGGTCGTCAAAATGCTCGGGCTCGAAGGCCGGATGGATCCCGACGCGACCGAGGAGGATTACGGCGCATTCCTCGCCTCCATGGGCGTTGCCCCACCGGGCGGGTGGAGCGTGCACCAGTTCGTGGACGAAGAACTACTTGCGATGATCCTCATCCAGTTGCTAGGCTTAGGTAGCGAGATGCAGAATCCGAATGACCCGGCGCAGTGCGTCGCACTGCTCAAGGAGCGCGGACTGCTCTTGACGAGCGTGCGCGATCTGCTCAGGAACACGAATCTGCTGACGCAGACGCGCGGCGACACGGCGCGTCCTGGACTGTACCAAAACAACCTGTCATCAACCCGCGGGCGCTGACGCGCGCGCCCCCGGCCGCAAGAATCGCACAGGAGATTAAGAGCCGATGAAGGGAACCGTTGTGGTCGCCGCTTTCGCGGCTGTCATGGCGCTGGCACTCAGCGCCGAGGGAGCGCAGCCCGTCTCCGGCCCCGTGCTCGGCGGGGCATACGATGAGCTGCTGCCCATCTTAGTTCGGGGCCGTACGTTCGTGCCGTCCTTCAAGTTCCGGTTTGAGTACGACACCAACATCTTCACCGAGGAGACCGACCCGGTTAAGATGTGGAAGCTCGTCATCGAGCCGAAGTTCGACATCCACATCCTGCGCGAGCTGTCCTACTACGGCTTCTCCTACCAGTACAGCCTGCAGGTCTATGAGGACCGCGACCCCGACACCGACCAGTCGCACGATTTCACCCTGACGCTGAACCAGAAGGTGTCCGAGCGCGTCGAGATCCGCGTTCGAGACCGCTACCGCAACATGCAGGAGCCGGAGCTGGTCGAGGCGACCGTCGAGGAGGGCTTGGCCGACGAGCGTCTGGTCACCCGGCGGCTTCGCAACGACCGCGACTACAACGTGTTCAGCCCCACGCTGACGCTGCGGGTCTCGCCCAAGATCAACGCGAGCGGCACGTACGAGCACATCTGGGTCGACTACGACGACGTCGACGTGAGCCTCACGGGCGACCGCATCGGCCAAAGCGCGGCTGCCACGGCCAACTACGTGCTCTCGCCCCAGACGTACCTGACGCTGTACTACCGGTATCAGGACATCGACTACGACTCCGACGAGATCAAGGTCGACTCAACCTCGAGCATCGTCTCCGTCGGCGCGACGCGTCAGTTCACCCCTACCGTGTCGGGCACGCTCCGGGCCGGGGCCGAGTGGCGCGAGTTCGCCGACTTCACGCGCACGGCCGACGACGGCAGCGACGAGCTCGTCAGCGGTCAGACGCAGACGGCCCCCTACATCGACGCGAGCGTGCGCGCGCCGCTCAGCGACACGCTCTCGACCCAGGTTGGCTACTCGTACCGGATCGAGGAGACGACCGAGGCGGCCTTCCTGTCGCAGGAGCTGCAGTCGGTCTACTTCGGCATTTCGCAGTCGTTTACCGACCGGTTCTCGGCCGTATTCAACGCGACGCTCGACTTCGGCAAGCACAAGCTGGACGAGGCCAGGTACCCGGACCGGACTCAGTCCGACTTCGACGAGCAGACGATCCTGTTCGCCCTGGTGTTTCGCTATCGGATCAAGCCGAACTGGCACGTCGAGGTCGGCTGGCGCTTCAGCGACGTCGACTCGGACTTCCCTGGCGCGTCGTACAGGAGGCACCGGACATTCGCTGGCATCAGCGCCATCTTCTAGGCGACAGGTCGCCGGGGCGAGCGACAAGCTCGGAGGAAACCACAACCGGTCGAATGCGTCTCAAGCGTAGGCACGCGAGCATGCCTGGGAGACCGGGCCGAAACCCCTAAACTACCGGCGATTCCCCGCCGTTAGCTCAGGTGCGACGGACCGCCTCTGCGCCTGGGACGAAACAAGGAGCGTGAGCGCCGTGAATTCCTCTCCCACTACTCAACCCCAAGGCGATGCCGACAGGCTGCACTTCCTCGACTACTGGCAGGTGATCACCAAGCGCAAGGAAGTCATCATCGCCACGACCGTCATCCTGATTTTCGCCGTCGCCGTCTACTCGTTCGTCGCCCGGTCGCAGTACACGGGCGTGGCGCAGATCCGCATCGACCCGACGGCCGAGACCATGCACCCGTTCCTCGCACCGGGCGCCGAGCCGTACCTGCGCATGTCGCAGCGGCTCGACGAGGTCGACTTCAACACGCACCAGAGGCAAATCGTCTCGATGCCCGTGCTGCGCAAGGTCATCGAGGGGGGGTTAACCCAGACGGGCTGGCGGTGCGACCTGTGCGGCAAAAAGTACACGAACGAGGAGGTCCTCAGTTACGGCGACGTCAAGTGCACGCGCGAGGGGTGTGGCGGTCATATCGGCCGCTACACCGAGCCGAAGTACCCCGAGTGGGTGCCCCTGAACCGCAAGTGGGCCAAGGACGACAAGGAGCTCAAGGCGTACGACATGGACCATGCCGTCGAACTGCTCCGGAGGCGGGTCGCCGTCCGCCCCGTGCGGGGCACCCGGCTCATCAACGTCTATTACACAAGCCCCGACCGCAACGAAGTGCACCGAGTCGCCAACATGATCGCCGAGGTTTACAAGCAGCACCAGGAAGAGATGTCGAGAAGCCAACTTGACGAGGCGCTCTCGGTCGTGAGCGAGCAGCTCGACCAGCTGATGCGCGGAACGACCTCCAGCAAGGGGTTGCTCCAGCTCCAGGAGGAGCTCGACGAGTTCAAGAAGGAAAAGGACCTCGTCCTGATC
>CAZCQN010000025.1:0-27983 GCA_964500825.1 uncultured Verrucomicrobiota bacterium | reverse complement strand
TCCGGCCCTTGACCTGCACAAGTCGGGTCAAACGCCTTTTTCAGCACCCTGCTAGCCCTTCAGCCTAGAACCGACGCGGAACGGGCTGAAGGGGCCATGCCTCAACGGGAGCAGATGGCCAATCGAGGAGCGGCAACCGAGAGGCCAGGAATTTCTCGGGCCGAAAGGGCAAGCGCTGGGTTCGACGCGGCGGCGGGCGTCCTGGACTGAGCTGGTCGCCTGCACGCTTGCGCATTTTTTCTCATTTTTGCACTTGACAAACCGGGGCCGGTGGTGTAGTCTCACACATGAATTTTCCAAAGGGGGTTTCTGCAATGCGATGGTTTTTTGCCGTGTCTGCCGCTCTGGCCGTTCTTCTTGCCTTCACATCACAATCGAGCGCTGTGCTCATCGACCAAACGAAATGGTCGCAACTGCCGAACATGAGTCCGTACGGCTACGATTTCTCGAGCGAAGTGGTCGTGCCCTCGATAGTTGCCGACGATTTCCTCTGCTCCAGTCCGCTGCCCGTCGTGGAGCTCCGATGGTGGGGCTCGTACTATCAGCCAGGGGTGTTGTGGCCTTTCGAACACAGCGACAACCTGCCCGATCCGAGCGTGACCACTGGCCAGACGCCCGGCATCCTCCAGGGATTCGTGATTGAGTTCTACTTGGATGTTCCGGCGGCGATCGATCCGTCGATGCCGTGGAGCCATCCGGGCACTCTTCTGTATCAGGAATTCATTCCGATCTCGGCCCTGACGGAGACCCTGTACGGCACGGTCACTCATATCGGGGCGGTTCAGGAGAACGTATGGCAGTACGACTGCCAGTTGCCCACTCTCTTCCTCCAGGATCCGGCTTTCGAGCCGCAGGACATTGACGGCGATGGGAACCCGGACGGCACCGTGTATTGGCTGGCGATTCAGGCCGTCCATGACAGCGACGACACCCAGTGGGGCTGGCACGAGGCCGACTCGCTCTGGCACGACAACGCTGTCCAGTACTGGGGCCTTGACACGCCGCCGCCGTACTGGAATCTTCTGACCGACAAGGACATGGCCTTCGAAGTAACGTGCATCCCGGAGCCGGCTGTTGCGATCCTTGCCAGCATGGGATTGCTGGCTATTTTCAGGCGCCGACGCTAGTACCTCCCTTGCGCCTTGGGCGCGAATAGAAAGGTCCCCCCAGCACAAGCTGCTGGGGGGATTTTTTTCTTGCGGCGGTGCGTGTTGAGGTCGAGCGCCTCGAACATGCTTTGGAGCAAGGCGAAGCGCCTGCGCGTCCGGTAGTTGCCGGTCACGTAATGCCAGTCGGCTGGGTGGCAGCCGGCTGTGTTTGCCACATGTATGTCCGGCAGTCTCTCCGGTGCCAAGCCCAAGGCCCCCATGACAGCCGTGGTTCTGAGGCCCGGGAGCGCCAGCCCGGGACGCAACTGGACCTGTGTCGGCACCTGGCTTGCGGGATCCATGGACCCCGTCCGGGATGTCGGCCTCGGGCCGAGCTGGCAAGGCTCGAACTGATTCAGCAACAGGACGTTCCATGAGTTCTCGGGCCATGCCTGGAATCCTCTGGACAACGGCCGGCGTGGGTATCTACCCTGGCTGCGGTGGCGTTGCGCGACGCTCGGCGGGCCGGACCGATCGCGGCTGAGCGGATACTCGGCGCGCCCGCGGTCTCTATCGACTCTGTGGATGAGGAGGCGCTGCGCATGCCCAAAGGGAGGGACAGGGCGCCCGCGCAGCAGGGAGCCGCCCAGGGCGCGCAGACGACCCTTTGGCCGGTGCTGGAGAGGAAGGCGGAAGGATGAACACACTGGAAGCAGTGCTTGCCCGGCTCTTGACGGTAGCCGTGGCGGTGTTCCTTTCGTTGTTGGTCACGATCTCTCCGTGTCAGGACCAGCCGGATTCCGCTGAAGAGCAAGGGGCGGAGGAACCGGACGGCAACCCCACTCAGGAAGACGCCGGCGAGTTCGAGACCGAAGTGACGGGGAACGGCGACCCCCTCGCTGGCGACGCAGCCGGAGTCGAGCCGACGCTTGTCGATCCTGAGACAGGCGAGCTGGCGCTCGAACGGTTGCTTGATTGGCTCGACGATCTGTACCGGGCCGACAGCTCGGTCGCCGTGATGACGCTCACGGTGACGAAGCCGCGCCGGACGCGCACGCTGACGATGAAAGCCTGGACGCTGGGCACGGAGAAGGCCTTGATCGTCATCGAGAAGCCGGCCCGCGAAAAGGGCACGGCGACGCTCAAGGTCGGCAAGAACCTGTGGAACTACCTGCCGCGCATCGCACGCACGATCCGCATCCCGCCGTCGATGATGATGAGCTCCTGGATGGGCAGCGACTTCACCAACGACGACCTGGTGCGCGAGTCGTCGCTGATCGAGGACTACGAGGGCAAGGTCGTCGGCCGCTCGGACGATCCCGATGGTTGGATCGTCAACTTGAAGGCGAAGGAAGGCACGGTGGGCCTCTGGGACCGCGTCGAGTACGTCGTCTCGCCCGACGGGCGGCTGCCGCTGCTGGCCAGGTACTATGACCGCAAGGGGCGGCTGGCGCGCACGATGACGTTCTCGGACGTGCGCGAGTTCGACGGCCGCAGCATCCCGGCGCGGCTCGAGTTGACGCCCGTTGATAAGGAAGGCTACACGACCGTGCTCGTGTACGACGATCTCAAGTTCGGCGTCGACTTGCCCGAGAGCATGTTCAGCCTGTCGCAGCTCGAACGGCACCGGTAGCAGAGGACCCGGAACCGGGGAACGAGGAAGCTATGCGCTCGACGACACTGCGGATCGCCTGGCGCAACCTAGGGCGCAACCGGAAGCGGACCATCCTCGCCGTCGCCGCCATCGCGCTCGGCCAGCTTACCCTCGTCGCCGTCAACGGCCTGATGGCCGGGATGTACGAGGACATGCTCCGAACGATCACCGGCCCGCTCATCGGCCACGTGCAGGTCCATCACAAGGACTGGCGCGAGGAGCAGGCCATTGACCTCTACGTCGATGGCCTCGACGAGACGCGCCGTGCCATCGAGGCGATCCCCGCGGTCAAAAGCGTCTCGCCGCGCATTTATGCGCCCGCGCTGGCCGCGCAGGGTGAGAAACCGGACGAGCCGGCCGACGCCGAAGCCGCCATGATCGTCGGTCTCGACGTCGCCGTCGAATCGCGTCGCGGCGGCATTCTCGACAGCCTCGATGCCGACGAGCTGCCTGGCGGCCGGGGCGTTGTCGTCGGCAAGGTGCTTGCCAACCGTCTCGGCATCCACGTGGGCCAGCAGATCGCCGTGATCGGCCAGGACGCCGATGAGTTCCCCGTGAGCGACCTGTTCGTGGTCAAGGCGGTCATCGCGGGCAAGACGGATATCGTGAACCGGCTCGGGATCGTCATGGCTCTCGATGAGGCCGGCGAGTTCCTCGCGATGCCCGACCAAGCACACGAGATCCTCGTGCAGGGCGACGACTACCGCGAGGCAGGCGCGCTCGCCGATCAGATCGCCGCCGTTCCCCGTCTGGCCGATGCCAGCGTGCTCGCCTGGCGCGACGCAGCGCCCGAGCTGGTCTCGATGCTCGACATGAAGGACTTGTCCGACTTGATCTTCGTCGCGATCCTGTTCGTCGCGGCGGCTGCCGGGATCGCCAACACGATGATGATGGCGACCTTCGAACGCCGGCGCGAGCTCGGCATGCTGCTCGCGCTCGGGGCGAGACCGCGGCGCATCGTGCGTCTCGTGCTCGTCGAGTCAATCGTGCTCGGCCTTGTGGGCGTCGTCATCGGGTCGGTGCTGGGCAGCGCGCTCGTGCTTGTCACGGCGCAGACGGGCGTCGACTACGGCGCCCTTGGCGGGATCGCCGGCCAGGAGATCGCGTATCGCGGCCTGAACTTCTCGTACATCATCTATCCGCGGTTCGAGTTCCGTCACATCGCCTACGGTCTCGTCGCGGTGACGGCCACGGCCGTGCTGGCCGCGCTGTGGCCGGCGATGATCGCAGCCCGGCTCGAGCCGGCGGAGGCAGCACGGACATGATCAGGACCGTCTCATACAAGTACGCGCTGCGCAGCTTGCACAGGCACACGCGGCGGACGATCCTGTCCGTGATCGGCGTCGGCATCGGCTGCGCGATGGGGTTGGTCGCCACGTCGTGGATTCACGGCGGCGGCGAGATGCAGATCCGGGCGGCCTCGGAGAGCGGCGCCGGTCATCTGCGCATCGTGCCCGCGCAGTGGCCCGAGAGCCGGGAGAACTCGCTCCGCTTGACCGACTGGCAAGAGGCGCTGGCCGTCGTCGAGGCGAGATCCGACGTGCACGCCGTCGCCGTGCGCGCCCGGGCCAGCGGCCTGCTCGCGTTCGGCAACCGGACCGCCGGCGTCGAGATGGTCGGCGTCGCCCCGGCAGGAGAGAAAGCCTCAAACCGCATCGTCCGAAAGGCGCGCATCGAAGGCTGCTACCTGCGCGCCGACGACGAGGACACGGTCGTAATCGGACGCACGCTGGCCGAGCGGCTTGACGTTGAGCTCGACGATGACCTGCTCGTCACCCTGTCCGGTCGCGACGACATCAGCCGCGCGATGCTCACCGTCGTCGGCATTCTGGAGACCGGCAGCCGCGAGATCGACGGGGCCGTGTGCCACGTCACGCTCGACGAGCTGAACCGGATCACCGGCTTCGGCGCGCCGGCCGAGATCACCATTCTGCTCGACGATAACCGGCGCATCGACCGCGTCCGCGAGGAGCTCGCACAAGCCGTGCCCGAGGGCAACACGGTGATCACCTGGCGCGAGGTCAGTCCCGAGATCGCGACCGGCGTCGCGGCCGACAGGATGTTCACGCGTCTGCTCATCGGCATCGTCGTGATCGTTGTCCTGCTCGGCATCGCGAGCGCGCAACTGACCGCCGTGCTCGAGCGGCGGCGCGAGTTCGGCGTGCTTACCGCGCTCGGCATGAAGGGTCGCCAGATCGCCGGCCTACTCATGATCGAGGCGGTCGTCATCGGCCTCGGCGGCGCCGGCGTCGCGCTCCTCGTGGGCGGCCCGGTCGCTTACTGGCTCGCCACCTCGGGCGTAAACATCACCAAGATGATGGGCAACGACCTGTCGGTCGGCGGTGTGCTTATAGACCCGGTTATGTACGGCAGCTTCGGTGCGTGGGTTGTCTGGTACGCGGTCGGCGTCTCGATCGCCGCCACGCTCGGTGCCACCGCCTACCCGGCGTGGCGCGCGGCACGCACCGATCCAGCACAAGCAATGAGGGTTACGTGAGATGGGCGACAACAACACACTCGTGCGCGCTCGCGACCTGACGAAGGTCTACCGAACCGGCGACGTCGAGGTGCACGCCCTGCGCGGCGTCACGCTCGACGTGCATGCGGGCGAGTTCCTGGCCATTGTCGGGCCGTCGGGCAGCGGCAAGACCACGCTGCTCAACCTGGCCGGCGCGCTCGACTCGGTCACGGGCGGCGGGCTTACGGTCCTCGGTCGCGACCTGACGGAGCTCGGGCGCCGTGCTCGTGCCGAGCTCCGGCTGCGTTCACTTGGCTTCGTCTTCCAGGCCTACAACCTCGTGCCTGTGCTCACGGCGCGCGAGAACGTCGAGTTCGTGCTCGAGCTGCAGGGCGTCGGCCGCGACCGCAGGGCACGCTCGACGGACGTGCTCGAGGAGCTCGGCCTCGACGAGCTGGCCGACCGCCGCCCACTCGAGATGTCGGGCGGCCAGCAGCAGCGGGTGGCCGTCGCGAGGGCTGTCGCGTCGCGGCCGAAGCTTGTGCTGGCCGACGAGCCGACCGCCAACCTCGACGGCGAGAACGCCGAGATCCTCATGACGATGATGCGCCGCCTGCGCGATGAGCAGGGCATGACGTTTATCTTCTCGACGCACGACCCGCGCGTCGTCGCCTACGCCTCGCGCGTCGTCACGCTCACCGACGGGCGCGTGTCCGCCGACAAGCGGCGGAACGCCGACGAGAAAAGGAACCCCAAGAACCCCGACACGCAGGGCGCTTCGTGAGGCCGTGATGGGAACACGCACACAAGCATGGTTGGCCGCGGTCCTGATGCTTGCCGCACCAGCCGCGTGTGCGCGCGAAGTCTGGTCGACCGAGGACGGCGAGCAGACGATCGATCTCGTCAGCTCGCTCAAGGAAAGCATTCTTTTCTCCGAGGACGAATCGGCGACGGGCCTGTGGCGGTTGCGCTTCGGGCTCGATGCCCGGCTCAGCGACCCATCCACCGTCGAGTTTGCCTACGAGCAGCGCCTGCGCACGGTCGAGGACGTAGCATCGCAGGGTCTGGTCGTGCTGCCGCCGCGAGTCGGCGCGCCGTATCGCATCGTGCAACTGGACAACGCGATCAGCACGAGCGACGCGACCAGCTACCGGCACGAGGTCGATCGCGCACTCGTCGCCCTCCACTACGACCGCGCCGACGTGACGATCGGACGCCAGGCGATCGGGTTGGGGCGGGGCGTCCTGTTCAGCGCCATCGACGTGTTCTCGCCCTTCTCGCCACTCGAGATCGATCGCGAGTGGCGCCGTGGCGTCGACGCCATCCGGGCCGACGTGCAGCTCACCGACACCTCCTCGCTCGGTCTCGTCGGCGCGTTCGGCGAGTCGTGGGACGACTCCGCGCTGCTCGGACGGGTCCGTGGTCGGACGTCGTCGGGCTTGTTCGACGGCGAGGTGGTCTTCGGCAAGCGGGCTGAAGACACGATGTATGCCGGCTCGTTCTCGGCCGCGCTCGGCGAGGCCGAAGTGCATGGCGAGCTCGCGCTCTTCGACACGCCCGAAGAGTTCGTCGACGGCGCGCTCTTCGGCGGCGACGATCTGGTCGCCAAGGCCGTGCTCGGCGCGTCGTACACGTTCAACGTCGGGAACGGGTTGACCGTCTGGGCCGAGTATCACTTCTCGGGCTTCGGCTCCGACGACATGGCCCAGGCGCAGCAGCGGCTGCAGAATCCGGATTACGTCGAACGCTTCCTCCGCGGCGATACGCAGATCATCGGCCAACACGCCACGGCCATCCAGGCCAACTACCTCGTCAACAACCTCTGGAGCCTCAACTTGGTCTGGATCGCCAGTCCCGACGACGGCTCCGGTGTCCTGACCCCCAGCGTCAACCTGACGCTTTCCGACAACGTCACCATCGTCGCCAGCCTCTACGTCCCCTACGGCGACGACCTCAACGAGACGGGCATCCCCCGAAGCGAGTACGGCGCCTCCCCGGTCACCGCCTTCCTCCAGTTCGCCATCTACGACTGAGCCGCGCCGGAGCTGTTACTTGCGGCTGGTAGCCTTCTTGGCGAGGAGGCCCAAAGCAACAGCGAAGATACCGATGAGCGATGGCTCGGGGATGACGGTGACGTTCAGGTTGATGGGCGTCGGTTGTTCGGTGACGTTTTCGAGGAACCAGGTACCGCCGGGCATCTGCAGGTCGAGCGTGGTCTCGCCGAGGCCGGTGGCCTCGAAGACGAACCACGCAAGGACACCGTCGCCAGTGGCCGTTTCGGTCAAGCTGCCGGCAGTGTAGAACTCGAGCCGCGCGCCGGAGCCGCCGTCAGGCGCGTTGAGCTCCTGGGTGATCGGCTCGCTCCACTGCGAGGTAGCCCACGGGCCGAGCTCGGCGAGCGTCTGGATCGGCCCGCCGAGGCCGGGATCCTCGTCGGGCTGGCCGACGTAGGTGTCGTAGTCGATCAGCCCAAGCACGGCGTCGTCGTAATAGATGTCGAACTGGAAGCTGCCGGTCTCCTCGGCAAAATCGCTCAGGTAGACGCCGATGAGCAGCTCCTCGCCGAGGCCGATGACGCATTCGGTGTCGGGCAGCTCGTCGCCGTTCATATCGAAGTAAATCTGCGCGCCCGGTGCCCCGGTCGGCAGACACACCACCACGGCCAAGACAGATACCGAAAGGAAAAGCCAGCGCGGAACCATCTCGAATCCCCTTTATCTCTCTTGTGTGGCGGCTGCGATCTCCAGCGCCGCCACCTTCCTATGTCACATTACCACACTTCGACCTTGAAAAACAAGCGTTTTGCGTTCGGATCGACCGCGACCGTCTGCGTGGCGATCGCGCCGTTGATCTCATAGATGCCGTCGACCGGCTGCCAGGGCGCGGCGTCACCGGGCAGTTCGGCACAGTAGAGCTGGTAGCTCTTGCCGGGCACGGCGCTCCACGATACCGTCACCGTCTCCATGTCGAACGCCACGTCGCACGCGACGGCGGTCACCTCGAAGCGCGACGCCGGGTCGGTCGGGTCGGTGCCGGCAACGTATTCCTCGTAGTTGGTGCGGTCGTCGCCGTCGTTGTCGAGCTGCGACTGATTCTCCGTCGGGTCGAGGCCTTGCGCGGCCGGGTCCGTCGGCTCCATGTAGCCGATCGCCCACATCGTCGAGACCCCGCCAAGGTCGCGCTCGCCCTCGGGGATATGTTCATAGACGATGCGCAGATCGGCAAACGTCACGAGGCCGTCGCCGTTGATATCGAGCGCGGGGTCATCGGTCCCGAGCCCGTCGTAGACGAGCACCAGGTCATCCAGCGTGATCTCACCGTCGCCGTCGATGTCGCCCGGCGTGCACGTCGCCTCGGCCGTGTTGCCGTACGCGCCCATGTTAATCCGCCCGCCGTTCGGCAACGGCTCGTTGCTGTAGTCGGACACGGGATCCCCCGCATCAATGCACGGCGAGATGGGCCCCAAGTGGTAATCCCCGCCCGCCGCATCGACAAACATCGGATCGGCGTCGATATTGCCGATGGTGGACCAGTCGGGCCAGCCGCCCTCAACGTCGGAGTAGTTGATCGTCAACGTTCCACTGCCCAGGCGGACGTTCTCCGTTGAGTTGCCCCAGACGATGCAGTTGCGCAGGGCGAGAGTGCCGTCGTAGTCGACGTTGATCCCGTCGCCGGGTCCGCTGGCCGAGTTGCCCACGAGCGTGCAGTTGTGCATGGTCACGTCGCTTTCATCGCCGAAGACGGCGATGGCGCCGCCGCCATCCCAGCCACCGGTGTTGTCGGCGATGACACAGTTGGTGATGAACGCCTCGCCTTGGGCGTAGATCCCACCGCCTTGGGTGGGCGACTCGTTCCCGGTGATCGTGCAGCGGTCTACTGTGAGCTGGCCGCCGTGCATCGAGCAGCCGCCGCCGGAATAGACGGCATAGTTCCCGCTGATCGTCACGTCGTGCAGCACGGGGCTGCCGCCGTGACTGTGGAAGGCACCGCCGAGGCCGGCCGTGTTACCGACCAGGATGCAGTTGCGGATGGTCGGACTGCCACTACAGCAGATCGCTCCGCCAGAGCCTCCGCCGGTTTTGTAGCCATTCGTGATCGTGAACCCGTCCATGACGGTCCAGCCGTCGAGGCTGAAGCCGCCGTGTTCGTCTTCCTCGGAGCCACCGCAGTCGATGATGGTGACGTCGGGGCCACCAGAGGAACGAACAACGAGTGTCTTGCCGCCGGTGCCCAGGTCGCGGTTGCCATCGCCGGTGTAGGTGTAGGGCGCGACCGTGAGCGTGTCGCCCGACGAGGCAGCATAAAGGGCGGACTGAATCGTGCGCTTCGGACCATGCCTGCCGCCTTCCCAGTCCGGCGTCAGACCGTCCCAGGTGTCATCGCCCGTGGCGCCGTTGACGAAGTACTCCTTGAATATGTAGGTCTGGGCGTGCTCGTAGGCGCCCATGTCGTAGAACGTCAGCGCCCCGCCGCCGGTGTTCGGCGTGTCGGGCTTGTCCCAGCGCGCGTCGCCGAGGATATCGAGCGACGGCGCGCCATCGCTTGTGCCTGCGTCGATGCAGGGCGAGTTGGGGAGGAGCCGGTAGTTGGCGCAGGAGAAGTTGAAGAACATCGGGTTGGCGGAGATATTGCCGTTGGTACCGGCGAAGTCGCCGTCGCCGATGTCGCAGTACGCGACGGCGAAGGCCGCGGGCTCCCCGCCAAGGTCGTCGCCGTTGCCGTAAACGATCGTGTTCGTCATCGTGATCGTGCCTGACCAGGGGACGATGCCGTAGCTCTGGTTTCTGGCGATGACGCAGTTGGTGAAGGTGGCCGACGCGGTGCCCGTTTGCCAGTAGCCGACGTTGAAGTTGCCGGTGAACACGCAGTTGATGAACACAGGCGAGCCCGACTCGGCGCAGCCGGCGCCGTGCTTGCTCACCGTGATCCTGCAGTTGCGGATTGTCGGCGACGA
The DNA here is from genome assembly GCA_964500825.1 of uncultured Verrucomicrobiota bacterium. GTDB lineage: Bacteria > Auribacterota > JABMQX01 > JAFGEW01 > JAFGEW01 > CAYUZG01. The sequence continues at coordinate 17,829 of CAZCQN010000025.1, read as the reverse complement.
GCGCACGATGCGGATGGCGTTGTAGTCGTCGCCCCAGGCGACGGTGAACCCGGCCAACAGCACCTCGCCGATGTCCTCGATGTAGACGCCTTCACCCACCCAGCCGGCGTCGATCGTTGTCTGTGTCGGCCCGTAGGCGACGACCCATACGCCGTTCGCCATCACGACGTTCTCAGTGTAGTCACCCGGCAGGACCTTGACGACGGCGGGTGGCGTTGCGGCGTCGATCGCCCGCTGAATCGCTTCGTACGGATGCGCGGCCGTGCCGTCCTGCGCCGGATCGCCCGCGTTGTGGTGATCGACGTAGACGAACGCCGGCGAGTCCGGGTCTTGCGGATCCGACCCGAACCGGTACTCCTCCTCATTCAGCAGCCAGTCACCATCGGCATCTAATGTCGCATCCGTCGGGTCGCTCGGATCGAGCCCGTTCGCCACCTCCCAGTCATCGTCCATGTCATCTGCGTCGGCGTCGTTGAGCTCGTCGGCGCCAATGTCATAGAGCCGTTCGCCGTCGAAGCCGGTCAATAGAACATCGACCGGTCGCGCTTGCCCGTCGATGTCTAGCGCGGGGCCGGTGGGGCACCAATCGATACAAGGCGAGTGCAGCGTGAGCCGGGCATCGGCGGTTAGCATGGGGTCCGCGTCGATGTTTGTACCGTCGAGATCGAGCGTGGAGCTAGAATCAACGTCAGCCTCCGCGGCGCCGCCCTGAACAACGCAGTACCTGACCGTGAGGTGCGAGCGCGCGTCCAGAGCGATCTCGTGGCCGGCGGGCGCGGAATTCCCCCACAGGATGCAGTTCGTCATCGTTGGATTGCCGTCGGTCGAGCAACGGAAGCCGCCGCCGAAGACGATCGCCGAGTTGCCGCGGATCGTGCAGTTGGTGACGGTTGGATTGCAGTGGTCCCAGCAGTCGATGCCGCCGCCCTCAGCAGCGTCGTTGCCTTCGACCACACAATTGGTAATCGTCGGGTTGGAGCCGGCTTCGCAGAAAACACCGCCGCCGCCCACCGCAGCCCAGTTGCTGCGAATCGTGCAGTCGATGATAGTCGGATGACTGTCGGAGAAGCAGTAGATGCCGCCACCACCCTTGGCCACGTTGTCGTACAGCGTGCAGTCGGCGATGGTGGGGCTGCTCATATCGCTGCAGAGGATCGCACCGCCATACTCGGGGGAAAAAGCGTTCGTTATGCTCAAACCGCTGAGAATGCTCTCTTCGCTCTCACCGAAATGGAAGACGAAGCCGCGGTGACGGTCGATGTCGAGTCCCTCGCAATCGATGATGCAGTTCTCCGGGCCATTCTCGCTCCGGACTGTGATTGCCTTGCCGCGGAAGCTCAGATCGCGATTGGCGTCGCCTGTGTAGGTGCCGTCGGCGACGAGGACGATGTAGCTCCAGCCGTCGAGGGTGGCGTCAATGCCGGCCTGAATGGTTGCCTTCGGGCCGTGGGCCCCGTCATACGACGGGGCGAGGCCGTCCCAGGTGTTATTGCCGCTCGCGCCGTTGACGTAATAGGTCTTCTCCGCGTTGTCGGGATGGGCCGGATTCGTCCCGGCAGTCACCTCCTCGCCGTCGGTGCGGCCATCGTCGTCGGTGTCGGGGTTATCAGGGTCCGTCCCGTGTTCGTACTCGCCGAGGTTGTCGAGCCCGTCAGTGTCGGGGTCGCCGGCGGCATCGCCGTAGTGCTTGTTCTCCCAGTAGTCGGGGAGCCCGTCGCCGTCGGTGTCCAGCCGTTCATCAGCGCCGATGTCATACGTGCGCGCGTCGGGCGGATCGTCGAACCCGACGCCCGCGACGTCCACCGGGCGCGGCTCGCCATCAACGTCGTCGGCAGGCCCCGTCGGGCACCAGTCGATGCACGGCGACGTGGCGCTCAGGTGATGGTCGCCGTCAAGCTGCGGGTCCACGTCGATGCACGTCGCCGGGTCATACCACCCGAGGAGCGACCCGTCCTCGACGCAGCAGTACGCAGCCGTGATCGTGTCCGCCTCGAGCTGCTTGGGCCCGTTGCGCCACAGAATGCAGTTGGTCAGCGTCGCCGTCGTGGACGAGACGGCCGCACCGTCGTCGACCGGGTTTTCCGTCAACGTGCAGTTGGTCATGACGAGATCGTCATCGCAGTCGATCGCCGCCACTTCGAGTGCCTCGTTGCCCGCGATGATGCAGTTCTCCACGGCGGCTGTCTCACAGGCGATGCCCCCGCCTCGTCCAGCCCTGTTGCCCGAGATCACCGAGCGCCGGATCTCAAGGTGGCCGCCAAAGCACGTGCAGATCCCGCCTCCGAAACACACTAACGGATCGGTGCCCAGCGACTCGTTCGCCGTGACGATGGAGTCAACGATCACGACCGTCGAGTTGCTGAACAAGCCGCCTCCCCATCCCTGCGCCGTGTTGCCGGTCAGCGTGCAGCCGGTCATCTCGAGCGGGGCGCCGCCGTAGCACCTGATTCCGCCGCCGGCCGCTCCCTCGGCATGGTTGTCAGCGATCGTGCTGTCGGTCACAACAAGCGCCCCGCCATCGCAGCGAATGCCGCCTCCCTGATCGTTCGTATTCCCTACAATCGTGCAACCGGAGACAGCAATTGGGTTGGTCGATCCGACCCACACGCCACTATCGGCGTTATCTTCGATATGGCAGTCGCTGATGGTGATCGCATCGGCCTGCGCATGTATCCCGGAGCCGCCGTTCCCCGTGATCGTGCAGCCCGAGATCGTCAGGTTCTCTGCCTCGACCCCGTTGCCCCCGTTGTTCTCGATCGTGCAGTCCTCGATAAGCAGCACGTTGCTCCAGGTGGTGAAGATGCCGGTGGTTTGGCCGTCGCTCATGATGCAGTCGCGAACTAGGATCGTGCCGTCAGAGACGAACGAACTGACACCCGGGCCTGAAACCTGCTGGATGGTGAAGCCTTCAAGCGACGAGTTCGTTCCCGGATCTGGCTGCGGCTCAAAGACAAAGCCGGCCGCCGCATACTCGGCGTCCACAACGGTGCTTGCGGGCCCGTTCTCGGACTGCACCGTGAGGCCCCTTCGCGGCACCTTGATGGCCCGGTTGCCGGTGCCGGTGTAGGTGCCGTCGAGGACGAGGACGGTGTCGGTGTCGACGGCGCCGTCGATGCCTTCCTGGATGGCGTCGAACGGATGCGCAGATGTGCCGTCCTCGAGCGGGTCGCTCACGGACGGGTCGCCCGGGCCGGGATCGCTTGGCGCGTCGTCGTCGACGAAGATGGTCGTGGCGGCGACCAGCGGCGCGGACAGTGCGAGCGCGATGGCAAGAAGTGCGGCGAGCGGCAGTTTCATTGGTCTCTCCCTCGTCTTCGCGACGCTCCGATGGCTCGATCCTGCGATCTGCGAAAGGCGGTTGCGGCATCCCCCAGGTAGCAGTCGCCGGCCGTATCGGCTTTGTGGTTACACAGCCATTTTCACAAAGGCTACCACAGTTCTGGTCCGAAGTCAAGCAACACAGAGTTGTTGCGTGCATGAGGGTACCCGGATGCGGTTCTGCGTTCTTGTCCTTGTGCTCGTTATGTGAGGCTCACGCGGCAGTGGAACCTGGCGTGGCTGGATTCCATAGTGGGACGGGCCGTTCCCGGCTGAGAAAGGCGCGGAGGTGGGAGACAGCGGCGAAGTGGGGCGTCCCTGTTACCGGCGCGGTCATTCTCGCGTGGGACAAGCCACGCCCGTTGGAGGGTCTTCCTCGGCTCGCCGGGGCCCAGTGTCGGCCGGCTCGCGTCCAGCTCGGCCGGGAGGTCGGCGAGCGACTTCTCAGGTGCCTTCTTGTCCGGGCGAGGCGGCCTGGTCTCGCTTGTGCAGGAGCGCGAAGACGACGACGGCGATGACGGCTGACGCGAGGACGAACACCCACGGCGACGCGCCGGTCTTGTCAACAAGCGTCACCTTCCCGAGGTCGGCCACCTTCAGGATGCTGCCTTTCATCGCCGCGTGCAGCTCGGCGTAGATGGCGGCACCGGCCAGCATGCCGAGCACGCCGAAGACGGCGTGGCGCGAGCCTTCGCCCATCGCGGCGACCCCCGTGCCGGGGCAGTAGCCGAGCACGACCATGCCGATGCCGAAGATGATGCCGCCGATCGCGTTGCCCAGGATCGTCGCGCTCTTGACGTGCAGCGGTACCGCATCGCCCCAGATCTGGCGCATGGCGAAGATGCCGATTGCACCAACGACGACGGCCGTGAGCATCACGCGCAGCATCGTGTGGTTGGCCCACAGGAACTGGCCGAGGATGACCCGGTAGCGGCTCACCGCGCCGCGCTGGAGCAGGAAGCCGAAAACCAGGCCGGTCACCAGGCCGAGGACCAGGTTCAACGGTGTATCGAACCTAAACATGGTTCCGGCCCTCCTTGCCGTAGAGCGCGAACGCAGTCGCCAGGCCCGCCACAAAGAACGTGACGAAGAACACCCAACTGCCGATCGCGTACTGCATCCCGCCGCTGATGCCGTGGCCCGACGTGCACCCGCCGGCCAGCCGCGCGCCGATCAGCACGAGGATCCCGCCGATGAACGCGCCCACGTAGCGGCCCGCCTTGCTCCGGCCGAACTTCGACGCCCACAGCTCGGGCACGGTCTCTTTGATCCGCGACTTGCCGAGCAGCGACGAGATCAGCGCCCCGACAAACAGGCCGATGACGAGGAGCATCTGCCAGTCGACGGCCGCCTGCGTGATGAGGTACCTCTCATAGTAGGCATTCGCCTTGATGTGGCCCGACGAGAAGATCGACCCGATCAGGCCGGCGACTCGGACGAACGTCGTGCTCACCCCGAGCGCCTTGTGCATGACGCCGAACGTGATCCAGCTCAACACACCGATCCCCGCGCCGATCACGTACGGCGACCATCGTGGCTTCTTCAGGACGTTCATACCTCGTTCCTCCCAGCACGTTGACTTAGCATCCCCCGCTCTTGCCAATGTAAACAATGACCGGTGAGGTGAAGTTCCCGGTGGGCGGTCTTCTGAACGCGGCCCCACGCGGGTTGCGTGGGTCCGGCATTCCTGGTAGCGTCCGGGCCGATGAGGGTTGCCACGGCCATACGGGCGCTGGAGACGGCGTACGGGGAGAAGGTGCGGCGGCGGCTCGATGATCCGCTCGAGTCGCTTGTCCGGACGGTCCTGTCGCAGAATACGAACGACTTGAACCGCGACCGCGCGTACGAGACGATGCGCGAGCGCTTCCCGACGTGGGACGCCGTGATGCGCGCGCCGACGAGGAAGCTGGCAGATGCGATCCGCGTCGGCGGGATCGCCAACGTCAAGAGCGGGCGCATCCAGCGTATCCTGCGGCAGATCAACGACCGCTTCGGCACGCTCGACCTGACGGCCCTGCGCCGGCGCACGCCGGACGAGACGGCGGCCATCCTCGGCGGCTTCGACGGTGTGGGGCCCAAGACGGTCAAGTGCGTGCAGGTGTTCGCGCTCGGCCAGGATGTCTTCCCCGTCGACACGCACATCTTCAGGCTGTCGAAGCGAATGGGGTTTGTCGCGCCGAAGGCAACGCGCGAGCACGCGCACGAGGTCATGGAGCGGCTCGTCCCGCGCGAGAAGATGTACTCGTTTCATCTCAACATGATTGAGCACGGCCGGCGCCTGTGCACGGCGCGGTACGCGATGTGCCCCACGTGTCCCTTGCGGCGGTCGTGTCCGAAGGTCGGCGTCGTCGTCGAGCAGAGGGAGGTGGCGTGATGGCGAAGCTGAAGCTTGGGATCCTGGCGTCGCACGGCGGCTCGAACGCGCAGGCGATCATGGACAACGCGCGCGCCGGCACGATCAACGCCGAGCTCGCCGTCGTCATCTCCAACAACGCCAAAGCCAAGGTGCTCGAGCGAGCGGCGGCGGCAGGCGTGCCGACCGAGGTCGTCAACGCGCTGCGCTATCCCGGCGAGGGCGAGGAAGACCGCGCGCTCGTCGATACTCTGCGGCGCTACGGCGTCGAGCTCATCGTGCTTGCCGGCTACATGAAGAAGCTGGGGCCGGCGATCCTCGAAGCGTTCCGAGGCCGCATCATCAACATCCATCCCGCGCTGCTGCCGAAGCATGGCGGCGAGGGCAAATACGGCATCCACGTGCACGAGTCGGTGATCGCGTCGGGCGACACGGAAACCGGCGTCAGCGTCCACGTTGTCGACGAGCAGTACGACCACGGGCGGATCCTGGGCCAGACACGATTGCCCGTCGAGCCCGACGACACGCCCGAAACGCTCCAGGAGCGGGTGCTTCCCATCGAGCACCGGTTCTACTCGGAGATCATCGGCAAAATCGCCTCGGGCGAGATCACGTTGGGGTAGGTGAGGCGCCTTCGCTTGCGGCGGCGAGCGCGATACCGTGCAGGATGCCCGCGCTGCTGACGCGCATCGCCTCACAACCGGTCAGTTCGAGCACGGTGCGGACGATCAACACGCCGCCGATGATGATGTCGGCTCGTCGAGGGCTCAAGCCGGGAAGCGTCTTGCGTTCGTGAAGCGGCAGGGCGGCGAGCGGTAAGAGCAGGCTCTCAACGTCGTCGAGCGTGAGCCGGTACGCATGCACCTTCGCCGCGTCGTACTCCTCGAGATCGAGGAGCATGGTGGCCATTGTCGTCACCGTGCCGCCGAGGCCGATGAGATCATGCGCGTCGACGTCCCGGATGGCCGGCTCGAACTGCTCGGCTGCGCGGCGACCGGCGGCGTCCACCTCGTCTTCGGTCGGCGGATCGGACGTGAGGAACTGCTCGGTCAGTCGCACGGCCCCGACCCCCACCGACCGGAATGCGGGCGACTTGTCGGGTGCGCAGGCGATGAGCTCCGTGCTGCCGCCGCCGACGTCGACGACGAGCGTCGGCACCTCACCCATGAGGCCGCCGGTCATGACGCCGGCCAGCACGAGTTCACCCTCACGTTCACCCGTCACGATCTCGGGCGTGTACCCCGTCGCGTCGCGAACGGCGTCCAGGAACGCGCGGCCGTTGTCGGCGTCGCGTGCCGCGCTTGTGGCGACGAGCTTGAACGCGGTGGCGCCGAGTTCGCGGCCGTCCTGGGTGAACGACGACACCGTGTCGACGGTGCGCGTGATCGCGTCGGGCCGAAGCGTCCTCGACGCGCCGAACCCCTCGCCGAGCCGCGTGATGAGCCCATCGTAGTGGAGCACGCGAACGCGCGACGGCGCCTCGACGTCGGCCACGATTGTTCGGACCGAGTTGGTGCCGATGTCGATGGCGCACACTCGCATGGGACCGGTACACCCGTTGGCGTTCATCACGGCGGCAAAGACTAACCACAGATCCGCCCAGGTTGCACTGACTGAATACAGCCCTTACCCGGTTCGAGTGTGCCATCGCGTCGGGGTACAGCACGGCCCGGGAGGCTCGTGCTGTGCGAACTGCGTGTCTCTAGTGCGTCGTCACCACGTTCTCGAACAGGTCGCCGATCGGCACGTTGAGCGCCACGGCGATCTTGTAGAGCGACGGGATCGACGGTGCGGCCGAGCCGGACTCGATGCGCGAGATCAGGCTTCGCGACAGGTTTGTCCGGTTGGCAAGCTGGCCCTGGGTGAGGCTCTTGCCACGGCGCACCTCGCGGATCGTCGCCCCGATGCCGCCGAGGATCTCGCGTTCCGGCGGGACCACGATGCCGCGGCTCGACATCGCCTCGCCGATCGCCTGGACGCACTGGTCGATCTCGAACGGCTTCGTGAGGTAGGCGGCCGCGTTCATCTTGATCGTGCTGACGGCCGACTCGATCGACGGGTACGCGGTCATGATGATGATCGAGGCGTCGGAATCGATGTGCTTGAACTCCTTGAGGAGTTCCTCGCCCGACATGCCCGGGATCTTCAGGTCGAGCAGCACGACCTGATAGATCTTCTTGCGGAACTCCTCGATGGCCGCTCCCGGCTCCTGGACGCTCGTGACGTCGTACCCCTTCTCTTTGAGGAGCGCTTCGAGCGAGTCAGTGAAATCCTTGTTGTCGTCGATGACCAGTACCTTCAGTTCTTCTTCGCGTGGTTCCATAGCGTTTTGCCTTTCTCCGGTCGCGGTTAGTTTGTAACGCCCGGCACGCCGCCAGCGCCCCGCGCAGCGTTGCCGAGTTCCCTCAAGACGATTGTCAGCGTCTCCGTCTGGCAACATGTGCCATGACAATCACCGGGAATATACCCCGGAGTTGACCGGTGTGCAAGAAAAAACGTTGCCTCACAGTAACATCGTCGGGTAACGGGACTTACGGGGGGTGCGAGGGTAGATATAAGGTGCGACCAGGCAGTAGATTCCGCTAACCACGGCCTGAACGAGCGGCCACCGCCCTAGCGGCCACCGCCGTCGCGGCCGAGTGTGTGACTCACCGGCGTCCTACTCGCTTGCCGGGGTCCCTGGAGCGTCCGGTGTTCCGACTGGACGGATGACCCCCTCGGCTTCCGGCAGGCGGCTGCCCTCGTCGTCCGTTGCGCGGCGGCGGGCCTGCTCGAATCCACGGTTGATGTCGTCGAGCAGTTCCGTGGTCAAGCGGTACCGGCTCGCTTTCTGTTCGGGCTGGCTGGTCGATACGGCCCTGATCGGCTTCGCGAGGCGAGAGCCGCCCACGTCGGGCGACGACACCTCGGCCGTCTTGCCGTCCGGTCCGGTGAGACCTGGGGCGGTGTGCATGGCCGCCGAGCGGCGCCGGGCCTGGTAGTTGTACGCCATCAGGACCAATGCGCCCGCGAGCAGGATATAGGCGGCGGCGTGTTGGAGTTGGGGTTGCCGCTCGCGCAGGGAAGTAAGGAAACGTTTGAAGGCAGGGATGGTTTCCTGCTCGCGCTCGATGTGGCGCATTACGTGCCCGACCAGGTCGCGTCTGGGCTCCACCTGGTCGAGCGTGCCCAGCAGTTGGTCGGTCCGCTCCAGTGCGCGCAGCTCGGCCGTGCACAGGGCGCAGTGCTTCAGGTGTTTCTCGACTCGGCTGCGTGCCCGTTCAGAGAGCTCGTTCGCCAGATACGCCGGAAGCTCTTTGGCTACCGTGCGACACTTCATGTGCTGCGTCACCTTCCTTTGCGAGTACGTAGTTGGTTAGTAGGTGTCTCAGGCGGGCCTTGGCCCGGAAGATCCTCGATTTGACGGTGCCCTTCCGGCAGTTGAGGACCCGCGCGATGTTCTCGTAGCTCATGTGCTCGAAGTGGCTCAGCAAAACGGCCATGCGCTGATCGGCCGGGAGCTGGTCGATGGCCATCCGAACGATCTGGCTCATTTCCTTGTGCTCGAGCGAGGTCATTCGGTGCTCGTCGGGCTCGCGGTAGAAATCGATGATGTTCGAGTTCTCCCCGACCGGCTCGTCGAGCGAGACGAACTGGTACTTGCGGTGCTTGCGCAAGTAGTCGCGCGCCAGGTTTGCTGCGATCGTGTACATCCACGTCGAGAATTTCCCCCGGTTCTTGAACTTGAGCCGGTTGCGATACACCTTGAGCAGCGTGCTCTGCACCAGGTCTTCGGCCTGCTCCCGGCTGTTGACGAACCGATAGAGGAAGTTCAGCAACTTCCTCTCATAGCGACTCGCCAGGCTCTCGAACGCCTCCATGTTGCCCTTGTGCAGGAGCCACATGAGGTCTTCGTCAGAGAGCTCGGTCAGGTCCCTTGCTGTCGCCTTCTCCGCGGTCATCACTGATTTCAACGGTGCGTGTTGCGTGCGGTTCCCCTGAAAACGTCGGTCGAACTGCCCCAGATTCAAGGCGAAAAACTCCGGCGCTCACACGTGATCGTATCGCCGGAGACTGCTAAGGTCAAGACTCGTCAAGGGGTTGAGGGTGATCGTCTGGCCTGTCGTAACGTGCTGCAAGGTCGTTCGTTATCCATTGCCACGCGAGCGGTTCCACGAGCTCGGTTGCTCATTGTCGCACAAAAAGGCCGTTCCCCCCATGGAACGGCCTCTTGAGTATGGCTGCTCGACCCCCTGTCGAGCTACCACGTTGCGTTGGCTTGCTGGTGCCAGCGAGTTCAACACTGACGTGGGCAGGCAGGTTCCTCGATTCAACCGGCTTTCGTGGTGCGGCGGCGCTCTCCGTCGAACGATGCGCATGCCGGAGTACGGCTGGAGAGACTAGTGCCTGCGGGCGATGGCCTGGTGGATGAGGGCAAGGCCTTTCAGTGTGAGCTCGGGATCGATAAGCGTCGAGACGGCCTCGATCTGGGGGCCGAGGATAGCCGTGTAGCCGCCGGTGATGATCACATGCGCCTCGGAGCCGAGCTTGAGCTCGTCACGCAGCTTGTTGACCAGGCCGGCGATCATGAGCGAGTGGCCGTGTGTGATGCCGGACTGGATGGAGGTGACCGTCGAGGTGCCGAGCACGCGCGGGGGCGGCTCGAGATCGACCTTCGGCAGCATGGCCGTGCGGGTGTGGAGCGCGTCGAGCGAGATGCTGATGCCGGGCGCGATCACGCCGCCGAGGTACTCGGCGTCGCGCGTGACGCAGTCGATCGTGAGCGCGGTCCCGATATCGACGATGATGGCCGGCAGACCGTAGAGCTTCCAGGCCGCGTAGGCGTTGGCGAGGCGGTCGGCGCCGACGTCCGACGGCGGCTCGTAGCGGTTCGTGATCCCGATGGGCGTCTCGGCCGTGAACTCGACAGGCTCGACGCCCGCGCCGGCGCGGATCGCCTCCATCACGCCCGGCGTCACCTTCGGGACGACCGAGCAGACGATCGCGCCCTCGATGTCGATGTTGTCGCCAAGGCCTCCTGCCATCTCGGCCCAGATCGCCTTTGGCCCGGCCGCGGCGTCGGTGCGCAGACTGGTGTGGGCACGCACTTCCCGTCCGGCCATTAGCCCGACGGCCGTGCTTGTGTTGCCGATGTCAAGCGCGAGGATCATCGATTCCGCCTTCGTGAGAAGATGATTCCACAGGATAACAGGATCGACAGGAAGAGGGAAATCTTGTTGATGGTGTGATGCTGTCCGTTCCTGCCCGGGCCGGGGCGGCGGTTGGCAAGGAATATGCTCAGCTTATTCGGTTTGATTCATAGGGTAACGGCGATGTTGTCGGCGCTCCACATATCCGGCGGCCTCAAGCAGCGCGTGTTCTACATCCTGAGCATTCCGGCCGACGGCGACCGGCTCAGCCGGGCCGTCGACATCTTCCTGATGGCGCTGATCCTGACGAACGTGGTCGCCGTGATCGTCGAGACGGTCGAGGGCCTCTCGGCCGAGATGCGCTCGATCTTGCGCTCGTTCGAGATCTACTCGGTCATCTTCTTCACGATCGAGTATGCCCTCCGGCTCTGGACGTGCACGCTCGACGAGCGCTTCCGCCAGCCGGTGTGGGGGCGCGTTCGGTACGTAGTCACGTTCATGGCGCTCGTCGACCTGCTCGCCATCCTGCCGTTCTACCTGCCGATGCTGCTGCCGGTCGATCTGCGGTTCTTGAGGGCGCTGCGGCTGTTCCGCATCTTCCGGCTGGTGAAGCTCGGCCGCTACTCGGGCGCGCTGCGGACGCTGGGCAACGTGGTCAAGCGCAAGAAGGCCGAGCTGGCGATGGTGCTGTTCGGCATGGTCATCCTGCTCGTGATCGGCGCCAGCCTCATCTACTTCGCCGAGAAGGAGAGGCAGCCCGATGTCTTCGGCAGCATCCCGGCCGCGCTGTGGTGGGGGATCGCGAGCATCACGGGCGCCAGCGGCACCACGGCGCCGGTAACCGAGTTCGGCAAGGGCGTCGGCGCCATCTTCTCGCTGCTGCGCGTCGCCCTGTTCGCCGTCCCGTCGGGCATCCTCGCCTCCGGCTTCGTCGAGGAAGCGCGCCCCAAATAGCGTGACGGCGCCACCTGCCCGCACTGCGGCAACGAGCTCACCTGAGGAGTCTCACGCAAAGGCGCCAAGGCGCAAAGGGGGATTCGAGGCGAGTCCTAGTCGTCAAAGAAATCCATCTGGAACGTTGAATCCAGGTGGATGTGACGGGGGACCACGCGCCTCTCCTCGTCGAGGCCGCCGAGGCGGTTGATGTTCTCGGCGATTGTCGGAAGGCAGTATTCGCCCATTTCCTCACGGACCTGGTGGCCGTTGAACCGAAGGATGCGCCAGCCGCCGGTTTCGAGGTCGTTGTCGCGCAGGTTGTCCATCGGGATGCGCTCCCGCACGGCGTGCCAGGTGTCGCCATCGGCTTCGACGTCGAGCTTGCCCGACGTGCAGTAGACGGCGAAATCGAGGGCGTAGAACCGAGGCTTGACCTCGACGAACTCCTGTCGCTCAGCCACGATCTTCAGGCGCTTGAACTGGGCCCAGAGATCGTCTTCCAGTGGGCTCTCGTCAAAAAGGTCGTTGATTTCCGTGGCGGTCATGAGCTTGTGCCAGGTCGTCGGGATGAAGACGATCCGACGCCACCGGCGGCTCACGATCGGCTTCGGAAGGCGCTGGAGCGCTCCCAGGATGAGCTTGTGGTAGTGCTTGTGGGTTTTCTCGTGCTCCGGCTCGTCGGGAAAGAGCTCATGGCGTGTGACGACCTGGATGTCCAGCACTTGCGCGTAGTGATTGACGGCGTAGCCTTCGGACCCAAAAACCTTCGTCTGGTAGAAGGCAAGCCACCTCGGCGGCCAGCGGTCCTTGAGCCACTTCTCCACGCTGGCGACCGGGATGCGGTACCAACCGGCCTCCTTGGCGGCGGCGAAGTCCCGGTGCTCGTTGACGATCGCGACAAGGACCTCACCGCGTCGCCGGTTCTCCGGCTTCGCTGGCCTGGGTCGCCGCCTGTCCTTCGGCTTTGAGTCTTCTCGCTTCATCGCGGAACGCCTGAATGTGGTGCTCGTCCTGGAACGCGCGCTTGGGGATTACGATGGCCGATACAGCGCTGACGTAGATGTAGAGGTGGTTGTTGTCCTCAACGATTCTCTCGACGATAACCCACTTGAGCTTCGATTCGCCTGCCTGACTTGTGCCGGCGAGCCCCTCGGCATCGATTCTGATGAGATGTATTCCGGCAAGGCCACGGTTCTCACCTTCTCGGTACAGCTTGCGGAGCCGTCGCGCCACGGTCACACGGTAGATGAGGTGCCATAGGGGCCAACTTAGAGGGAGGAGGATCGCCAGATGAATGGCTGTCGCTATTGGTGTGCCATAGAGCGCCCCGACAAGAACTGCCACGAGCACGAAGGCGACGCTCATGCCATCAAGATTCCACCAGTACGAACGTCGGCACGTTGGCGAGTGCCGGATATGGTACTTATTGAAGGTGACTAGGTCATCCAGCGTGATCTCGTATTGCAGCTCCATCGCTCCCTCCACAGCCGGGTGAGGTTCCGCCATTGTAGCTCGCAGGAAGCCTCACGCAAAGGCGCAAAGCCGCAAAGGCAGGAGACCGTCTTCCTTTGCGGCTTTGCGCCTTTGCGTGAGGCAGTTGGTGGCCGAGGGGGCGGCGTTTGAAGAGCAAGACCAGGAACCCGGCGGGCGCGTGCGCGTGTTGAAGCGGTTGAGGGCCGCACGAGCGGTTGAGGGCCGCACGAGCGGCTGAGGGCCGCAGGAGCGGCTGAGGGCCGCAGGAGCGGCTGAGGGGCGCAGGAGCGGCTTGCGGTGGATGGAACCGGACGAGATGATGGCAGCGAGAGCTGCTGAGGGGCAGCAAGAGCTGCCGGGGCGCAGCAAGAGCTGCATGGTTATGGAGCGGCCGGATAGGCAGGGAATACAGGCTGAGCCCATAATGGCTCGTCGGTTTCATCCCGGACTCATCAGCACAGAAAGGCACATCCTCCTCTCACCGAGCAGGTGCGGCTCGCGGCCGTTGCCGTGAGCCGACACCTTCTCTCTGGACTGGCGGCCCACGCACTCCTCGGCGGGCCGCCTGGTTTGTTTGTCCCCTGCTCCCTGGGATGACGCTACTTCCGCTGGTTGACAACCGTTCCCGGCCCGCCTATAAGATAGGAGTGGGAGCGTGGCGGCACCGCGCTCCCAAGTAAGGAGGAGAGTAGAATGGCTGACGCAGTCCAGCCCACGGAAGCGGTCCCGAAACGCGCCGTCGACCTGTACGAGCGCGGACTGGGAGCGGCCGAGAAGCGCAACTACGACTACGCCATCACGCTGTTTCTCGAGGCGCTCAACCTGGCACCCACGTTTGTGGTGGCGCGCACGAAGCTGCGTGAGATCGAGATGGAGAAGTGGCGTCGTGCCACCTCGCCGATGTTTCTCCGCAAGCTCCGCGCAGGGCTGCTGACGATCCCGGCGTGGCTCGTGTCGTTCTGGAACGAGAGTTTTTCGCGCGAGGGCGCCGCGCTCAGGGCGTATGAGAGCATCCTGAGGCGCGATCCGACCAACGGGTCGGCCCTGAAGCAGCACGCCAAGGCGGCCCTGAAGCTCGACATGCCCGAGGTGGCCGTCAACTCGATGGAGTATGCCTACCGGGCGAACCCGAACAGCGAGTCGAACCAGCGGCTGATGGGCGAGATCTACCGCGACAACGGTAACATTGAGGAAGCGAGGGCCGCCTGGCAAAAGGTGCTCGCCAAGCGACCCACCGACAAGGAGGCGCTCAAGGCGCTTCACGATCTCGCGGCGCTGGCCACGATCAGCCGCGGCCACTGGGAAGACACCTCGACGTACCGCTCGAGCATGAAGGACGAGGAAGAGGCCCGGCTCACCGAGAAGCGGGTCCGCGTCGAGAAAACCGAGGAGGACCGCAACGCGCTCATTGAAGACTATAAGCGGCGCGTTGCCGAGAACCCCGAGAACGTCGACTTCGTCAAGCGGCTCGCCAACGAGTACCTCGAGGCACACCACTACGACGAGGCCGTGGCCGCGTTCGAGGAGGCGATCAGGCTCAACCCCGGGGACGCCGATCTGCCGGATCTGCGCTACCGGGTCATGGTCAAGAAGTACGAACACCGAGTCGAAGAGGCCCAGAAGGCGGCCGCCGAGCGGCCCGACGACGCCGCGCTCACGGCGGCCGTCAAGACGATCGAGCGTGAGAAGACGCGCTTCATGCTCGAGGACCTCGCCGCGCGCATCCGCAAGTACCCGAGCAACATGCCGCTGCGGTTCGAGTACGGCCACGCGCTGATGGAGGACGACCAGATCGACCAGGCGATCAAGCAGTTCCAGCAGTCGAAGAACAACGCGCAGCGCCAGAGCATGTCGCTCAACTACCTGGGCGAGTGTTTCCGGCGCAAAGGCATGCTCGACCTCGCCGTGAGCCAGTTCGAGACCGCCCTCAGCACGATGCACACCATGGACTCGCTCAAGAAGGAGGTGATCTACAGCCTCGCCCGAACCTACGAGGACATGGGCCGGCACGCCGCGGCGCTCGAGCAGTTCAAGATCATCTACACCGACGACATCGGCTTCCGCGACGTGGCCCAGCGCGTCGAGAGGCTCTACAAGGCCACCAAGAAGGACGGCAGTTCCGCTGGGTCGGCATGAGGCGCCGTGTGCCTCTCCCTCCTAATCTGCGTGACGCGCCCGCCTGGCGTTGCGGGGCGTGTCTTCAGTTCGCTCTCCGCGTAAGCACCGTCTTGTTGAACGGGTGGAGAATCGTCATCAGGATGACGAAGCAGGAGGCGAACTCGACAAGCTCGACGACCTTGTGCACGCTGAGCAATGAGACGTAGCCGACCATGACGGCGAGGTAAAGGGCGAGCTGGTAGTTCTGGATGATCGGGATGGCGCGTCGATCGACGAAGTGCCTGAACCCAGCCCAGTGCCGATACACGATGGGCGCCGCGACAAGGTACAGCCAGACCAAGAGCGTGATGAGCTTGCCGAACACGAGCTTGTTGATGTTCACGCCGCCGATGGACAGGTTGTGGATTGTGATCTCGCCCTGCCTGTTGTAGAAGGCGTCCGCCTCTCCCGACCTGATCAAGAACCCCGGCGTTTCGATGCCGAGGATCCGCTGGCCGTACGATATCTCCTCGAGCGCGCCGAACACGAAGAGCACCGCTAGAACAAGCCACACGGTCCGGGCCGGCTTCGACCCGGGCGCGCGCCTCAGCGCGGCACGCCGCACGAGGGCGCAGACGAACGCGGCGGCCAGCGCGGCGACTGTCAGCCATTCGACAAGGCCATCCTCCCGGACCAAGACCTGGAAGGCGGGCTCATCGACGAGCAGGAGCGCGATCCCGTACGCGTAAAGCACCAGGGCGAGCCCGGCGAGGATCAGCACGTGAAGAGGGATGGCTGAGGACGTGATCCAGCGGGGCAGTGCCAGGCGGGGAACCCTCACGTCAGCCTCCGGTGCCAGGTGTGTCAGTCGCGGTGCAGCTCAGTACAAGACCGCGCATGGTACTCGCCCCCGATCGGCTTGGCAATCCGCAAGCGCCGCCTGGCAGCGTGCAAAAAAGAGGCGGCCACGGCTCCCGGAGCGAGTATAATGCGCGCGCATCGCGGTTCGGTGACGTGCGACCTGTCACGAAGCGATTAAGACTTAGCTCAAGCATAACCGGAGTCCAAGGAGGAAAACGGGCATGAGGTGGTTGGTTGTCGTCTGTAGCGTGGCTGTACTGCTCGCCGCGGGATGCGGGCCGCGGAGGGAAGCTGCCCAGGAACCGATCTTCGCCGCCAACGACGCGGTCGCCGCGGCGCCCTCCGTCAAGGAAGTCCAGTACATCATTGAGGCCGGTGACTTCCTCGAGGTCAAAACCCCGACGTGCCCGAGCGTAAACTGCGTCGGCCGCGTCGGTGAGGACGGCACCGTGGCCTTGACGCTCGTCGGCTACGTGCGCGCCCAGGGGAGCACGGTCGAGCAGTTCACCCGGACGCTGCGCGCGCTGTACGCTGAGACGCCGCGCCAGTACGAAGGCAGCACCGACGAGGTCAGCGTCGAGGTCAAGCTCGGCCTGTACCTTGTGACGGGCGAGGTCACGGCCGGCGGGTTCAGGACGTACACGGAAGGCCTGACGCTCTACGATGCCGTCGTCTCCGGCGGCAAGCTCACGGGCGAGGCGCTCAGGGACCGCGTCTTCCTCAACCGCAAGGGGAGCGAGGGCCGCGAGATCGTCCGCTACAGCAGCCTTGAGCAGCTCAAGGAGTTCGCGCTCCAGGAAAACGACTGGGTCGTCATCCCGTACAAGGTCGAACACCTGCTGCACTAGCAGGCTGCTGAAAAACCCTGCCGGCGCCAGAGAATCTCCATCTCTTGCGGAATGCTTCTGTCGCCCCTCCGGGGCTCAAGGGTCTCTTTTGTCGTCGAGAACCTGGGGCTTACCCGCCTTCGCCAAGGCTTCGGCGGGCAGGCGCCCCAGGCTACCCTCTGCCGGGCCTCCGGCCCTTGACCTGCACAAGTCGGGTCAAACCCCTTTTCAGCACCCTGCTAGTGCCAATACGGTTCACTTAGTGCCTGCGTTGCAGGTGGCACGGGCACCTTGCCCGTGGGAAACATGGGCCGGAGGCCCATGGCACATGGTAGGTGAACAGTATTGGGGCTAGTGCGCATTTCTCACAGAGGCCGGGCAAGTGGCCGCCCCCCACACGGCGTGGGCAACGACCCGTCAACCACTTCCAACCCTACCGTGCACCGCCTCATCCAGATAGGCTGTCGCACACAACTCGTGGGTTAGCACCTGCCGGCCGCACATCCGAATCGGCTCCAGCTGGCTGGCGCACAGATCCAAGCCCCGCCAGGGGCGTCTGGAAGTAGCCTCGGGCGCCAGCCCGTGGAACGCGGACCCCAAAAAGAGCCCGAGCCCCGTCAGGGGCGATTGAGGACGCGGCCGGACCGAACTCAATCGCCCCTGAAGGGGCTCTGAGGTATTGCGTCGCATCTCGTACCACGGGCTGGCGCCCGAGGCTACTTCCAATCGCCGCCGCGCGGCTCTTCGGGCGGGATCGCGCGCGCAAAGGCTGTGAGAAACGCGGGCTAGCGCCAATACGGTTCACTTAGTGCCTGCGTTGCAGGTGGCACGGGCA
>CAZCQN010000024.1:19197-28131 GCA_964500825.1 uncultured Verrucomicrobiota bacterium | reverse complement strand
TGATTCGCCGCGCTTGACGCTGCTGTGCGCGAACGTGTGGAACGTCAATGACGATCATGACCGCTTCTTATCGCTGATCGAGGAGCGCGATCCGGACATCGTCGTCGTGCTTGAGGTGACGACGGCGTGGACCGAAGCGCTCGAGGCGATCACGGCCGAGTACCCGCACTACCTGATGGAGAGGCACGAGCACCCGTTCGGCATTGCGCTGTATAGCCGGCTGCCGCTCGAGGAGGCGCGCATCGTACGGTACGGGAGCGCGGACGTGCCGAGCATCGTGGCGAAGGTGGACGTGGGCGGCGAAACGGTCACGATCCTGGCCACGCATCCGCTGCCCCCACGGCGCCCGTGGGCGTGGCGGATGCGCAATGAGCAGCTCGCGGCGATCGCGGTCGCGCGCGACGAGTTCGGCGACCGGCTCATTGTGGCCGGCGACTTCAACGCGTCGCCGTTCTCGCCGTGCATGAAGCATTTCGTCGCGTCGATGCACACGCCGGCGGCAAGGCTAGGTTACGCGAGCCGCGGCTACGGGATCAAGCCGACGTGGCCGACGTTCAATCGGGTCTTCTTCACGCCGCTAGACCACATCCTGGTGACCGACACGCTCGCGGTCACCGACTTCCGCACCGGCCCGCACATCGGCTCGGACCACCTGCCTCTGCAGGCGACGATGGGGCTCGCTCGTGCGGGCCGCTAGCAGCCCGTGGCAAGAGTCTGACTTCTGTTTAGCTCGACCTTGGTGTTCGGTATGCTGAAGTATATCGCACCGCCTCGTCAGGGACAAGCGACCGATGGCGATGGGGCAGCGGAAAAGCCAAGCGCAAGGCAAGCTGTGGATCGCCACCAAGGACGTGGCGCGCTCGCCGGGGCATCCGTTCTACGAGCGGCTCAACCGCATCTTGGCCAGGCACGGCTTCGACGCTTTTGTCGAGGCGGCGTGCCGACGCTACTATGCCGAGACGATGGGGCGGCCAGGCACACCGCCCGGGGTGTGTTTCCGGATGCTGCTGGTGGGTTATTTCGCGGGGCTCGAGACGGTTCGCGATGAGATCGACAGCGCCGACGAGACCGAGGCCGACGCGGTGCGCGAAGTCGTGGCCGACAAAGGCTATCACGGCAACGCAACCGTGCGCGCGCTCGACGACCGCGGCATTCGCACCTATATATCGCCCGCGCGCGGGCGGCGCAAATGGACGGGAAAAGAACCTGAGCAGCGTGCCGTGTACGCCAATCGGCGCCGTATCCGGGGCGCGCGCGGCCGGCGGCTTTTGCGAAAACGCGGCGAGCTTTTGGAACGCGCCTTTGCACATTATCTGGACACGGCTCGGATGCGGCGCGTGCACCTGCGTGGCCGCGGCAACATCCTCAAGCGGCTGCTCGTGCATATCGGCGCCTTCAACCTTGGCCTCATTGTGCGCACGCGGTTCGGCCTCGGCACGCCGCGCGGCCTGCAAGGGCTTCGGGTGCTTGCGGCACATATCTATCAATCCATTCGCGCCCTGTTCCGACCCCTGATCGGCCCGAGACGCCCCGGAATGGCCCGCACCGGCCCGTATCGCCGTTGCGCCCTCAAAAGGCTCTCGCTCGCCGCGGCATGATCGCCCCAGCAAAAAACGCACTTTCACCACGGGCTGCTACCCCCTGAGTAAAGAGGCGAAAATACTGCGAAAGGGTTGTTGACAAACGGTAGGGGAGTTGGTATAATGCTGCCGAATTGGAAGACAACCGAGGCCTTGGAGGCGCGAAGGCGGCCGGATGGAGGCAGCCGGAGCGAGGCCAAGGCCAGGGAGCTTGCGAAAGCATGACGATCCAACGAGTGCGGGAGCGCGAAGGCCAGTTTCGAGGCCCCTATATCAGCGACTTCGAGAAGTCGGCATACACCTACCGATTCTACGGGACCGGCTTCGGGACATGGCGACGCCAGGCCGACTGCTATGCCGACTACGGCGACGGCATCTGGATCAAGCTCGATCTAGCCTATTACGACCCGGATAGCTGGTCGGACACATACATCGACGCGAGAGGCTCTATCTCGACCCCGAGCAGGGCCAAAGTCATTGATGAGAACGGCCACGAGCACATCTACCCAGGCGGAAGCTGAACGGCGAGGTGGGGGCAATGCAACTGACTGAGAAAGCGGACGTTGTGAACGAGGCCGAGGCACAGGCCGGCGCGCCCGAGGAGGCAGGCCAGCCCGGCGACCTCAAAGGGCCCAGGCTCACCCAGGAGCAGCGGGAATGGCTGAACACGGTGTTTATCCCGAACTTCCGGGCCGAGCTGATCCGGACGCTGAAGCCGGAGGATCTGCTCTCGAGCAAGGAACGACGGAAGCGGCGTGCCGGCAGACCGCAGCCGCCCATCGACGCCGGCAAGCAACAAGCGCCCTCACCTACTCTGCCCCGCGCCGGGAGCAGCGAGGAGACGGATGCTTCGGGCCAGGCCGATGCCGAGGCAAGCGACTCGGATGCGGTGGAACAGCCCGCTGAGCAGTCAGCTCAGCGGGTCGCCGAGCTGGAGGGCGAGACGCGGCGGCTGAGGGCGGCGCTGGCCGACACGCGGGTGGATCGGGAGCTCGTGTGGGCCGCGGCGTCGCAGCATGCGATCAACCCGGCCCAGGTGGCGCAGCTTCTGAGGGACCGGGTCCGGCTCGACCGGAGCCTGGACCCGATTGTGGTCAATGCGAATGGAGATCGCGCGTACGACGCGTACGGACGCCCGGTGACGGTGGCCGACGCGGTCAGGACCTTTTTGGAGGCAAATCCGCACCTCGTGCGACCGAGCACGACACTCGCTGGCGGCGGCAGCGGAGGGACTGACGCGACGGCACGCGTTCGTCGAGTGGCGGCGGTCACGGGCGGCGATCTGATTGAAGAAGCGTTGAGAGAAGGGGAATGAACGCACAACGGTCCGCATTCAGACGCGAGCAACGCCGACGCGACAGCGTTGTAGGGCGGGTCCCCCCGGGCCCGCCGCGGGCAGCACGGGAAGCACCGTGCCCCGACGAAGGAATCTGCCGCGTCTTCGACGCTTCGGTGGGCCGAGGGCGACCCGCCCTCCATCGCGGCTGCGGCCGCCGTGGGTGGGCGCCGATTGTGCGAATTGATGACAACGCTCGAACAGAGCGGAGGACGGATGGTCCTCGCAACGATAAGGAGTATTGATGTCGAGTTTGAGTTTGGCGAAGGCCGGCTTGCTCAGCCAGAGCAAGCTGGTGCAAGGGATCATCGCTGAGATCCTGGCGGTGGACGCGTTCAGCCGCGTGCTGCCGTTCGTGCTCGTCGAGGGCAAGTCGCTCTCGTACAACCGGAGCCTCAACACGGCGAACACGGCGAAGTGGATCGACGTGGGCGACACGGTGTCGAAGACGCCGGCCTCGATCACGCAGGTGACCGCGTCGTTCGGCCGCGTTGTGGCCGACGCCGAGGTCGATGCGCTCGAAGAGCTCACGATGAGCGAGCGCACCGACCAGATGCGGGCGCAGGTCGAGGAGAAGTCGCGCGCGATCGGCCGGCTCTGGAAGCAGGGCCTCATTACGGGCGACGGCACGAGCGGCGAGATCAGCGGGATCAACACGCTCGTCGAGTCGGACCAGGTCCTGGACATCGCCACGACGACGGCCTCGTCGGTTTCGTTCGACGGGCTCGAGCAGCTCATGGCGAAGGTAACGGCCAAGGACGGGCAGGTCGACTTCATGCTGATGAACTCGAGCATGCTGCGGGCGTATCGCTCGCTCGTGCGCTCGACGGCGGGCGAGGTCGATAACCTCACGCTCGGGTTCCTCGACCCGATCACTGGGCGGCAGGGCTCGCTCACGGTGAACGGGTTCAACGGGGTGCCGATCTTCGTGAACGACTACATCGGCACGGAGACCACGGGCGGCCTGAGCGGCGTGAGCCGCATCACGGCGGGCTGCTTCGGCGAGAGCGTCGGGCTGACCGGGTTCATTCCGGCCAAGGTCGGCAAGCTCGTCCAGGTCACCCCGGTCGTCTACGACCAGGACCGCGACGCGATGTTCCGCCGACTGCGGCTCATTGCGGGCCTGGCGCTGTATTCGACGAGAGCGCTGGCCCAATGGATCAAGGTGTCTTCGTGATGAAGGCGTTGCCTTCAGCACGAAGTCCTACGCAGTTCCCTTCGGGAACTGCAGTGCAAGCGACGTAGCACGCAGCCGACAGGCGCATGCCAGCCCGCCAATGGCGGGCCGGATGTCGGGCGGGGATCATTCCCCGCCCGACCTATTCGACACGATGACGAGAAGGTGACGAGATGAACGATACGCAGCGTGCAGCTCACCGAAGCGTGGCCTTGTGCATGATCGTCAAGGACGAGGCGGCGACGCTCGAGCGCGCGATCCGCAGCGCGCTACCGGTCGTCGACGAGGTTGTTATCGGCATCGACGACCGAACGGCGGATGGCTCGGAAGCCATCCTGGCCAAACTCGAGGACGAGTTCGGCGGCGGGAAGCGCTTCGAGGTGTTTCGCTTCACGTGGACGGACGATTTCTCGGCGGCGCGCAACGAGGCACTCGAGCGCTGCACGGCCGACTGGGTGTTCCAGCTCGACGGGCACGAGGTGCTGTCGCCCGCGAGCGTCGAGTCGTTCCGGAAGATGATGGACGTGCTGCCGCCCGAAACCGAGGCGGTCGGCTTCCGGCTCCGGCTCCAGCCCGAGGACCACAGCCACGTCGGCATCCAGCTCCGGCTGTTCCGCAACAACGGGCGGATTCGCTACGAGGGCGCGGTGCACAACGAGCTCGTCGTGGACAAGGAGAAGACGATCGGCCTGGCCGACATCGTCATCGAGCACGTGCGCACGCACAGCAATCGCGACGCGCGCACGCGGGCACGCAACGAGATGGTGCCGCGCCGGATGCGCGAGCGGCTCGACGAGGACCCGAGCGACACGAAGGCGCTCTATTACCTGGGGCTGCACGCGCACGAGGCCGGCGAGTACGCCGAGGCGATCGGCTACTACGAGCGCTACCTCGACGTGAGCGTGCATCCCGAGGAGCGCTACAAGGTGCTCTGGCACCTCGGGCGGTGCCGCTACTTGCTCGGCGAGCACGAGGCGGCGCGCGAGGCGTTCCTGCGCGGCACGCGTGAGCGGTGGGACCTGGCCGAGTGCTACGTCTCGCTCGGCGAGATGGCGCTGGCCGACGAGGACTCGTCGACGACGAGTTACGCCGAGGCCGAGCATTGGTTCAAGCTCGCGTGCGATCGCCGGCTGCCGCTTTCCGGCATCTTCTTCAGCGAGGATTTCTACACGTGGCTCCCGTACCACAAGCTGTGCGAGCTCTACGAGCGCTCGGGCGAGCCGTACAAGGCGATCCTCGCCGGCGAGCGCCTCCTGCGGTTCGACAACGTCCCCGAGCGGTTCCGCGCGCAGGTCGAGTCGTTCATGCCGCGCTGGGCCGACCGGATTATCGAGGCGCGCGCGGTCCCGACGACGAACACCGGGCGGCGCAACTTCCTCATCGTCGACGCGACGGGTCAGTTCACGGCCGAGCTCGAGGCGCACGCGCGCCAGGGGCGCGGGCGCGAGCGCTACAACGTCGAGCGCATCGACGCGTTCCTGCCGCAGTACCTCAAGTGGGCCGACGTGGTCTGGTTCGACTGGTGCGACGACAACGCGGTGCTCGCAAGCCAGGTGCGGTGGGACGCGCGCGTCATCGTGTGCTTGCGCAGCTACGAGTTCTTCACCGGCGCGCCGGCGCAGGTCAACTGGGCCAACGTCGATCACCTCGTCTTCGTCGCGCCGCACGTGCGCCGGCTGGCCGAGGACAAGTTCGGGCCGTTCGACGGGCCGACGGTGTCGACGATTCTCGACGGCGTGGACCTCGATCGGTTCGCCTACCGCGCTCGCGCTGGTACGCGTGCCGGTGAGCCGGGCCGCCGCATCGCGTGGGTCGGTTTCTTGAACCACAAGAAGAACGTGCCGCTGCTCATCGCCGCGGCCGCCCGGCTGCGCGACTACGAGTTCCACGTCGCCGGCCGGTTCCAGGACGAGCGGCTCCGGCTCTACGTCGAGCACGCGATCGACGCGCTCGGCCTCGACAACCTGACGCTGCACGGCTGGGTCGACGACGTGCCGGCGTTCCTCGACGACAAGCAGTTCATCCTCTCCACGTCGCTCTGGGAGGGCACGCACGTGGCCGTGATGGAAGGGATGGCGATGGGCCTCACGCCGCTCATCCACGCCTGGCGCGGCGCGGACGAGGTGTACGACGCGCGCTGGACGTGGCGCACGCTCGACGAGCTCGAGGCGATGCTCCGCCACGGGCCGTCCGACCCGGCCGCAACCAGGCGGTTCGCCGAGACGCACTTCGATGTGCGCAAGCGGCTCGCAGCCATCGACGCGCTCGTCGCGAGCCCCGACGACGTACCCGTCCACCACGAGGTGGGCATCCCCGAGGAGGTGGGAGCATGACCAACTACAGCACGGACACGGACCTCGAAGCGTACGAGCCGACGGTGCTCACGCATCTGCCGGACACGACGCCGACGACGACGAGCTTCGACACGCAGCACGAGGAGGCCAAGCGCGTGATCGACGAGATCATCCTGCGCCACCTGCCCGACGCGCTCCGCGACGAGGTCCGCTCGGGCGACCGTACGCTCGAGGACATCCTCGACGAGGCCGACCTGAAAACCGTCTCGGTGTTCTACACGCTCTTCATGATCTTCAACTGGATCTCGTCGAGACGCGGCGACATTTACTGGCACAAGGCGCGCACGTACCGCGCGCTGTTCGAGGACGCGATGAGCACGCTGAGCCTCGACGTCTCGACGGACGCGGTCCCGAGCACGTTCGAGGGCGAGATTCGCCTCGGCGAGATCAGCCTCGAGCGGGAGTGAGCTATGAGGACTCATTGCTGTGACGCGTCGATCCCGGGTCTCGCCGCGCCTCATCACCGCAGGAACGCACCCGGCTGTTGGAGACTGGCCCAATGAGTACCCCGAAAGAGATCTACAACGAGGTCGTGTCGATCCTGCGCGCCGACGCGACGCTCGGCGCGTACGTCGACGCAATCTACGAGCGCGAGCGCGACAACATCGACGAGGGCAGGCGGGCCGTCGTGATGGTCGAGCCGAGCGAGGTGTGGGAGATCGATAGCTACTGGCCGTCGCAGGAGATCTTCGTGATCGCGCTTCTCGGCTGGATCGTCGAGCCCGATCCGGACAAGGCGATCAGCGACGGTGTGACCAAGCAGATCCTCGACCTCGAGTTCGACATCAAGTACGCGCTCGGGGGCTATCCGGGCCTGAACGGCCTGTGCGACTCGTTCGTGTTCTACACGTCGAAGTTCGATCGGCGCCGTCGCTCGTACGGCGCGGGCGCATCGCTGAGGCGGCCGCCGCTCTACGGCGTCGAGATTTCCATGGAAGTGTTCTATCCACCGGACTTGTAAGCGGAACCGCGCGGCGCTCTGCACGCGCCGCGGCAACGAAAGGCACTAGGCAATGACAATGACAGCGGTCAAATCGCGAATCGCAGGCGCGGTGACGCGCACGGGGCTCATGCGTGCGAGCGCGCCGCTCACGACGAGCTACGTCGCCGGCGCGCCGATCGACGTCGAGGACTTCGGCATGCTCGTGCTGCTGGTGAAGTACACGATGGGCACGGGCGAAAGCGCCAACTCGGTCGTGCTCAAGGTCGAGTTCAGCGCGGACGGCACGAACTTCTACCAGCAGACCAACAACGCGGCGACGGCCGAGCTGCGCGAGTACACGTTCACGGCCCAGAGCGGGCCGGGCACGTACGACTCGATCGCCATCGTGCTGCCCGTCGCGGCGGTCACGCGGGTGCGCGTGTCGGCCAAGGAGAAGGGTGTCGCGTCGAACGCGGGCACGTGCGAGATCAAGTACGCGCTCGGCTGGTAGTGCGTTTGCATTGCACGCTCGCGTGCAACGCAAACGCCTCAGCGCATTCCCGGTGCGCGGACGCACCGGGAATCCGCAGGCCCGGTCGGTACACAAGAGGCGTGCTCGGCGCGCAAGCATCAAGGAGCTTATATGGGACAGATGAACGGCGCGGCGCGGCTCGTGATCGGCGTGCTCGCGGTGGCGACCGTGTTCTTCTCGATCGCCTTCGCGGTGAGCACGGCGCGGATCAACGCGCTCGAAGCGCAAGTCGACTCGGTTCGCACCGAGGCGACGACGAACAACCGCGACATCGCGGTCATCCTCGAGAAGCTGCGGCACATCGAGATGCTCGTCGAGGAAATGCGCGAGATGCTCAGGAACCCGAACTGAACGACAGGATGTAACAACGATGCTCAAGCGACTGATTGCTGCGGCCGCCCTGCTGGTCGTGCTCGGCCTCTCGGCCGCGTTCGGCCTGCTCGGCTGCGACGTAATAGAACAGGACGTCGAGGTGCACGTTCCCGGCAACCCGCCAGGCGAGGCGGATGAAGAGAACCCGGCGCAAAACCAGTAGAGAGAGTCAAATTGATGACACGGCGCATCGTGGTGCTCTGCCTCCTTAGCTTGGCGGGTTGCACCTTCACCGCGTACGAGAAAGAGCTCACCGTCGGGCCGCCCGAGCCAAGCGAGAGCCCGGTCGGGACGCTGGCGACTGTCCCCGTCGAGGAGGGCTGGATGCAGTTCCTCGACTTCAACCACATCGTGGACAGCATCGTCGAGCTCTTCAAACACACGACGGCGAAGGAAGCGATCCGAAACGGCGTGCGCTACACGGAGCGGAAGCGGTTCCTGCACTTCGAACTGAGGCAGCAGGAACGGGCTCCGTAGCGACGACGAACCTGCAGCGGCGGGTCCTCGGCGACTCCCCCGAGACCCCTCTCTTCCCCCGGACCTCCTCTTCCCGAGGGCCCGTCGCGAATTGGCGACGACGCGAAGTAGTAGCCCAAGAGCATGCCTGGCAGGAAGACGGCCAGCGTGGTGAGCGTGCTGGCGATGATGGCGTTGGTGACCT
>CAZCQN010000024.1:0-19187 GCA_964500825.1 uncultured Verrucomicrobiota bacterium | reverse complement strand
GCGCTCTTCACTCGGAAGCCTCAGGTAGATCGGCACCAGGTGGTCGCCCTCGCGCGCGGGCCTGGGACGTTGGTGGTCGGGCCTGATTGGGCGGGACCACCTTCGTCGGCCCAGGCTGACAGTGTCCTGATGGCCACCGGCTTGGACAGCCGCCGCTGAAACATGACGAGCGAAGGGATCGACGATGAGCGTGCTGAGCAAGGGCCTCTGCTGGATCTGCCTGCGGCGATGGATCCGCAGCCGGTTCGGCATCCGATGGCGCAGCGAGTTCTACGAACGCGTCTACGTGATCGACGACCACCTCGTCGAGGTGGACTACCGGCTCCACCGCATCCCGGCCCGGTGCCGCACGTGCCGCCACGAACGGCCCGACGAGGAAGCGCTCGGCGTGCGCGGCCAATCGGACCTCGGTTGGTCGCACCACGAGTACGGCCCGCACACGGTGCCCAAGCACCTGCGCTGACAAGAGAGGCAACGATGAACAGCAACAGTGACTACGCGCGATGCATTGAGCTGGCGCGCCCGCGGCCGGCGCGCTCGACGGCCCGGCTTGCGCTCCGCGCTGATCATGCGCTCGCCCGTCACGAGCCCGAGTGGGCCGAGCTCGCCGAGGTTCCGGCGTTCACAGCGCTCGGCGGTGACGGCACCAACGAGCACGTCGCCGTGCTCGACACGGGCATCGAGCGCGCGACGGCGGCGCTGCGCGACAACTGGGCCGCCGGTGTCTCGACGATACCGGGCGACAACTTCTTCTGGCGCGGCGGCTACCGCACGGACAGCTTTTTCCACGGCACGGCGACGGGCGGCATCGTAGCGCAGACGATGCCGCGCGTCCGCCTCGTTGCGCTCAAGTGCTTTGACCAGCGGCGCGCCCGGAACGACGCCGCGTGGTGGGTCGCCGCAATCGACTGGCTCCACCGCTGGCAAGAGCGGCGCGGCATCCGGGGCATCGTCGTCAACGTCTCGATGGGGCTTGCGCCGGGCCGCGCGCCACGCGGTTCGGCCGCCTGGACCAAGGCGTGGCAGGACGTGCGCGCGCTCGAGCGAGCGATCGCGCGCTCCGTCGACGAGTTCGGCAACGTCTACTGCGCGGCCGCCGCAAACGACGGCCAGCGCGGCAGCCCGGCCGCCTACCCCGCTGCGTTCGACGGGCTCGTGCTCGCGGTCGGCAGCATCCGGCTCGCGCGCGCGGACGGAGACAGCGGGTCCGAGAGCCGCTTTCTCGTCGAGCTCAGCGAGTTCAGCAACACGAACGCGTACGTCGATTTCGTCTGCCCGGGCGAGGACGTCTGGTCGTTCCTGCCGACGCGCACGGCCCGCGCGTTCCGGCGCGCCTACCGGGGCGCGATCCGCGCCGGCGTGGTGCGCGTCACGCGCGTCCGCTACGGCCGGCGTCGGCAGTGGCTCGTCGAGCTCGACGGCACCTCGTTCGCCTCGCCGGCGCTCGCCGGGATGGTCGCCGGTCTGCTGGGCGAATACAAGCGGGCCAACGATGGCCGCCTCCCGACGACGGCCGAGATTCGCCGCGTGCTCGTCGAGCGCAGCGAGCGCTTCGTCGACCCGACCGGGCGCACGTGGCTCGTGCCGACGATGCTCGCCGGCGGCAACGCGGTGCTGAGTGGATTTCACGACGACGACTGAAAGGAGTGAACTGATGCGTGAGAAGATCATCATGGTGGTGTCGGCGGTGCTGATGCTCGCGAACGAGATCCTCGAGCTCGGCTACGACAAGGTCGAGATCACGGCCGCCGTTGTGCTGATGGCGACGATTGTCGCGGCCGCCGTCGCGCGGCTCCGCGGCGAGGCAGCGGCCGACCGGATCCGGGAAAAGGAACTCGAGCTCGAACTGAGGAACGCCGAGCTCGAGCTGCTGGGGCATCGCTGCGGCCCGGGCAGCGCGCAGCCGTCGAGCTGACGCGGGCCTTACCAGGGCGTGACGTTGCTCTCGAAATCCGGGTCGAGCTCTTTGGCCTTGTTGTAGTAGTCGAGCGCCTTGTGCGGATCGCCCAGATCGCGCCAGATCTGCGCGAGCGCCGCGTAGGCCTCGAGGTCGGGCTGGAGCTCGGTGACCTTTGTGAGGTCAGGGATTGCCTTGCGTTTGTCGCCGAGGTCGAAGTAGACGTGCGCGCGGCTCTTGTAGAGCGACGCGTTGTTGCGGTCGCACTTGATGGCGAGCGAGTACGCCTTGATCGCGTTCTCGGGGTCGTCCTTGCCGAGGTAGGCCTTGGCCAACTGCCCGTAGGTGCGCCAGTTGCGGCCGTCCCGATTGCGCGAGGCGTTCAGGTCGGCGATCGCGTCGTCGTACTCGCCGAGCTCGGTCTTGAGCCAGGCCCGCTTGCGCAGCCGTTCGGCCGCCTTCCGGCTCTTCGGCTCGATGTTCATGAGCGCGTCGTAGTCGCCGATCGCCTTGGAGGCTTCCTGCGCGCGGCCGGTCTCGCGGTAGCCGGCCTCGTAGATCTCGGCGCGCCGCTCGTAGGCCTCGACGCATTTGTCGTCGAGCTCGATCGCCTTGTCGAGCTCGGCGATCGCGCGATCATGGTCGAGGAAGCTCTTGCGCGCCGCATCGAGATGCGTCTCGACTTCCTTATCTTTCTTGCTCTTGCCCTTGCCGCACGAGGCGAAAGCGACCACGGCGACCAGCAACACGACGAGCGTCTTCGCATACGGTCTCACAACGAGATCCTCCTCCATCCTCTCAACCGATGCTCACCACGCAGACGTGCCCAACTCCATGGACGGGTCGAGCTTCTGGCCCTTCTCGTACCACTCGAGCGCCTTGTCACGGTGGCCGGTGTCGAGATAGATCTGCGCGAGCGCCATGCAGACGTCGGCCTCGGGCTGTAGCTCGTAGACCTTCTCGAGGTCGGGGATCGCCTTGTCGAGCTCCTCGCGCTTGTAGTAGACGTGGCCGCGGGCCTTGTAGAGCGACGCGTTCTCGCGGTCGTACTGGATGGCCAAGCCGTAGCACGCGAGCGCGCTGTCCGTGTCGCCCTTGGCAACGTATGCCTGCGCCAACTGCTCGTGCGTCTTGGGGACGCGCTTGTCCTTGCCGATCGATCCCTTGAAGTCGGCGATCGCGTCATCGCAGTCCCCGAGCCCGAGCTTGAGCACGCCGCGCAGGCGCAGGCGCTCGGCCGCTTTCGGGCTGTCCAGCTCGAGCTCGATGAGCTTGTCGTAGTCGGCGATCGCGCACTCGGCGTCGTTCGCGTCGTCCGAGTCCCGGTATCTCGCCTCGAAGAGCTCGGCCCGGAGCTCATACGCCTCGACACAATTCTCGTCGAGCTCGATCGCCTTGTTCAGGTCCTCGAGCGCTGTGTCCTTGTCGACGAAGTGGCCCTTGGCGCGCGCCACGTAATCGGCCGCCGTCTTCGGCCCCGTCTCCTTCTCCTTCTTGCCGCAGGAGACGGCAACGACGAGGGCAAGCACGACGATCAGCAGTGTGGCAAACGGCCTCACCGCTTGTTCCTCCTCTTCGGGTCCTCGGCGCAGAGCACACGCGCCGCTCGCTTGTCCCTACGCCCTCACGCGCATCATATCATAGCAGAATGCGCGCGCCGGCACAACGCATAGACGCCCGGATCGGCGGATAACGATCAGGCGGCGCTGATGAAGGGACTGGGATGCGTGGAGAGTCTCGTGCTGTGCAGCCAGACTCGTTCGCACAGTGGCGGCGGGGCGCTTGAGCGTCCTGTTTTTCACAGGCCAGTCCTTTAGGGCTGGTAGAGCACGACGTATCTGCACCCGTTGAGCGCGTTTCAACGTCCGTGTCGTTCTGGCTTAAGCCGCCTGTCGAGAAGCCCGTTGAAACGGGCTCCGGAATGGCTGCGTGTCGCGCGTGATACCAGCCCTGAAGGACTGGCCTATGCTGAAAGGACGAAGCCCGTTGAAACGGGCCCTACAACGGCGGCTTCCCCGGACACATGAGCACGCTCGGTTGGCCTGCACACATACGATGACGTGCGACTGCGCGGTTCAGCAAGCATTCCTCATCCCTGCAAACAACGCTGGACGCCGATTTGGGTAGACGCGCCGATTTTGCGCTTGACACGCAGGAAGTATTGCGATAGGTGGAAGCTGATCGCAGGCGCTAGGGAAGGCGGTGAGATTCCGCCGCGGGGGCGCCGCTGTAAGCGGGGACGAACGGCCCACGCGGGCCTCGGGCAAAGACCGGAGGCCGTGACAGTCACTGGTCGTCAAAGGGCGGCTGGGAAGGCGGGCCAAGTAGGACGATCCGCAAGCCAGAAGACCTGCCTGCGGGCGCGTGACCCTGACTTCTTCGCACCCGGGAAGAAAGCGGATCATGTCGAGCCACCCGTCGATCGACCAGGCTGGCGGACGAGTCTGTCCACACGCAGCACGCCCCACCGGGCACACGAGACGGGACTTCCTCGTCACTCCCCTCCTCTTGCCGCGTCGCGAAGTAGGCCTAGCGTCACGCGTGACGCGACCGAGCCGAAGGCTCGGCCCGAGCTTCTTTTTCGACTCAGAATGAGTCGAGAAAGCAGCCGTGGACGCTCACTTCACGACGAGTAGGAGGTAAGGGAATGAGGTTCTTTCGAGGAACTGCGCTGTCTATGCTGCTCGCGCTGCTGTGCGTTCCGATGGCGCACGCTCAGTTCGCCTCGGTCGTCGTCGGCTCCGACCGCGGCGGCACGACCGACGACTACGACGACCCGAACGCCGTGCTCGGTTCGCCTCAGCGGTGGACGCCCAACTGGGCGGGCGGCGCCGACGACCCCGTGACGATCATCAACCCGGAGTGGGGGTACCACAGGCCGGACGGTACGGGCAACTGGCCGCACGACCAGGTCTTCTCGTTCGGCCCCGGCGGCTACGTCGAGGTCGTGTTCGACCACCCCGTTGAGGACGACGCGCGCAACGCGTTCGGCATCGACCTGATCGTGTTCGGCAACGCGGCGTTCATCACCCAGTGGCCTGACCCGATCATCACCGACCCGGCGCTGCTCTTCGGCAACGACCTCGGCACGATCGAGGTCAGCCGGGACGGCATCGACTGGGTCACCGTAACCCCGCCGTACGCGGACGCGCTGTATCCGACGACGGGCTGGGCCGACGCCGATCACACCGTGCCGAGCGACTTCCTCTTGCCCGTCGACCCGAGTCTGACGTTGTCGGACTTCGACGGGCTGACCGAAGCGCAGGCGCTCGTCCTCTACGCCGGCTCGGGCGGTGGCACCGGCATCGACCTGGCCGGCACCGGCCTCGACTGGATCCAGTACGTACGCGTATCGAACCTGAACGCGGAGGCCGTCGTCGACATCGACGCCTTCGCCGACGTGACACCGATACCCGAGCCGGCCGTGCTCCTCGTTGCGGGGGCGGCCCTGGTGCTCGGGCTGCGACGGCGCACGAGAGCGTAGGAACTCGTTCGTGCTCCCCGCCCCGTGTGTGGGGCGGGGAGCACACGACCCCCGGAGGGGGACGATGATGAAACAGCGCGCCTTCACGTTGATCGAGCTCCTCGTCGTGATCGCGGTGATCGCCACGCTGCTCGGCGTGCTGCTGCCGGCCCTCGTCGGCGTTCGCAACAAGGCGAGGCAGACCGAATGCATGTCGAACCAGCGGCAGCTCGCCCTCGCCGCGCTCACCTACACGAACGACTTTGAAGGCGCCTTCATGCCGTGCGCGAACTGGCAGCAGTCGCCGGTCGTGTATTGGTGGGGCACGAACGAGGCCGGCATCGACTACGAGGCCGGCTTCATCTACCCCTATCTCGACGTGAAACCGAACACGGAGCACAGCGTGTTCAACTGCCCCGTCCAGCGCTGGGGCAGCTACCACCCGCAGGGCCCGGGCGCCGAGCCGACCTCGACCTACGGCTACAACGGCTACTACCTGTGCCCGGCCGGTACGCCCGGCTGGGCCTTCAGCATCGGCCACGAGCCGTGGAAACGCGTCGCCGACGTGCGCGAGCCGCACAAGGTCATAATGATGGCCGACGCGCTCATGGCGTGGAGCGACACACAGATCTCGAACAACGCGCTGCTCGATCCGCCGTACCTGTTCTCGGGCCGTGGATGGAGCCGGAACGACTACCCGACGACGTGCTTCCGCCACAGCGAGCGAGCCGTCGCCGCGTTCGTCGACGGGCACGTGGCCGCACACGGGCTCGAAGGCGGCGAGTACACAACCAAAAGATTCCGCGTCGGCTCGGTCGGCGAGCACAACGACCCGCACTACGTGCCCGACTGGCGCACATGGGCCGACTGACTCGGGGCCAGACAGTGAAATGACCAGCGGTGGGCTCATTCAGAATTGGGGGATAGCTGTTGAGCCTATGCTTCCGTTAGGCCTAGGCGGCAAGGGCGTGTTGAAAAAGGCGTTCTATGGAAGCCCTTCGGGCTATCGCTCCGTTTGTTCTGGCCCGGCCTCCCAGGGCGTTGCCCTGGGCTGTGCTATGACGCCCCTTCGGAGCATGCGCGCAAAGCCCGATGCGCCGTTTTTTCGACGGGCGCGCAGGCCGAAGCCCCGCCAGGGGCGCCTGGGAGTAGCCTCGGGCGCAAGCCCGTGGTTGCCGGGCGCACTCAACGAGAATAGAGCCCCTTCAGGGGCGACTGACTGGGCCGGGCGTCGGATTCAGTCGCCCCTGACGGGGCTCCGGCGTCTCTTCTGGGCGTCGCGGTCCACGGGCTTGCCCTCCTTCGCCAAGGCTTCGGCGGGTCTGCGCCCGAGGCTACTCTCAAGCGCCGCTGCGCGGCTTCGAGCGGCGTGCGTCGCCGCTTCTTTGCTCGTAGTCCTTGCTGCCGCGATCAGCGCGGCTGCAGGCGCCGTCGAGAGCTTTCCGTGCCTCGCGCACGACGCGCGCCACAGCGGCATCGCCGACGGTGCCGGGCCGCCGATGCTCGGCGCGCCGCGGTTCGTCGCCGTCGTGCCGAACATCGAGCTCGTCGGGCCGACGACGCCCGTCGTGGCCGATTTCAAGGTGTACGCCTACGGCGAGTATTACGACGAACAACAGCACACGTATACCGACGCCTGCGTGCTCGCGTTCGACGAGCTCGACGGCTCGCTGCTGTGGAGCCGCGCGCTCGCGCCGCGGGCCGTGGACTCGTGGTCGTCGCCGGCGGCGTTTTTCGGCGAGGTGAGCGGCGAGCCCGTCGAGCGCGTCGTGGTCGGCTCGGGCCAGACGCTCTACAGCCTCGACGCACACACCGGCACGGTCCTGTGGAGCGCCGCGCTCGACCATTCGGTCGTGAACGCGTCGCCCATCGTCGCAGCCGGCGCGGTGTTCGTCACCGACGCCACCCGCTTCGGCCTCGGCGGGAAGCTCTACGCACACCGGCTGCTCGACGGCGCGCTCCTGTGGTCGCGCGAGATCGGCGAGACAAACGGCAACACGCCCGCGTACGCCGACGGCACGCTCTACGTCGGCACGGCCGACGGCGCCGTGTGTTCGATTGACGCGGCCGACGGCACGGAGCGCTGGCGCCACGCGCCCTGCCCAGGCTGGAGCGAGGGGTTCTTCGGCGGCGTGAGCATCCAGAGCGGCGCGGTCTACATCGCCAGCTACAGCTTCTACGGCGGCGAGGACAACGCGACGCTCTTCAAGCTCGACGCCGATGATGGGTCGGTCCTGTGGAGCACGCCGGCCGAGCGCACGGACTCGATCCCCGTCGTCGCGGGCGACAGCGTGTACCTGGCTGGTGGGATCGACGGCTTCGGGTCCGAGCGCAAGCTCCAATGCTTTGAAGAGGCGTCAGGCACGTTGCTGTGGTCCTATTACGCCGCCGGCGGGTGGCTCGAGCAGCCGTGCTGCGCCGACGGGCTGCTCTACGTCGGCCTGATCCCGGCCGCCGGGTATGCCTTCGGGCCTGGGACTGACTTGCAGATCCTCGACACAGCCAAGCAGCCGGGCGAGCAGGGCTTCGTGCTCGACGTGTACGGCGACGCCGGCACCTCGCCCTCGGTCGCCAACGGCAACGTGTACTCGATCGGCATGCTCGGCGGCGACACGGCCCTCTACGCGTTCGGCCCGTCGCTCGACGACGACGGCGACGGCCTGGCCAACCTCGTCGAGACGAACACCGGCGTCTACGTGGACCGCTACGACACCGGCACCGATCCGGACGTCCCGGACACCGACGACGACGGGCTCGCCGACGGCGAGGAGGTGCGCACCTACGGCACCGACCCGACAAAGGCGGACTCCGACGGCGACGGCGCAAGCGACGGCGATGAGATCGCCGCGGGCACCGATCCGAACGACCCGAGCTCGCGGTTCCGCATCACCAGTATCGAGCGCGGCTCGACGACGATTACGTGGGCAACCGTGCACGGCCGGACCTACGTCGTGCAGTTCTCCGACGGCACGCCGAGCGGCGCGTACGATCCCGGGGCAACGTGGCAGGACATCGCGGAGTCCCTCGTGACCGAGTCGGACGGCTCGCCGGGCGACCAGGGCACCGAGAGCTGGATGGACGACGGCACGTCTCCGGCGGGATTCTCGACGACGCGCAGCCGTTTCTACCGCGTCCGGCTCGTGGGGCAATAGAAGGCTGCTGAAAAGCCCCGGCAAGCCATCACGCTGTTGACCCAGCAATGCCGGCCTGAGACACCGAGCCCCGACAGGGGCGTCTGGAAGTAGCCTCGGGCGCAAGCCCGTGGTAGACGGACCCAACAAAGGACGCCGAGCCCCGTCAGCGGCGTCTGGAAGTAGCCTCGGGCGCAAGCCCGTGGTAGACGGACCCAGCAAAGGACCCCGAGCCCCGTCAGGGGCGTCTGGAAGTAGCCTCGGGCGCAAGCCCGTGGGAAGCGGAATCGAAAAAACACACCGAGCCCCGACAGGGGCGATTGAAGACGCGAGATCAATCGCCCCTGACGGGGCTCCGGTCCTCTTGGGGGGCCTTCATTCCACGGGCTTGCGCCCGAGGCTACTGCCATACGCCCCCTGAAGGGGCTCTAGTTCCCTCTTTTTCACGCTTGCCACGGGCTTGCGCCTTGCGACGCGAAGCGTCGGCGGCTGCTTTCAATCGCCGCTGCGCGGCTCGTCGGGCCGACCGTCCATGTCTCGCGGTCGTTGCGACTCTGCGCGCGCGCAAAGACTGTCACCCATGCAGGCTGGTCATTGCCGTGTGTCCAAAACCAGCGCGCACCGGCCGTGAGGAATGCGGGTGAAGAACCGGGCTTACTCGATGCCGAGCTGCTGCATTCGGTAGCGCAGGATGCGGCGCGTGGTGCCGAGCAGCTCCGAGGCGCGCGTCTGCACGCCGCCGGATCGCCGGAGCGCGTCCGTGATGATGCGGCGCTCGAGGTCGTTGACCGCTTCCTTGAGCGTCTTGCGGCCGATGAAGTCGGTGGCCGACAGGGCCCGGGCCGCGGTGGCGCCGATCTCGTCGGGCAGGTGGCGGCGTTCGAGCACGGGCTCATCGGCATGCAGGATCAGGACGCGCTCGACGAAGTTCCTGAGCTCCCGCACGTTGCCCGGCCACGAGTAGGTCTCGAGCTCGCCGACGGTGTCCGGTCCGATCCGCGTCGCGGCCGCGTTCAGCTCGGCGCGCAGCTCCACCAGGAAGTGCTCGGCCAGCGGCTTGATGTCTTCGTAGCGCTCGCGCAGCGGCGGGATCACCACGACGGTGCCGGCCACGACCGCGTACAGCTCGGGGTCGATCTTGTCGCGGTCGCCGAGCGTGGGCGGGGCCGTTGCCGCGCAGCACACCCCGGCATCGCAGAGCACGCGGATCACGTGGGCGAGCACGGTTTGCTGTTCGCCGTCGAGGCGATGCGCGTCTTTGAAAAGCACCAAGCCGGCGCACGGGAGGCCGAGGTGCGCCAGATCAACGGGGGCGTTTTGGACCTCGGTGCTCGCGAGCGCGCGGAACGCCTGCTGCCTCGCGAAGTCCGCACAGCGCACGGCCGTGAACGCCGCCTCGTTGCCGTGGCGACGCCAGTGGACGACGCGCGCGAACGACTCCTTGCCCACCCCGCGCTCGCCGACGACGAGGAACGGCTCCGTGCCCTGCGCGAGCTCCTGCGCGCGGTGGCGCAGCGCGGCGGTCGCCGACGAGACGCCGACCAGCTCGACGGGCACGAGGCCGGTGACCGATTCGCGCAGCCGGCTGATCTCGCGCTTGAGCGTGCGCAGCTCGATCGCGCGGTCGACGATCAACGCGAGCTCGCGCGCCGCGAACGGCTTGCTCACGTAGTCGAAGGCGCCGAGGTTGATCGCCTCGATAATGGTCTCGATCGACTGAAGCGCCGACAGCACGATCACCTCGACCGAGGTGAACTCGCTGCGGACCCGGCGCAGCACCTCGAGCCCGTGCATGCCGGGCATGACCATGTCGAGCAGCACCACGTCGATCTGCGCGTCGTCGCGAAGCGCGTCGAGGGCCGACGGGCCGTCGTGGGCGAGTACGATCCGGTAGTCGTGCTCGAGCACGCTCTTGAGCGCGTTGCGCACGGCCGGCTCGTCGTCGACGACCAGGACGCTGTGCGCTTGCTCGGCCATCTGAATCTCCTCGACCGCCATGCGGCAGCTCACCCCGCCGTCAACACTGGGCCGGGAGCAGGATGCGCACCTGCGTGCCCCGGCCCGGTGTGGTCGTGATCTCAATGCGGCCTCGGTGCTCATGGACGACGCGGGCGACGATCGCCAAACCGAGGCCGATCCCGCGCACGCTCTGCGAGTAGAACGGCTCAAAGACCCTGTCGAGATGTTCGCGCGCAATCCCGCCGCCGGTGTCGGCCACCTCGACACAGGCGAACGCAGGCGCCGCGCCACCCGCGCTGAAATCAAGCGTTCGAGAATCGCCGCTCGCGACGACGGCCGGCGTCTCGACCAGCCGCGTCCGGACCGTCAGCCGCCCGCCGCCGGGCATCGCCTCGAGCGCGTTCTCGACGAGGCTGCGCAGCGCCAGGCTCAGGCGCCCGGGATCGGCCAGGACGACCGGGAGCTCGTCGAGCTCGCGCTCGACGCGGACGCCGCTCGCCTCGGCGCGCTCGACGAACGTATCGAGCACGGTCCGCACGAGCGCCGGCAGGTCGGTCGGGACCGGTTCGACCTCGTGCGCCTGCGAGTACAGCAGGAGCCGGTCGGCGATCTCGTTGATCTTGTCCGCCTCGGCATCCACCACGTCGAGGAAGTCCGTGCGGAACTCCTCGTCGGTGTATCGGTCCGGCAGCAGTTGTGTGAACGTCTTGATCGACACGAGGGGGTTCTTCAGCTTGTGCGCCATCCGGGCCGCGAGCTCGGACCAGAACGCCATCTGCGCCGCTTGATCGGCCGCAGGGCGGCGAACCTCATCGGCCGCAGGGCGGCCGACCTCATCGGCCGCAGCGCGGCCGACCTCATCGGCCGGCGCGGTTGCAGCAGCTCGCTCGGGAGCCGGCTCGAGCACGAGGACGACGCCTACCCGGTGGCCGTCGCCGGCAATCGGCGCAGCACTCACGCGCAGGCGGCGGCCCGTGCCTTCGTGCTCGATAACGCGCGTCGCTCGCAGCTCGGTCAGTTGCAGCACGCTATCGGCAAACTCGGCGAGCGCCTCGCCCAGGGCGGACACGCTGCCGCCCACCGGGGAGCGGTCGAGCTCGAGCGTCTCGGCTGCGGCACGGTTGCACGCCGTGACAGTGCCCTTCGCGTCAGTCGTGATGACGCCGACGTCCAGCCCCGCCACGATCCGCTCGGCGAAGAGCTTCTCGAACGCCAGGGCCTGTCGCGCCTGGCAGTTGTCGACGGCGACGGCCGCCATCCCCGCAACGAGCACGAGCCACTCGATCTCCCGCTCCGTGATCGGCCGTCCGCTCACCCTGGGCCCGAGCGAGATGAAGCCGAGCAGCCCTCCACGACGCAGCATGGGCACCGCCAGCTCGGCCCGGAGCAGGTCGAACTCATTCACGACGGCGATCGCCGCGTCGTAGTCGAACGAGGTCGCCACCTGGCTGCGACGCAGCACGCGGCCGTTGTCGGCCAGCCAGCCCGCGACGCCCTTGCCGTGGCGGAACGCGGTGTCGGCCAGCACCTTCTCGTCAAGTCCATAGGCCGCCGCGGGCGCGAACCGGTTGGCCGCCGCGTCCCAGAGGAAGACGGCCACAGAGGCCACGAGGAACTCCTCGGCCAACACCTCGGCCACCGCCGTCGCCAGGGCCGGGACGCGCACCTCGCGGGCGAAGACTCTCGCGCACCGCCGAAACAGCGCAAACTCGCGCTGCAGCTCGTCGGGCGGATCGGACTCGCGCGATACCACGGCGTGTTCCCTCGTGCTCACCTGCTTGTCCAAATACCTGATACGGCGCCGCAGGTCGGCGCGTTCGATCGCCCGCTCGATGACGAAACGCACCTGGTCGGCCTCGAACGGCTTCGTCAGATACGCGAACAGGCTGCGCAACTCGTCCGGAGGCAAGCCGTTGACCTTGACGCTCAGCGTCAGCGCGATCAACGACGGACCCGCCGTCTCACGTGCGATCGTGCGGACCGCCTCCGCCGCGGAGCAGTCACCCAGCTCGGTGTCGATGATAACGACGTCGAACGGCCGTGCCACGAGCAGCTTCCGAGCGTCGGCAAGCTGTTCACGGTGTTCAACGGCAATCCCTGCTCCCAGGATCGAGCACAGCGATTCGCAGACTGCCTTGCCTGCTGAGAGCACAAGGACAGAGCCCATCGGGCCGCTACTTGTCGAATCCAAATCCCCCACAGGCGATGCTTACGTCCACACTAGCTGTATTATCGCATTTTTCGCATGGAGAATCAAGCTCATAGCGTCGGATGTTCACTTTCCCCAACGCGCTGCGCGAGAGCGAACATCAACGTTACCGTGGTGCCGCGGCCGGGCGCGCTGTCGATCTCGATCGAGCCGCCGTGCTCTTCCATCACGTGCTTGGCACGCGAAAGCCCAAGGCCGAAACCGCGCTCGCGCGTCGTGAAAAATGGCTCGAACACCTTCGTCAGCCTGCTCTTGGGAATGCCGCAGCCCGAATCTTTGATGGTGACCCGGTACGCCGTCGGCCCCGAGCCAGGTCGCCAGCCGGTCGCCGTCGTGGTGATCCCGAGGCGGCCCCCGGCGGGCATCGCCTGGACCGCGTTCGCTACCACGTTGCGCAGGACTTGCTTGACCTTGTCGGCGTCAACGATCACTTCAGGCGCGCTCGGCTCGAAATCGGTTTCGACCGACACGCGCTGCTCGTCGAGCTCGGGTGCGAGCAGATCAAGCACCTGGCGCGCAAGCTGGTCGATCTTCATTGGTGCCCGTCTGAGCTTGCCCGGCTCGGCGTAGTTCAGAAGGCGGTCGATGATCCGGCCGATTGCGTCGACCTCGCGCTGGGCGATGTCGGCGAACTTGAGCTGGAACGCCTGGTCGTCGAGCCGCTCGGGCAGCAGTTGCGAGAACGTCTTGATCGACACGAGCGGGTTACGGATCTCGTGTGCCATCTCGGCCGCCAGGGTGCTTACCGAGGCGAGCTGCTTGGCGCCGCGCAGGTCCGACTCGAGCGCGCGGCGCTCGCTCAGGTCCTCGATCAGCAGCATGCGGCCAGGCACCTCGAGCGCGCTGCGAACCACGGCCCCACGGAGCAGGACGGGCACCTCGCCGCGGCCGGGCACGTCGAGAATGAGCTCCTGCAGCGTCCTCGGTTCGGCGCCGGTCCCGCCCGGGCCGAGAAACGCCGCGAGGCCCGGGCCAAGCGTCGCCGCCGGCCGGCCCTCGGGCGACGTGTCGAGCTTGAGGATCTCGCGCGCCGCCCGGTTGCAGGCGACGATCGTGCCCGAGCCGTCCGTGGCGACGACGCCGAGCGTGAGCTGCTCGAGCAGCACGTCGGTCCGGAGCTTCTCGTGCATCGCCAGGTTGTAGATCCGCACGTTCTCAACGACGGCGGCGATCACGTGCGCCTCGCGCATCACGCGCTTGACGGCGGCGTCCGAGTACCCCTCGGGGTCGAGGCAGCGGCCCGCCGAGACCATCCCAAGCAGCCGACCGCGAACCACCAGAGGAATGACCAGCTCGGCGCGCAGCGATTCGAGGCCGTCAAGAACGGACGCGTCGCCGCGCCCACCCGTGAGCGCGGCGCGCACGATCGGTTCGCGGCGCTTGGCGGCCCGCTGCGCGAGCGGCGCATCGGCCGGCAGTATGGGCCGGTCGCCCAGCACGTCGCGCCCGAGCGTCGAGTAGCTCACCTCGTACGCGGACCCCGTGGCGTCGGCGAGCAGGATCGCGCCGTCGGCGGCGTGGAGCACTCCGGTGAGCCGCTCAACGACGAACTGCTGCAGCTCGGTCAGGTCGGTAAGATCGACGAGCTGGACGAGCCACCGCCAGTCCTCGATCGAGGTTCCAGGCGAATACCCGCGACGCGAGGCCGCCGTGAACGAGTCGGCAGCGGCCGGCGCGCCTGCGTGGCGGATGAGACGCGCAGCGAGCAACACCACGCCCGTAACGAACCCGGCGCCGATGATGGAGGCAACGAGCGGCGCGGCACGAAGCGCGTCGACCAACAACGCATGCTCGAGCAGGCCGACGCCGCACACCAACAACGCCAGTGAACACGCGCGCAGAAGCACACGCTGCCCACGACGTGGCGGCGCCGAACTGCGCTCGAGAATCAGGACGGCAAGTGAGGCAAGAAGAAGGCCACCGCCCACGGCGACACCAAGACCCGGGCTCGGATCGCCGAGATGCAACCCGAGCGCTGCTGGCCCAGCCGTGCCGTGTGGCAAATCCAACGCTCCTCCGTCAACGCGCCGGCCGGCCCGAAACCCTGCACCCACGTCGGGCGGCCGTGCCGTTACGACCGAGGAGCTGAGGCGTACGCGCCCATCCCCCTGTTTACGCTCGCATCGTCGGGAGCGGCAGCAACAATGTCAAGCAATTTCGCCTGCCGCCCGATCGCCCGTTTTGCGGTTGACGAGCCGGGCGCCGCGAAGTACAAAGTACCCGTGTCGCCCCACGGGAGTCGTCGCGATGGAGCCAGCCGAACCGCAGCCCTCCACAGAGCCCTCGGGGCCGCCCTCAGCCCCGCCGACACCGGCCGCCGAGCGCCGGCCTCGGATCCTCATCGTCGACGACGAGCCCGGCCCGCGCGAGTCGATCCGCGTCTCGCTCGAGGGCCCATACGAGTGCCACACCGTCGACGACGGCTTCAAGGGCCTCGACGAGCTCGACTC
Source organism: uncultured Verrucomicrobiota bacterium (assembly GCA_964500825.1). Classification (GTDB taxonomy): domain Bacteria; phylum Auribacterota; class JABMQX01; order JAFGEW01; family JAFGEW01; genus CAYUZG01. Next base: position 4,078 of record CAZCQN010000024.1, on the reverse strand, counting down.
GTTCCATCCCGACCTGGTCATCCTCGACATCAAGATGCCGAAGATCGACGGGATCGAGACGCTGCGCCGCGTGCGCGACAAGGATCCCGACGTCGAGGTGATGCTGCTGACCGCCTACGGCTCGCTCGAGACGGCGCAGAAAGCGATCCGCTACGGCGTGTTCGACTACATCGAGAAGCCGTTCGACCTGCACGAGCTGCGCGCCACCGTCGCGCGCGGGCTCAAGCGACGGCAAGAACGCAAGCAGCTCGCGACCCGCCACGACGACATGGAGCAGATGCTCGACCGGATCAAGAGCGACCTGGCGAACTTCGACCGGCTCGCCCGCATCGGCCAGCTCTCGGCCGGCATCGTCCACGAGATGAAGAACCCGCTCACCGTGATCCTCGGCTACACGCAGATGCTCATGGGCCGGCTCCACAAAGAACGCACGGGCCAGGGCGAAGGCATCGCGCTGAGCGACGAGTCCGAGCGCTACCTCGGCATCATCGAGCAGGAAACGATGCGCTGCACGCAGATCGCGCGCCAACTGCTCACCTACTCGAAAGCGCCGCGCGACGAGCGGCAACCGACCACGCTGTACGAACTCGTCACGAACATCCAACTCCTCATCCAGCCGCAATGCACCGTGAGCGACGTGGCGCTCACGGCCGAGCCGCCCGTCGAGGCGGTCACGCTCAACGTGAACGTCGGCCACATGCACGACGTGCTGCTGAACCTGTCCATAAACGCGATCGAGGCGATGGCCGGACCCGGCACGCTCGCTATCGTTGGGCGCGCCGTGACCAAGGACGGTCACGAGCTCGAGGCGATCACCGACACGGAACGCCAGTGTCTCGACCAGGCGCAGGCCGACCAGTTCGGCGCCATCGAGGTGCGTGACAGCGGCCCGGGCATCGCCCCGGAAGATCTGCCGCGCCTCTTCGAGCCGTTCTTCACCACCAAGGGCGAGGGCACCGGCACCGGCCTCGGCCTCTCGACGTGCAAGCAGCACGTCGACGCGCACGGCGGCACCATCAACGTCGTGCGCACCGGCGGCGACGGCACCACCTTCCGCATCCTCCTCCCGGCCGAATAGAGGATCGAACCACGGAGCACACGGAGAGCACAGAGATAGGAATCCCTCCGTGCCCTCCGTGCTCTCCGTGGTGAGAAAAGAATCCGACGGGAGGCTCTCGTGGAGGCTGTTCCGTTCAGCACATCGACGCGGCTCGCCGTGATGACGGGCGCGGGGATCTCGGCCGAGTCGGGCGTCTCGACCTTCCGCGACAAGGGCGGCCTCTGGCAGAAGTACAACCTCTACGAGGTCGCCACGCCCGAGGCGTTCGCACGCGACCCCCGCATGGTGTGGGACTTCTACAACGCGCGCCGCGCACAACTGCCGACCCTCGAGCCGAACCCCGCCCACGACGCGCTCGCCCGGCTCGAGGCCGCCATGCCCGACGGCCACTTCACCCTCATCACGCAGAACGTCGACGACCTGCACGACCGCGCCGGCACGAAACACGTCCTGCACATGCACGGCGAGCTCGCCAAGGTCCGCTGCACGGGCTGTGGCACGATCACAGAGACGCTCGACAACCTCGGCCCGCTGCCGCACTGCGACTCGTGCGGCGCCATGCTCCGGCCGCACATCGTCTGGTTCGGCGAGATGCCGATGTTTCTCGACAAGATCGACGACGCCGTCCGCGAATGCCACCTGTTCCTCGCCGTCGGCACCAGCGGCACCGTCTACCCCGCCGCCGGCATGCTGTCGCTCGCCAAGTCGTGCGGCGCCCGCACCGTCGGCATCAACCTCGACGAGCCCGACAACGTCGACTCCATCGACCACTTCTTCCAAGGCAAAGCCGGCGAACTCCTCCCGCCCCTCGTCGACGAGTGGCTTAGTCGGCTCTGATCGACGCCGACCTACTGGGATCTCGTGGCTACGGGCGGTTCGACTTCGCGCGTCCAATCAGCACCCGGCATGCCTCGGATCCGTTCCTCGTGCATCCGGGCGATCATGAAGCCGTACAGCCAACCGCTGAAGAGGCCGAGCGTCGCCCAGTCCGTTGGCCAGCGGGTGAGCGAATGAAACAGGCTTGATATCCCCCACGCCACAAGCACAGCCACGACGAGCGTCGCTGCCGCGAACACTCCATCCATTCCCCGGCGCTTCGGCACAGTCACCGCATACACGAGTCCACAGACACCTCCCACACCAGCCCCGACAAGCCACGGTAGGTACGTCGCCTTGAACGCCGTGAGCTGGCCAAGCACGCTGATCGTGAGCGCTCCGCCAAACACCACCCCCCGTGGCCGAATGAAGCGCGCCTGCCGCACACGACTGAGGATCTCGTCGACTACCTGGCCCCGCGGTCGCAGCATGGTGGCGAGGACGACGAGAGCTCGGCCGCGTGGTCGACCCAGGACTACCATGCCCTTATGCCAGACATGACACCACTGGACTTCGTTCCACGCGACGCGCCGGTCAAGAAGGAATGACCGAAGACGTACCCCGTCCTCATCAACAATGACGCGGTAGCCCAAGTGCACGGCTCCGTACAGTGAGGTAACCACGCCCATAGCGAGAAGGACGAGCCACATGTGCTTGCGCACATTTGATAGCTCCTCGCTCATTCTGCGGGTGGTGCCGTCCGGCAGCCGAGGGGAGGTCGTCCGCGCGCGAAGTTCGGTGCATGCCCAGGCCGCCACGGCGATCTGCATCAGGCCCACCACCAGCATCGTGGTCGGCATCCGCCTCCTCATCCTGTATTCCTTGCGATCCGTCTTCTCCGCGATCGAGTCGCACATTAGCCTCTCCCCACACCCACTCCGCTCAAGCTGCACAAGATCCCAACGTCGTCCATGTCGACCACTTCCTTCAGGGCAAAGCCGGCGAACTCCTCCCGCCCCTCGTCGACAAACGGCTCACTCGGCTTTAGGCGGCGGCCTGCGCCACACCTCGACGCCGCGACGTGCAAGCGCTTCCTGGTAGTCCTCGCCGTGCGCGCGAACACCGGACGCCAAGATCAGTCCAGAAAACACGCTCAGAAAACCAAGAACGGCGAGAAGGACACGCCAGACAGTGATATGCGCGCGCCCGTAGTCGACGGCGCCTGTCCACGCGATCGCGACAATCACCGACAACACAGCCAGGCCGACGCATCCCCAGCCGATCCACCGATAGGCTGAAAGGCGCACGCGTACGAACGTGTTCAACGCGAGCCCCAACGCGAAGCCGAGCGCCGCACCGTAAGCGAGATGCATGAAATCGTTCTTCGACCGCGCTAGAACCGTGACGGCGATGCCGGCGATAATCCAAACCGCGATTGACGATGCGATCAGCGAACCGAGCAACACGGGCTCGGTGATCGGCTCGTGGTCTGAAAGCATGACGCGCAGCGCATCGCGAATCTCGCCGCCGCGCTTGAACTTATCCAGGTCGATCTCGATGGACCTGTTGTCGTGCGACCGGAGCCGCATGGTCTTCCCAAAACCGTGATGCGAAACCGCAGCGATCTCATCCCACTGCATTGACACAACGGCCCGCCCCGCAACGTAGCGAACCCCGTCAGGACCAACTTCCAGGCTGTACTTCTTCGCATGGAGAAACGCGATCACGTCCATGGAAGCAGCGACCACAGCTAGCAAGGCCGCTACCAGGTCAGATGCCGTGACCGCACGGACAACGGCACCGATCAGTATGAACTGCATGACGACAAACGCACCGATCGGCCACCGCGATGTCCCACGAAACTCGCGCGTCTCGCCGTCCGTCCGCTCGGTCCCAGCTGCGTCCGCAGGCTCAGGCGGTGGTGCCACCTTGTGGCCGATCGCCAAGCCTTCGTTCTCACGCAGGCCCATACGGAGTTCTCCTACGTGCAACAAACACATTATCCTAGCACAACACGGGCGGCATGAGCGCGCTAATCGCAGCGCGCAATTGACAGACCCAAGACCTGACCTGGAAGGCACCTAGGAACGAGGCGCGTGGCCGCAGCGGGCGAGGACTTCGCGGGCAAGCTGCGCAAACGCGTCGGCGTGGGCAGCGGGGTCGGGGTTGTGTGGCAGGTTGGCGAGGACGGGGGTCTTGGAC